>NZ_CALJNI010000012.1:0-183877 GCF_937982035.1 uncultured Azonexus sp.
GAGCTATACCCCCAGTTCAGAGAGACAGCCGAATCTTTGCTTCATGCCGTCGCCGTCGCGACTGGCAGAAAACAAACCGGATCAACCGGATTTGTAAATTGGCGGAGTGGACGGGGCTCGAACCCGCGACCCCCGGCGTGACAGGCCGGTATTCTAACCAACTGAACTACCACTCCGCACCAAAACCTTTGGCATCCCCATGGGGATTCGAACCCCAGTTACCGCCGTGAAAGGGCGGTGTCCTAGGCCTCTAGACGATGGGGACCCGGACTTTCCTTCGAGCTTTTATGGTGGAGGTAAGCGGGATCGAACCGCTGACCTCTTGCATGCCATGCAAGCGCTCTCCCAGCTGAGCTATACCCCCGCTCGAAAGAAGGCCGCATTATAGGGAGCGTCTTTCCCCTTGTAAAGGGCCTTTCACGATTTTTAGAGATATTTTTTCAGGGCGGCCAGTACACGGTCGCGACCGATCAGCTCGATCACTGCATCGACCGACGGCGTTTGCGTCTGTCCGACCAGGATGGCACGCAGCGGCATCGCCAGTTTCGGCATCTTGAGGCCGTGGCGGGCAATGGTTTCCTTGATCAGGGCGGCAATCGCCGGGATCTCCCAGGCGACTTCGGCGATCCCGGCAGAAAAATCGGCCAGCGCCGGCCGGGTTTCCTCGGTCAGGTGCTGGGCGAGCAGTTCCGCGCTCGGGGTGACCGTGGTGTAGAACACCTCGACTGCGTCGGCCAGCACGTTGAGCGTGTTGCAGCGGTCGACGTAGAGGGCGACGGCCTTCTCCAGGCTGGGGCCGGCATCGCTGTCGATACCGCGGGCGGCCAGCCGGCGCTTGATGTGTGCGGCCAGTTCCGCGACCGGGAGCTGCTTCATGTAGTGCTGGTTCAGCCACAGCAGCTTTTCGGTATTGAACTGGGCGGCGGAAGCGGTGATGTGGTCGAGGTCGAACCACTCGACGAACTGCTCGCGGGTGAAGATTTCGTCGTCGCCGTGGGACCAGCCCAGGCGCGCCAGGTAGTTGATCACGGCTTCCTTGAGGAAGCCATCCTCGTCGTACTGCATGACCGAGACGGCACCGTGGCGCTTGGACAGCTTGGCGCCGTCGTCGCCGAGGATCATCGACAGGTGGCCGTAGATCGGCACTTCGGCACCGAGCGCCTGCAGGATGTTGATCTGGCGCGGGGTGTTGTTGACGTGGTCGTCACCGCGGATGACGTGGGTGATGCCCATGTCCCAGTCGTCGACGCAGACGCAGAAGTTGTAGGTCGGTGTGCCGTCGGCGCGGGCGATGATCAGGTCGTCGAGTTCGGCGTTGGCGATTTCGATGCGTCCCTTGACCGCATCGTCCCAGGCGACCACGCCGTCCTTGGGGTTGCGGAAGCGGATCACCGGCGGCACGCCGGCCGGCGGCGTCGGCAGGGTCTTGCCTGCCTCGGGGCGCCAGCGACCGTCGTAGCGGGGCTTTTCCTTGCGTGCTTCCTGCTCGGCGCGCAGGGCGTCGAGCTCCTCGCGGGTGGTGTAACAGTAGTAGGCGGTGCCGGCCGCCAGCATCTGCTGGATCACTTCGCGATAGCGGTCCATGCGCTGCATCTGGTAGAAGGGGCCTTCGTCGTGCGTCAGCTCCAGCCAGGCCATGCCGTCGAGAATGGCCTGAACGGCTTCCGGGGTCGAGCGGGCGACATCGGTGTCTTCGATGCGCAGGATGAACTGGCCCCCGTGGCGGCGCGCATAGGCCCAGGAGAACAGGGCAGTGCGGGCGCCGCCGATGTGCAGGTAACCGGTGGGGCTGGGGGCAAAACGGGTGCGGACAGGCTTCATTGGAATCGGATTTTCGTGTCGGAAACAAAGTCCGCTATTTTAGCCGACCACGGTTTGACCCGCTGCACGACTTATGGTTAAATGCGCGCCTCTTCTTCGTCTCCTGCCGGTTTCAGCGGCAACGAAAGCCGACACCCAAGATGTCGGAATAACAGGCGAAGCAGGTCGTTGTTTCAGGTTTGCGTCGATAGCTCAGTGGTAGAGCATCGCCTTCACACGGCGGGGGTCGGGGGTTCGAAACCCTCTCGACGCACCAAACCGGCTCAACGGCTTCTCCCTTCCCGATTTGCCCGTTTTATTCCTTGCCCAGCCGGTTTGCGTCCGGGCAAGGTTGGCGTGCGTGCGCTCAATTTCGCGGGTCGGCCAGTTGCATGGCTTTCTGCTTCATCCGCTGGAAAGACTTGCTGTCACTGATGCTTTTGCTTTCGAAGGCATCGAGCCGTTCCCCCATGGCCTTGTCCAGTGCGCTCAGGCGGTCCTGCGGGGCGGGGTGGGTTGAGAACAGCAGTTCGAAGTCGTGGTTGCTGCTGTTGCCGGCATACATGGCGATCACCCGGACGAGACCGTAGGGATCGTAGCCGGCGCGCGCCGCATAGACGACGCCGAGGCGATCGGCTTCGTACTCGTCGCCCTTGTCCAGACCCGACGAATACAGGTTCTGGGCCAGGTTGGCCAGCGGCTGGGCGACGATGTCGGCGTTGCGGGTGTTGCGCTGAGCGGTCGTGGCGGCAAGGTTGGTCAGCGCGTTGGAGGTGTCCTTCTTGCGCATCGCGACCACGTAATGGCGTTTCACGACATGCGCGATTTCATGCGCCACCACACCGGCCAGCTCGGATTCGTCGCGCAGTTCACGCAGCAGGCCCTTGGTCACGAACACATAGCCATCCGGCGCGGCAAAGGCGTTGACGTTGCTGCTGTTGATGACGCCGAAACGCCAGTTGATGTCGCTGCGGCCAGTTTGCCGGGCAATCCAGCCACCGAGCTGATTGATGTACTGCATCATTTCGCGGTCGGTGACCAGCGGTGCGGTGCCGAGCAGGGTTGCCGCTGCCGCCTGGCCAAGCTGGGCCTCTTCGGCCGGTGTCGTTTCCGCGCGGGCCAGTGTCGAGGCGACGCCGCCGACGGCCTGTAGCTGTCGTTCGTCGATGCCGGCCCGGCGTAACTGTTCGGTACAGCCGCTGGCGAAAACCAGGCTGCTCAGGGCGATGATGAAAAGCTTCATGGTTGCGCTCCGCCGTGGTCAGTTGGGCAATTCGGGAATGTCGCGTGCGCTGAGCTTGCGGGCGGCGGCAAACCGGTTGATTTCGGCTGGCTTCGCGCGGAATGCGTCCAGCTTGGCGACTTCGCGCGGGTTGGGCTGGGACTGGGCCAGTTTTTCGCGGGACAGGCCCTTGGCGCCGGTCGTCGCCGCGCTTTTCGTGGTGCCGGTGCGGACGACGTTGCCGATGGCGGTCAGCGTGTTGCCGCCGGCCCCTGCCGGGGCAGCGATACGCACGTTGAGCAGGCGGACCCAGCCGGTCTTGCCGTCTTCAGTTCGAACCTTGCTCCAGCCGCCCTTGCCCTCGAGTACGGTCAGCTTGGCATCGGCGGGTAGGCTGGCCAGGCTCTTGGCATCGGTATAGGCATCGGCCAGCAAGTCGCTGGCACGGATCAGCGTACCCGGTGTGGCCAGGGCATTCCCGGCCAGAAGAAGGGCGACGACGAGGGTGCCCTGGTGAATGATGCGGAAAGGCGATCGGGTCATGTGCGCTCCCGGGGTTCGAACAGGCGGACAGGTTGGTGACGTCCCTTGACGGTGACCTCACCATGGTCGATGAAGTCGAATACATTACCACAGGCGTCGCGTGTCGCCTGCGAGACGAGAATGCGGGCAACGCCCTTGGTTTCGCCCTCGATGCGGCTGGCCAGGTTCACCGTGTCGCCGATGGCCGTGTAGTCGAGCCGCTGACTGGCGCCGAGAAAACCGACGACGGCCGGGCCGGTGTGTACGCCGATGCCGATATCGAAGCGGGCGTCGGAGTCGCCCAGAGAATCCCGGAAGCGGGCCAGCGAATCGCTCATCGCCAGCGCCGCCCTGACCGCCTTGACGGCGTGGTCGGGCTCGTCCAGGGGGGCATTCCAGAACGCCATGATGGCGTCGCCGATGAATTTGTCGAGCGTGCCGCCCTGTTCGAAAATGGCGGCCACCTGCATGTCGAAGTAGCGGTTGAGCAGGCGGACGACCTCTTCCGGCGGGCGGCTTTCGGAAATCGTCGTGAATCCCCGGATGTCCGAGAAGAGAACGGTGATTTCGCGGCTGGCACTGGCTTCCGCCTGCGCCAGCCGGCCTTCGTCGGTCAGGGAGCGTACGACGTTCGGGTCGAGGAAGCGCGCAAACATCTGGATGGCCTGGTCGCGTTGCCGTCGTTCACGCAGGTACGAGGCGGTGGCGGCCAGCGCGAGGGTCAGCCAGATCGCCAGCAGCGCCGAGAACGGCATCCACTGGATGTTGCGGTCCAGCAGCAGCCAGGTACTGCCGGCCACGACGGCGCTGAACAACGCCAGGGCGCCGGCAATGGCGACCGGGTTGGGGCGACGGGTGAAGGCCAGTGCGACCAGGAGCATCCCGGAAATTCCCAGCGCCAGGTTCCAGGCCGCGGGTACCGGGCGCAGCCAGTCGTCGTCGCGCAAGTTGGCGACGGCGGTGGCGAGGATTTCGGGGCCGGGGGTCGTGGCGCCCAGCGGGGTCGGGCGAAGGTCGTGCAAGCCGGGCGCAGCGGCGCCGATGATGACGATCTTGCCCTTCAGGTCGGGCGGTGTGCCATTGCTACGCAAGGCCGACAGGAAAACCTCATGGTAGGAATAGCGCTGGAAGGGATGTCCATACCAGTGCAGGGCGATCGCATCGCGGGCCGGGACGGCCCAGCCCGACTGTTCGGCGATGCGCCGGGGCAGCGACGGCAGGGTCCAGCCGCGATGAGGGTAGTCGATCCAGTAGCGGCGGCCGATCTGGTCGTCGTCGGCGAGGAAATTGATCAGCCCGGTCTGCCAGGCCGTCGGGTCGATCGCCTTGGGCGCGATCAGCGGCAGGGCGGCTTGCGGGTCGGCGACCGGTCCGGGTCTGGCGCCGATGCCGGCAGGCAGGTCGCGTAATGGCGTGGCCTGCCCATCGCCGGCGATAACCAGCGGGAGCAGTGCCTGATTGGTGAGAATGGCCTGGCTGAGCACGGCGTCGCTGCCGGGGCGGAACAGGTCCGGTTCGCTGAAGATCAGGTCGAAGGCGATGGCGGCGGGACGGGCGCTGCCGATGAACTCGACCAGTTCGCCGTGGGTGGCGCGGGGCCATGGCCAGTTGCCGGCGAGTTCGAGCATTTCCGGCGCATCCAGGCTGGCCTGGTCGATGTCGATCAGGACGATGTCTGCCGGTGGCTGCCGGTCAATGGCGTGCCAGCGTAGCAGCACGTCGCCGAGTCGGGCATTCAGTCCGGAAAACAGGGCGGCCTGTTCGCCGCCGGCGAAAGCCAGCAGCAACAGCACGAACAAGACCCGGGTCAGCCAGCGCCCGGCTGCTTGGGCGGTGCGCGAGGGACTCGTGCTGTCCGGGATGGGAGAACGGTTGGACAAGGTGTGGGCTTGTCGTGAAAATGCCCGCCGTGCGGCGGGCATTGTCTGGATTGCGGCTTAGTTGACCTTGGCCTTGCTGCGCAGGTCGTTGATCAGCTTGTCCACCTGCATCTGGCCGGCGCGCTGCTGCAGTTGCGGCTTGACCTGTTCGAACGGCGGCGGCGTCAGGGCGCGGCTGTCGTCGAGCTGGATGACGTGGAAGCCGAAGTCGGTGCGCACCGGCGTCTTGGTGTACTCACCCTTCTTCAGCTTGGGCAGAGCCTCGGCGAACGGCGGGACGTAGGCGTTCGGGGCGCTCCAGTCGAGCTCGCCACCCTTGTCCTTGGAGCCGGGGTCGAGCGACTGCTTGGCCAGCGTGGCGAATTTTTCACCCTTGTCGAGCTTGGCGATGATGGCCTTGGCGTCGTCTTCCTTCTCGACCAGGATGTGACGGGCCTTGTATTCGGTGTTGCCGAGCGAGGCCTTGATCTTGTCGTATTCGGCCTTCAGCTGGGCATCGGTGATCGGGTTGCTGCGCACGTAGTCGGCGAGGAAGGCACGGATCAGGACGGCCTGGCGTGCCAGTTCGATCTGGCCCTGGATCTCGGGTTTCTTGTCGAGGCCTTTCTTCTTCGCTTCTTGGGAGAGCAGTTCGCGGCGAACCAGTTCTTCCTTGACGGCGTTCTTCAGCTCTTCGGAATCGGGTGCGCCCTGGGCCTTCTGTTCGGCCATGAAGGCATTGAATACCGATTGCGGGATGGCCTGGCCGTTAACCGTGGCGAAAGGCTTGCCCTGGGCCAGGGCCGGGGCGGAAACGAGGCTGCCGGCCAGCATCAGTGCGGCCAGGGAGGTCAGTTTGAACATGTTGGAATTCCGTGGGGTTGAACGAAAATCATGGGGTTTCCGGTGCCCGGGCGTTGATCGCCAGGGCATGGATGCGACCTTGCATCAGGTCGCCTGCGGCATCGTACACCAGGCGATGACGGGCGAGTGTATTTTTGCCGGAAAAAACACTGGCCACGATATCGACCCGGAAATGACCGCCGTCGCGGGCGCCGGCGTGGCCGGCATGGCGATGCGATTCGTCTTCGATATGCAGGGACTCGGGCTTGAGTACGGCCAGGCGCTCGCGCAGCATGGCCAGGGTGTCGGCGTGCATCAGGCGGGCAGGACTTTCTTGAACGGTTTGACGGTGACTTTTTCGTACACGCCGGCGGCGATGTAGGGGTCGGCGTCGGCCCAGTCTTTGGCGGCAGCCAGCGAGGCGAATTCGGCAACGATCAGGCTGCCGGTAAAGCCGGCGCTGCCCGGGTCGGGCGAATCGATTGCCGGGCAGGGGCCGGCCAGCAGCAGACGGCCTTCCTGCTGCAGCGCGAGCAGGCGCTCGACGTGGGCGGGGCGGGCGGCCATGCGTTGTTCGAGGGTGCCGGGGCGGTCCTCGCCGATGATTGCGTAGAACATCATTTTTCTTCTTCCATGTATTTCGACAGCATCGCGCCTTGCACCAGCACGAAGGCGAACATCAGGCCCATGCCGCCGAACAGTTTGAAATTGACCCAGGTATCGGTCGAGAAATTGAAGGCGACGACCAGGTTGAGTACGCCCATGACGAGGAAGAAGCCAATCCACGCGAGATTGAGGCGGTCCCAGACCGCGTCCGGCAGCTTCATCTGCTCGCCGAGCATGGCCTTGATGGCGTTTTTCTTCATGAACCAGGCGGCGATCAGCATGCTGCCGGCGAAGGCCCAGTAGAGCAGCGTCGGTTTCCACATGATGAAGGCCTCGTTCTGGAAAGCCAGCGTCATGCCGCCGAAAACGACCACCAGGCCCAGGCTGATCCACAGCATCTTGTCGACCTTGCCGTGACGGAAATGGACCCAGGCGATCTGGGCGGCGGTGGCCACGATGACAACGATGGTCGCCAGCAGGATGGGCGCTTGTGCCGGATTGACCGCGGCGCCACCGAGCAGGCCGGCGACCCAGCCGGCTGCGGCCTCCGGATGTGCGCCGGCGTACTTGAAGCTGGCGAAAAAGAGGATGACCGGGAAGAGATCGAAGAGTAGTTTCATGGCGCCGCATTATATACTTCATGCGGTTTGGACAAGCGCGGATGGGCGAATGCACAAGGTTTTGATCATTGACGACAGCGAAATCAACCTGACCTTGATCAGGGCGCTGGTGCTCAAGCTCGGCGAGTGCGAACCCGTGATGTTCGATCATCCGCTGAAGGCGCTGGAATGGTGCCGGGGCAATGTGCCGGATCTGGTCATCGTCGATTACATGATGCCGGAGATGGACGGCCTGCGGTTCATCGCCGCCTTCCGCGCCTTGCACGGACGGACCGAAATCCCGGTGCTGATGATCACCGCCAACGACCAGAAGGATGTCCGCTACGAGGCGCTGCTCGGCGGCGCCAACGATTTCCTGACCAAGCCCATCGACCGCATCGAATTCTCGGCGCGCGTGCGCAACATGCTCGCGCTGCGCACCGGCCAGAAGTTTCTTGCCGACCGTGCCGCCCATCTGGCCGACGAGGTCGCCGAGCGAACCCGCGATATCCGCGAACGGGAACGCGAACTGATTTTCCGCATTTCGCGCGCCGCCGAATTCCGCGACCCGGAAACCGGCGCGCACATCCAGCGCATGGCGCATTACTCGGAAATCATCGCCCGCGGCCTCGATCTCGACGCCGCAACCTGCAATCTGATCCTGCAGGCAGCGCCCTTGCACGATGTCGGCAAGATCGGCATCCGCGATCACATCCTGCTCAAGCCGGGAAAACTGTCGCTGCAGGAATTCGACATCATGAAACAGCATGCGATGCTGGGCTACGACCTGCTCAAGGACAGCGGTTCGGAAATCCTTCAGGCCGGTGCCGAGATCGCCCGGTCGCATCATGAAAAATACGACGGCAGCGGTTATCCCCGCGGGCTCAAGGGCAGTGCGATCCCGCTGTTCGGTCGCATCGTTGCCGTGGCCGACGTGTTCGATGCCCTGACCTCGGAGCGCCCGTACAAGAAAGCCTGGGCACTCGACGACGCCATGCGTTTTCTGGAAGAGGGCCGCAGCACGCACTTCGACCCGCTCTGTGTCGAATCCTTCATTGCCGGTTGGGACGAGGCGCTCGAAGTCCGGCAACGCTTCCGCGACGAGGAAGCCCCGAAAATATGAGCCATGGCTGACGGAGACCGCGCATGAATCCCTTTGTACTCGACAAGCCGGCCATCCTCGAACGATTGGGCGGGGATGAGGGCATCTTTGCCATGATGGTGGACATGTTCCTGACGGAACTGGACAACAACCGCCAGGCCTTGCTGACTGCGCTTGCCGGCGACAGCGCCGCCCTGCAGCGCGAGGCCCACACGATCAAGGGGCTGCTGGCGACCTTTTCCGACGGATTCGGGGCCGAGTTGGCGCAGACGCTGGAATATCAGGCGAAGAATGGCCAGGTAGACGATGCCCGGGGGCGGGTTGACATGTTGCTGGCCCGCGTCGATGAGGTTGCCGAGGTCTTGCGCGGCCTGTCAGCCGGGTAGGCTCAGGCAGTTTGCCGCTGCCGCCGGCGATCCCGCCGGGTCGTAGGGAACGACCCCGAGCAGGGGCGCGTCGAGCAATTCCTTCAGGGTGGCGAGATTTTCCTCGAATCGGCTCATTTCCGGGTCAATCCGGTTGGCCACCCAGCCGGCAATGAACAATCCGCGATTGGCGATGGCTTCCGCCGTCAGCAACGCGTGATTGAGGCAGCCCAGGCGCATGCCGACCACCAGGATTACCGGCAAGCCCAGGACCATGGCCAGATCGGCGCCGTTGCGGTCGATCCCGAAGGGCACGCAGAAACCGCCGGCGCCTTCGACGATGACCAGATCGGCCTGGCGTCTGGCCGTGCCGACGGTGTCGGCGATACGCGAGAAATCGATATCCACCCCGACATCGGCCGCCGCGATGTGCGGTGCGATGGCCGGTGCGAAACAGTAGGGATTGACGATGTCGGCCGGCAGTTCGACGCTGCTGGCGGCCAGGATGCGGCGGACGTCGTCGTTCTCGCCCAGCGCGTCGGTGCCGGCGGCAACCGGTTTTAGCCCGACCGCCGACAGTCCCGCCTGGCGGGCGCGGTGCAGCAGGGCGCAGGTGATGTGGGTCTTGCCGACTTCGGTGTCGGTGCCGGTCAGGAAATAGGCGGAACTCATGATCTGGCGTGGATGAAAACTATGTCGTAGGTCAATGGTATACCATCGTCTTGTCGTTGGCATTCATAGGCGGCTTCAAGCCGACGCAGGGTGCCGGGACTCATCAGGCCGGTCCGGCGACCGGGGCCGACCTGGTTGGCGCCAACGGCCTTGACGGCGCGCAGCAGACTGCGCAGGTCGGGGTAGAACAGGGTTTCCTGCCGGATTTCCAGGCGGACGTCGGCAAAGCCGGCGAGTTCGGCCTGCCGGCCAAGCGCGTCGGCGCACTGGAAGCTCAGTGTGTGCTGATGGCTGTCGATGCCGTCGAAGGCTGTGCGCAATTCGTGAAAGGTCGCCGGTCCCAGCGTGCTGACTGCCAGGCGCCCGTCCGGGCGCAGTACCCGCCGGGCTTCGCTGAAAACCTGCTGCGCTTCGCACCATTGCATGGCCAGGCTGGACCAGTAGAGGTCGAGGCTGGCGTCGGCCAGCGGCAGTCGTTCGAGGTCGCCGGCCAGACGCCGGCAGTTGCCGGTTACGCGTTCGAGCATGGCCGTCGACAGGTCGAGGGCGAACAGCTCGGCGGCCGGGAAGCTGCGTTGCAGCAAGGCATGCGCGTAGCCGGTGCCGCAGCCGGCATCCAGGATGCGCTGCGCGTCGATGGCCGCCGGCAAGGTGGCGGCCAGATGGTCGCAGATGCGGCGCTGGACGATGGCGGCCTGGTCGTAGGTGGCGGCAGCGCGTTCGAAGGACTGGCGGACGCGGGCCCGGGAGGGTCTAGTCATTCAGGAAGCGACGGGCGGCGGCGAGGAAATCGTCGGGGCGCGAGAGGAAGGGGGCGTGCGCGCAGGCCGGCAGCAGTTCGAGTTGGGCGCCGGGGATCAGGGCAGCCAGCATCTGTGCGGCAGCGGCGGGCATCAGCGGATCGGCGTCGCCGTGCAGCAGCAGGGTCGGCGCACGAACCAGCGCGGCATCGGTGCGCAGGTCGACGTCGCGCAGCCAGTTCAGGCCGGTGTCGAGTACTTCGGCGCCGGGCAGCGGGTCGGCCAGGTCGAGGATCTGGCGCGTCACTTCCTTGGCCAGCGCGTCGCCCCGGTTGAAGCCGCCGACGAAGCGCGGCAGCATGCCGGCCGCGTCGGCGCGGATGGCGGCGGCAAATTCGGCCAGCGTCGCCGGCGCCATGGCATGCGGCCAGCCGTCGCGCTGGACGAAGGAGGTGGTGCCGGCGACCAGCAGCAGCTTGCCGACCTTGTCCGGATGGCGTGCGGCGATGGCCAGCGCGAGTTGCGCGCCGATCGACCAGCCGGCCAGTGTCGCGCCTGCCGGCAGTCGGCTGGCGATGTCGGCAACGGCGGCGTCGAAATCGGCGATCGGCGGTGTTTCGCGGTAGCCGGGCAGGTCGATGAATTGTCCGGCCAGCGCCTCGACGGCGGCGTTCAGCGGGCCGCGCCCGAGCGCCCAGCCGGGCAGGAAGAAGAGAGATGCGTTCATGCAAGTTCCTTGAGGGCGGCAACCAGTCGGTCGATGTCGTCCGCGGTATGGGCCGCTGATACGGAAATGCGCAGGCGGGCCGTGCCGCGCGGTACGGTGGGTGGGCGGATGGCCGGTACCCACAGGCCGCGCGCCCACAGCGCCTGAGCCAGGTCGAGGGCAGCCTGGTTGTCGCCGACGATCAGCGGCTGGATGGCCGTCATCGAGGCCGGCAGGGTCCAGGGTAGATCGCGTGCACCGTCGCGCAGGCGGGCGATGTTGGCGTTCAATTGCTGGCGCAGTGCGTTGCCGTTTTCGATACGCTGCAGGCTGGCGAGCAGTGCGCAGGCGATGGCCGGCGGGGTGGCGGTGGTGAAGATGTAGCTGCGCCCCTTGTTCAGCAGGTAGTCGATGGCGCGCGTCGAGCCGGCGACGAAAGCACCGCCGACGCCGGCGGCCTTGCCCAGCGTGCCCATCAGCAGGATGCGCGGGGCGGCGGGCAGGTTGAAATGCGCCAGGCTGCCGCGACCCTTGGCGCCGAGGACGCCGAAACCGTGCGCGTCGTCGATCACCAGCCAGGCGTCGAAGCGCTCGGCCAGCGCGAACAGGCCGGGCAGCGGCGCCAGGTCGCCGTCCATGCTGAACACGGCGTCGGTGACGACGACTTTGCGCCGCGCGTTGCTGGCTGCCAGCAGGCGTTCGAGCGCCGACAGGTCGTTGTGCGGGTAGCGGTGGACGTCGGCGCCGTTGGCCTTGGCCAGTTGCATGGCGTCGATCAGCGAGGCGTGGTTGAGCTTGTCGGCGAAGACCGCGTCGCCGCGACCAGCCAGGGTCGGTGTGACCGCCAGGTTGGCCAGGTAGCCGGTGGAAAAGGTCAGCGCGGCCGGGAAACCGGTGAATTCGGCAATCGCGGCTTCGAGGTCGGCATGCGGCTGCAGATGCCCGGCGACCAGGTGCGACGCGCCGCTGCCGGCGCCCCAGTCCAGCGCGCCGTCGGCGAGGGCGCGGGCCAGTCCGGCGTCACCGGCCAGGCCGAGATAGTCGTTGCTGGCAAAGTTCAGCAGTTCACGCCCATCGACCGTGGCAATGCGTCCGCAAGGCGAATCCAGGGTCCGCCGCTGCCGGCGCAGACCGGCTGCAGCGAGTTCCTGCAATTCTGCGTCGAGGCTGCCCTCGAGCAGGGAGGATGAGGTTTCAGGCATGTGGCCGACCAGGAAAATCCGTCAGGATGTCAGGCCCGGCTTGCAACCGGGCAAAGGAGACGGATTTTAACGGAAGCCGGCCCGGCCGGTGTGATCTAGGCTGGCTGCAAAGGCAGCAGGTTGCGCTGGGAAACGATGAAGCGCTTGCGGATGCCGCCGGCGATTTCGCCTTCGACTTCCCACATCGCCAGACCCTTGACGATGGCCACCTGTTCGATGGCGATGACGACTGCACCGATCTTGGTGCACAGATAACGGGTACCACGTTGAATCGTTGCCTTGACTTTCATGGGCGTCTCCTCTTGTCACGTAGTGGAGTGCCTATCCTAACCAAGCATCGCTTCGATTGCACCCTGAAAACCGGACATAACGTTTCGGTTTTTCCGAAGGCGCTGTTGCCGTGGCGGTCTCAGGGCGTCGGCTGGAAATGCGTCCAGGCGAACAGCAAAATGCCGGCCGCGATCAGCCAGCCGAGGGTGGCCAGGAGCAGCGTTGGCCACAGCGTCAGCCGGGTGCTCAGCCAGAACACCGCGAGCAGGTAGATGGCGTAGGGAATCAGCGACCACAGGCCGAACAGCGCCGTCGTGCGCAGGTCGGCCATGCCGCGTTCCTGGGCGACGATGGCGTGGGCGATCAGGGCGAAGGTCGGAAACAGCGGCACCAGGCCGGCGATGTAGAAACTCTTCGAGCGCGACAGCAGGGCGATGATCAACACCGCCAGCGCGCCGAGCAGGGATTTGAGGAATAGACCGATCATCGCAGTGCGCGCTCCAGTGCGCCGTCGATGGCGCGGCCAAGTTGGGCGATCTCGTCGTCGCCGACGATGTAGGGCGGCATCAGGTAAACGGTATTGCCGATCGGTCGCAGCAACGCGCCGTGGTCGAGCGCGGCGCGGTAGAAGCGGCGCGAGAAACAGGGGTCGTCGCTGACGACGTCGAAGGCGGCGATCATGCCGCGCTGGCGCAGGTGTTTGACTTGGGCATGGCCGGCCAGCGGCGCCAGCATGGCGCCGATTTTCCGCGACCGGTCGCGATTGGCGGCGAGCACGTCGTCCTCGGCGAAGATGTCGAGCGTTGCCAGCGCCGCCCGGCAGGCGAGTGGGTTGCCGGTGTAGGAATGCGAGTGCAGGAAGGCGCGGGCGACCGAGTCGTCGAGGAAGGCGGCGTAGAGGGTGTCGCTGCTGAGGACCACCGAGAGCGGCAGGTAGCCGCCGGAAATGCCCTTGGACAGGCACATCAGGTCAGGGCGGATGTCCGCTTGCTCATGGGCGAAGAAAGTACCGGTGCGGCCACAACCGACGGCAATCTCGTCGCAGATCAGGTGCACTTCGTGCTGGTCACATAGCTGGCGGGCCAGGCGCAGGTATTCCGGGTCGTACATCGCCATGCCGGCGGCGCCCTGGACCAGCGGTTCGACGATCAGCGCGGCGGTGCGTTCGCCGTGCTTTTCCAGCCAGTCGGCCAGGCCGGCAGCAGCGCGGCGGGCGACGTCGGCCGGCGTTTCGCCGGCTTCGGCCAGACGGAAATCGGGCGTGGGCAGCACATGCGCGGCGTGGCGCACCAGCGGCGCGTAGGCGTCCTTGAAAATGGCGACGTCGGTGACCGCCAGCGCGCCGACCGTCTCGCCGTGGTAGCTGCCGGCCAGGCAGAGGAATTCCGCCTTCTCCGGGCGGCCGACGTTGCGCCAGTAATGAAAGCTCATCTTCAGCGCGATTTCGGTCGCCGAAGCGCCATCGGACGCGTAGAAGGCGTGGCCGAGCGAGCCGCCGGTCAGCGCCGACAGGCGCTCGGACAGTTCGACCACGGGCTGGTGCGTGAAGCCGGCCAGCATCACGTGTTCGAGCGTTGCCAGTTGCTCGCGCAGCGCCGCGTTGATGCGCGGCTCGGCGTGGCCGAACAGGTTGGTCCACCACGAGCTGATGCCGTCGAGGTAGCGCCGGCCGTCGAAGTCGATCAGCCAGGGGCCTTCGCCACGGGCGATCGGCAGCAGCGGCAGATGCGCCGGCGACGCCGTGTCGGCATGGTGGCGCATCTGCGTGCACGGATGCCAGACGGCAGCCTGACTGCGTGCCAGCCAGTCGGCGTTACGGCTCATCAGTGCAGATGCTGCGAGGTGGCGGCCGGTTGTTCCGGCATTTCGGCATGGACCAGTTCGCCGTCGATGTTGGGGAACATCGGCGCGCCGCAGTCGTCGCAGAACTCCATCGGGAAGTGGTGATCGAGGAAGCGGACTTCCTTGACCCCGGTTTCGCGCAGCGCAGCCTCGATTTCGCCGGCGATGTCGGCGTTCTCGTCGTCACCGCCGAGCAGCGGCCAGACGATGCCGTGATAGACCGCCTCGCCATCCTTGGGACCGAGGCCGACGCGGTATTCCTCCAGCCGACGGTCGTAACAGGGGCCGATGACGGCGCGGATGGCATCGGGCATCAGGCCGAGCGTGGTCTGCAGGAAGGCGATCGAGGCCTTGGCCGAGTACGGGCGCGAGGCGCGGTCGGCGTTGCGGCAGGCGGCGTGATAGGCATCCGGCAGCAGCGGCTGCCAGGCGCAGCCGGTGAGCAGCGGTTCCAGGCTGGGGCTGCCCTGCTTGATCCATTCCTTGAGCGAATCTTCCTTGCCGCCGTCCTTCTCGTTCCAGCGGAACAGGGCGTTGCCGCGCGGTACGGCAATGGCGCCGATCAGGTAGCGGACATCCGACAGGAAGCGGTTGGTTTCCGGCAGGTGGCTGCCGTCGACGGCAAGATGCTTGCCGGCCAGCGCGGCTTCACCGAGTTCGCGGGTCAGTTGCCAGGTGTCGCAGAAGCTGCGCGGCAACTGGTCCGGGCTGAACAGGAAGTCGGCCAGCGCCACCTTGGCCTGGCCGCCAAAGACGTGCGCGCCGAGTTGCACGGCGAGCGCCTGCAGCGAGCTCTTGGGCAACTGGCAGGCGGCGATCGAGAAGCGCGACCAGGCCAGCACCGGCGCGGCGAACAGCATGACTTCCCAGGGCTGGCCGTCAACGTCCAGGCGATGGGTTTCGGCGCGCGATTCGACCATGTCGGCGAGTTCGTCGTGGCCACGCGGGTTGGCTTCGAACAGCCGGTCGAGCGCGATGTTGATGTCGTCTTCGCCGCCATTTTTGAGCAGGTTGTCCACGGCTTCGGCGAGTTGCGTTTCCCAGTAGGCGTCTTCCAGCTTGCCGCCGGATTCGGAAAGGCCGACGGCCAGGCGTTGCAGTTCTGCCGCGTCGCGCGAAAGGCGGTCGCGCGAACCGAAGCGGGTACGTTTCATCGGTGTTCCAAAAAAAGCAAAAGAGGAATTTTAACAGCCGGTAAAATCGGGCGTCGTGTTAAACCGCAAAACTGCCGACAGGTTCCCGTCATGCTGATCTTCCTTTCCCCCGCCAAATCGCTCGATTACAAGACCCCGCCGCATGTTTCGACCTTTTCGCAGCCGGTTTTCCTGGATCGCTCGCAGACGCTGATCGACCAGTTGCACGCGCTGTCGCCGGCCGACATCGCCAACTTGATGGATCTCTCCGACCAACTGGCGCTGCTCAATTTCAACCGCTACGCCGAGTGGTCGCAACCGTTTACGCCGGACAACGCCAAGCAGGCCGTGCTCGCCTTCGACGGCGATGTCTACGATGGCCTGTCGGCGAAGACCCTGTCCGCTGCCGACCTCGACTTCGCCCAGCAGCATGTGCGCATCCTTTCCGGGCTCTACGGCATCCTCAAGCCGCTCGACCTGATGCAGCCCTATCGACTCGAAATGGGAACGAAATTCGCCAACCGCAGCGGCAAGGATCTTTACGCCTTCTGGGGCGAAACCCTGCTCGACGCGATCAACGCCGAACTCGACGCAATGCCGCGACCGGTGGTGGTCAATCTGGCGTCCGAGGAATATTTCAAGGCGGCGGTCGGGCGCAAGCTCAAGGGAACGCTGATCCAGCCGGTGTTCGAGGACTGGAAGGGCGGCAAGTACAAGATCATCAGTTTCTTCGCCAAGAAGGCGCGCGGTCTGATGACGCGCTACGCCGTGGTCAACCGGCTGACCGCGCCGGAAGGCCTGAAGGATTTCGACAGCGAAGGTTACGCCTTCGCGCCGGAAGCCTCCGACGACAAGACCTGGGTGTTCCGCCGCCGGCAGGAGTGACGCGGCGCGAAGTTTTCCCTTTGCCCCGTCCGCCGAAGCAGCGACTTACAGCTTGCTGCGGACCCAGCGCAGGATGTCGGCCGCGCCCATGGCGCCGGCTTGGCGGGCGATTTCGCGGCCGTCTTTGAATAGCGTCAGCGTCGGGATGCTGCGGATGCCATGACGGCTGGCGAGCATCTGTTCGGCTTCGGTATCCACCTTGGCCAGACGGACCAGCGGTTCCAGATCGGCGGCCGCCTGCTCGAACTGCGGCGCCATCATGCGGCAGGGCGCACACCAGGGTGCCCAGAAATCGACCAGGACCGGGATGTCGTTGCGGGCGATCATTTTGTCGAAGCTGGCATCGGTCAACGCCACCGGGTGCCCGGTGAACAAGGCCTGTCCGCATTTGCCGCACACCGGGCTTTCCCGTAGCCGGGCCTGCGGTACGCGATTCACCGCGGTGCATTGCGGACAGACGATGTGCAGGTTTTCTTCCATGACCGTTTTCTCTTCATTGACTTGATGTCTCGTCAGATGGCGATGTTCCGGCGGAAATCAATCGATGCACCGAAAAAAACAAGGGCAGGATCGCAATCCTGCCCAGGCTGGCGCCTCAGTCTTCGAGCAGGCTGCGCAGCATCCAGGCGGTCTTTTCATGGACCTCCAGGCGCTGGGTCAGCAGGTCGGCGGTCGGCTGGTCATCGGCGGCGTCGACCACCGGGAACAGCTTGCGCGCGGTGCGGGCGGTGGCTTCCTGCGCAGCAACCAGGTGGCGGATCATGTCGTCGGCGCTCGGTACGCCCTCGACTTCCTTGATCGAGGCGAGCTTGACGAATTCCTTGTAGGTGCCCGGTGCCGGGAAGCCCAGCGCGCGGATGCGCTCGGCGATCATGTCGAGGGCGTTCCACTGCTCGGTATATTGACCCATGAACATGTTGTGCAGGCTGTTGAACTGCGGGCCTTTTACGTTCCAGTGGAAGTTGTGGGTCATCAGGTACAGCGTGTAGCTGTCGGCCAGCAGGGCGGACAGGCCGGCGACGATCTTCTTGCGGTCGGCTTCGGCAATGCCGATATCGATGTTCGGGGTCTTGGTTTTCTTGGTGCTCATGACGGTTCTCCTGAAATAAGTCAGCGGGTTGACTATGGCCGGCGGCGGCACTGGCAAAACTCGGCGGGCCGTTTCCGGATGAATCCTGCGGTGGCAAGGGTTTTACGTCTTTGCCTAATATAGCGCATATCCCGCCGGCCTAGCCAATGGAAGCGCGCTATTGGGGAGATTGTCCCTGCGTATCGATCAACAACGACGCCTCTTTCGGCTTGACAATACGAAACGCCAGCTTGGTACGCCCGCGCAATTTGAGCAGCGCCTTGTCCTTGCTGACCAGCAGGTCGGCGCCGCTGCGTTCGGCCAGTTCGAGGAACTTCTGGTCGTCGCGGTCCTTGCACCGGGGCAGGGGGGCGGCTTCGCCGGCGGGAACGACGGTGATCAGGGCGCTGTAGCGGGCGTAGCGCTCGGCGATCATGTCCGGCGTCAGCTTCAGTTGCGGGTAGGTCAGGACGCGCTGCAGTTCGTCGAGCGTGCGCTCGTCGACCAGGCATTCGATGCGCCCGGCTTCCAGCGCGGCCATGATCGGGACGGCATCCACGTTGGCCCAGTGGAAGAGGTCGAGGACGACGTTGGTGTCGAGGACGATGCGTAACATGGGGCGGGATTATAATGCGCGCCTTTTCAAGCATTTGCCGAAAGTTTCCCGATGTCCCGAATTCTCCTCGCCCCGCTGGAGGGCCTCGCCGATCCGCTGTTGCGGAACGTGCTGACGGCGGTCGGCGGTTACGACTGGGGGATTTGCGAATTCGTCCGGGTGTCGAACAACGTGCTGCCGGCGAAGACTTTCCTGCGTACCTGCCCGGAATTGCTCAATGGCAGCCGGACCGAGTCGGGGACGCCGATGCGCGTGCAGTTGCTCGGTTCCGATCCGGAGTTGATGGCGGCCAATGCGCGTCGCCTGGTAACGCTGGACCCGGCCGGCGTCGATATCAACTTCGGCTGTCCGGCGCCGACCGTGTTCCGTCATCGCGGCGGTTCGGCGTTGCTCGGCGAGCCGGAATTGCTGCAGCGCATCGTCGCCGCAGTGCGCGCCGAGGTGCCGGCACACATTCCATTCACCGCCAAGATGCGTTTGGGCATCGACGATACGAATCTGGCCGTGGCTTGCGCACAGGCGCTGCAGGCCGGCGGCATCGACGAACTGATCGTGCATGCGCGGACCCGGGTCGATGGTTACCGGCCGCCGGCGCGCTGGGAATGGATCGCGCGTATCCGTGAAGCCATCGCCATTCCGATCATCGCCAACGGCGAGGTGTGGACGGTCGACGACTACCATGCCTGCCGGGCGGCAACGGCCTGTGCCGACATCATGCTCGGCCGCGGTGCGGTGGCCGACCCGCTGCTGGCGCAACGCATCCGCGGCCACGAGCTGGGCGGCTGGCCGGCGGTGGTGCCGTGCATCGCTGCCTACTGGCAGGGCGTGCGCCGCAAGGTCCTGCCCGAACATGCGGGCGGCCGGCTCAAGCAATGGCTGGCGCTGGTCCGCCGCAACTACCCGGAAGCCGGCCTGTTGCACGACCGGTTGCGGCCGGTCAAGGCAGCCGAGGAAATCGATGCGCTGCTGCTCGCCGAAGGCATCCTGTGCGAAAGGCCGCTGATCGCATGAGCGGGAACTCGCGCTTCATCAGCAGCGCCCAGGACGGGCCGCACCCGGATCTGCCCGATCTGCTGCGCCGGCACCTGGCGCACCCTTTCCGCAAGCCGCTGGCCGATTACAACCGCGAAGCCTTTGCCGCGGCGCTGGCGGCGCGCGATGCCTGGAATCCGCAGGCGCCGCTGATCGTCGATGCCGGTTGCGGCGTCGGCTGGAGCACGCTGCGCATCGCTGCCGAGTTTCCCGACCATTTCGTTTTCGGCGTCGATCAATCGATCGACCGCATCAATCGTGGCAAGCCTTTGCCGTTGCCGGCCAATGCGGTGCTGGTGCGAGCCGATCTGGTCGATTTCTGGCGTCTGCTGGCGGCCGAAGGCATCCGGCTGGCGCGGCACTACAACCTCTATCCCAACCCATGGCCGAAGATCGGCCATCTGGCGCGGCGCTGGCACGGGCACGCGGTTTTTCCGGTGTGGCGCGAACTGGGCGGCATGGTCGAATGTCGCAGCAACTGGGCCATCTACATCGAGGAAATGGCCCAGGCGCTGAGTCTGTTGAGCGGCCAGACGGTCGTTGCCGAGCCTTATGCGACCGACGACCCGATGACGCCGTTCGAAAAGAAGTATCTCGCTTCCGGGCATGGTCTGTGGCGTTGCCGGGTGGATCTGGGATGAGCAGCATCTGCCAGTCCTGCGGTGCCTGCTGCGCCAGTTTTCGCGTCGATTTCCACCCGGCCGAGCTGGCCGGCGGCGCCTTCGCCTGGGGGCAGGGCGTGCCGGCGGCGATGACGGTGCCGGTGACGCCGGCCATCGTGCGCATGTGCGGCACCGATGACGCCGCGCCGCGCTGCGTGGCGCTGGCCGGGGAAATCGGAGGGCAGGTCAGGTGTACGATCTACGACGAAAGACCGTCGCCGTGTCGTGAATTCGACGTCGAGCACGATGCTTGTCTACAGGCTCGCAGACGGCATGGATTGGTACTTTGATACCGCTCTATTACTTTCGTTATATTTATCGAAACGCAACAAGCAGCTAATCTCCACGGCAATCCCCGGAGATGCGCTAAATGAAATCCGTCCCAGAAGAACAACAACTGCAGTCCATGCTCAGCGGCGTGGACATTCCGCCTTGCCCGTCGATCCTGGTCGAACTTGACCGGGAACTGAAGAAGGATGAGCCGGATCATCGCGAACTGGTGCGCCTGATGTCCAGCGACGTCGCCCTCTCGGGGCACGTCATGCAGATTGCCAATTCACCGGCATTCTCGACTGGCCACAAGTTGTCGTCGATCAACCAGGCGATCAACGTTCTGGGAACGCGGCAGGTATTCAACCTGGTGGTCTCGCAACTGCTCAAGGTTGCCTTGGCGGGCAAGGATTCGGCCAGTCTCGAACGTTTCTGGGAGAGTTCGGCGCTGACCGCGCGTCTGTCCGGCGAGATTGCCCGCCGCCTGCGCTGCATTCGGCCGGATGTGGCCTACACCTTCGGCTTGTTCCACGATTGCGGCATTCCGCTGCTGATGCGGCGTTTCCCCGAGACGCGCTCGGTACTCGGCGAGGCCAACGACGCCGAGGACATGATGTTTACCGAGGTCGAGGACAAGTACCTGGGGACGAACCATGCGGTGGTCGGCTACTTCCTGGCGCGCCGCTGGCGACTGCCCGACGAGGTGGCCGAAGCCATCCTGCGCCACCACGACTACAGCGTCCTGCAGCGGCGCAGCGAATTTTCATCCGTCGTCCTGGCGCAGATCGCCATCAATGTGCTCGCCGAACACATCATCCGCCTGCAGGCCGGTGGCGTCGATCACGAGTGGGCCAAGGCCGCGCCGCTGGTCTGCGATTTCTTCGGTTTGTCGCTCGGCGGTGTCGACGACCTGATCGAGGATTTGCGCGACTGGCTCGGTTGAGCCAGCCGCACTGACGATCAGCGGACCAGGTCGAGCAGTTTGGCGAAGGCTTCGTCGAACTGCTTGAGGCCGGCCGTCTGCAGTTCTTCGCCGATCACGTCGAGATCGTGACCCAGCGCGGCGATTGCCGCCAGTTGATGGGCCGTGCCCTCGCGGTCGTCAGCCAGCGTGGCGAGCGCTTCGCCATGGTCGCGGAAGGCCGCCAGCGTGGCATCGGGAACGGTATTCACGGTGCCGGCGCCGATCAGTTGCTCCACGTAAAGCACGTCGCGGTAATTGGGATTCTTGCTCGATGTCGAGGCCCACAGCAGCATCTGCTGGCGCGCCTGGCCGGGCAGGGCCGGCAGTTCCTGCCAGTCGGCGTAAGCCTGGCGAGCCATGGCAATCGCTGTCCGGCCTTGCAGTTCGGCCGGCAATTTCGGATCGATCAGGCTGTCCAGCCGGCTGATGAAGACGCTGGCGACCGAGGCGATGCGGTCCACCGGCAGGCCGGCGGCGAAACGCTGCTCAATGCCGGCGCGATAGGCGTGCTGCACGTCGGCGAGTTGCCCCGGCGAAAAGATCAGCGTGACATTGACGTTGATGCCGTCGGCGATGGCGGCGGTGATCGCGCCCAGGCCGGCCGGCGTTGCCGGAATCTTGATCATCGCGTTCGGACGGCCGATCTCCGCCCACAGGCGCCGGGCGGCAGCCAGGGTGCCGGCGGTGTCGGCGGCCAGGGTCGGCGACACCTCGAAGCTGACGAAACCGGCGTTGCCGCCGCTTTGCTCGTAGAGGGGCAGGAGCAGGTCGCAGGCACCCTGGACGTCGGGGAGCGCCAGTGCTTCGAAGCGCAGTTCGGCATCCAGTTGGCTGTTCTTGAGCTTGCTCACGGCTTCGGCGTAAGCCGCATCGGTGCGGATCGCGTTGTAGAAGATGGCCGGGTTCGAGGTGACGCCGGCAATCGCATCGTCGGCGATCCAGCGGGCGAGTTCGCCGGATTCGAGCAGTTGGCGGGACAGGTTGTCGAGCCAGACTTGCTGGCCGAGGCGGGAGATGGCGGCAATGCGGGACATGTCGTTGGGTCGCTGGGCAAAAGGGGCAAGTCTATCAGCCTGTGTGCATAAAAGGCATTTATCCCCGTTTGGGTCGGACAAGCCTGTGGATAAGCTCTGGATGCCTGCTGCAATCCATTGAGCGACAAGGGCTTTGTGGTTGGTGCCTGAAAAATGGGCAATCGTGGTCCGGTCCGGGCTTCGAAGATGTGGCGCACGGGTGAACTAACATATAAAATATATAAGACCTGCGGGTGCCGGCCAGGGGCGTTGTCATGCGAACCATCCAGCCGCCGCCGTTGTCGTAAAATATTCGTTTCCCCTAGAGCAACCCTTTACGAAAGGAAGTCGCCGTGCTTGAAGCCTATCGCGCCCACGTAGCAGAGCGTGCAGCCCTCGGTATCCCGCCGCTGCCCCTGTCCAAGCAACAGACCACCGAACTGGTGGCCCTGCTGAAGAACCCGCCGAAGGGCGAAGAAGCCGCCCTGGTCGAACTGATCACCTACCGCGTGCCGGCTGGCGTCGATGATGCCGCCAAGGTCAAGGCCGAGTTCCTGGCCAAGGTCGCCAAGGGCGAAGAAGCCTGTGCGCTGATTTCCCGCGAGAAGGCCGCCGAACTGCTCGGCACCATGCTCGGTGGCTACAACGTCAAGCCGCTGATCGACCTGCTCGCCTGCCCGACCTGCGGCGCCGTCGCCGCCGAAGGCCTGAAGAAGACCCTGCTGGTGTTCGACTTCTTCCACGATGTCGCCGAACTGGCCAAGGGCGGCAACGCCAACGCCAAGGCCGTCATGCAGTCCTGGGCCGACGGCGAGTGGTTCACCTCGCGTCCGGAAGTCCCGGCTTCGCAGAAGCTGACCGTGTTCAAGGTCACCGGCGAAACCAATACCGACGACCTGTCGCCGGCCCCGGATGCCTGGTCGCGTCCCGACATCCCGCTGCACGCCCTGGCCATGCTGAAGAACCCGCGTCCGGGTATCGAAGCTGACGAGCCGGGCTCGCGCGGCCCGATCAAGCAACTGGAAAAGCTCGCCGCCAAGGGCAATCTGATCGCCTACGTCGGTGACGTGGTCGGTACCGGTTCTTCCCGCAAGTCCGCCACCAACTCCGTGCTGTGGTTCACCGGCGAAGACATCCCGTTCGTGCCGAACAAGCGCTTCGGCGGCGTCTGCCTGGGTTCCAAGATCGCCCCGATCTTCTTCAACACGATGGAAGATGCCGGCGCCCTGCCGATCGAAATCGACGCCGGTCAGATGGACATGGGCGACGAGATCGAGCTCAAGGTCGATCAACAGACCGGCAAGGTCACCGCGCTGAAGAACGGCGCCGTGATCGCCGAATCGCAACTGAAGACCCTGGTCATCCTCGACGAAGTCCGTGCCGGCGGCCGCATTCCGCTGATCATCGGCCGCGGCCTGACGACCAAGGCCCGTGAATTCCTCGGCCTGCCGCAATCGACGCTGTTCCGCCTGCCGCAGAACCCGGCCGACAACGGCAAGGGTTTCTCGCTGGCCCAGAAGATGGTCGGCAAGGCCTGCGGCGTCACCGGCATCCGTCCGGGCACCTACTGCGAGCCGAAGATGACCACCGTCGGTTCCCAGGACACCACCGGCCCGATGACCCGCGACGAACTGAAGGATCTGGCCTGCCTCGGCTTCTCCGCCGACCTCGTCATGCAGTCCTTCTGCCACACCGCCGCCTATCCGAAGCTGGTCGACGTCAAGATGCACCGCGAACTGCCGTCCTTCATCTCGACCCGTGGCGGCGTCTCGCTGCGTCCGGGCGACGGCGTCATCCACTCCTGGCTGAACCGCCTGCTGCTGCCGGACACCGTCGGCACCGGCGGCGACTCGCACACCCGTTTCCCGATCGGCATCTCCTTCCCGGCCGGTTCCGGCCTGGTCGCCTTCGCCGCCGCCACCGGCGTCATGCCGCTGGACATGCCGGAATCGGTGCTGGTCCGCTTCAAGGGCAAGATGCAGGACGGCATCACCCTGCGCGATCTGGTCAACGCGATCCCGTACTACGCCATCAAGCAGGGCCTGCTGACCGTCGAGAAGAAGGGTAAGAAGAACGTCTTCTCCGGCCGCATCCTGGAAATCGAAGGCCTGCCGGATCTCAAGGTTGAACAAGCGTTCGAACTCTCCGACGCCGCCGCCGAGCGTTCCGCCGCCGCTTGCGCGATCGCCCTGAACAAGGAGCCGATCGTCGAGTACATGCGTTCGAACATCACCCTGATGAAGTGGATGATCGCCGAAGGCTATCAGGATGCCCGCACGCTGAAGCGCCGCATCGCCGCCATGGAAGAGTGGATCGCCAACGGCACGCTGCTCAAGGCTGACGCCGACGCCGAGTACGCCGCCGTCATCGAAATCGACCTGGCCGAAGTCACCGAGCCGATCCTGGCCTGCCCGAACGATCCGGACGACGTCAAGCTGCTGTCCGAAGTCGCCGGCGACAAGATTGACGAAGTCTTCATCGGTTCGTGCATGACCAACATCGGCCACTTCCGCGCCGCCGGCAAGGTCCTCGAAGGCAAGTCGGACATCCCGACCCGCCTGTGGATCGCCCCGCCGACCAAGATGGACGCGCTGATCCTGACCGAAGAAGGCTACTACGGCGTGCTCGGCAAGTCCGGCGCCCGTATGGAAATGCCGGGCTGCTCGTTGTGCATGGGCAACCAGGCGCAGATCCGCAAGGGTTCGACGGCGATCTCCACCTCCACCCGCAACTTCCCGAACCGCCTGGGCATCGACACCCGCGTCTACCTCGGCTCCGCCGAACTGGCCGCGATGTGCGCCCTGGCCGGCCGGATCGTCACGGTGCCGGAGTACATGGAGCAGATCAAGCTGGTGAACGCCAAGGCCGCCGAAGTCTATCGCTACATGAACTTCGACCAGATTCCGGAGTTCGTGGAACAGGCGGCTACGGTCGAGATGTAAGTTCTGAAAATCGGCCGGTTTTACCGGTCGACCGCAGGAAAATGAAAAGCCCCCGTCGGGAAACCGGCGGGGGCTTTATGTTGTCTTAAGAGCGATAGGCGTTAAAAGTGTGAGATTTTTAACGTCATCGCGTTACTGCTCAAGTGGTTATGGGCTATCATTGACTTCGGCCTTGTAGCCGATGACCCTTTGCCTTCGGCTTTGGATCCTGGCGCACCAGTGTGCGAATGCCTCAGTCGCCGTCAAGAACTGGGGCTTTTTATTTTTCTCCTTCAGTATTTCCGTCTGGTATGGCTTTTCCCCGTCGCTGTTCAATCAGTGCTCCATTTTTGCGCCGGATTTCTTGTTGGTAATCACGGTCACTGGTTGGGTAGGCGGACACGAACTGTAGGGGTTCTGACGGGTCGGTTGGTTCATTGAAAATCACCACGTAAGCTTCTTCGATCACATAGAAAAGTCGGCGGCGTTTCGGTTTGTTGTTTTCGGCAAACTGCTCCCGGTATAGCAACACCGTTCCGGCGGTAACGTTCAGAACCTCCCTGATCCACAGAATCCGTTCTGCCCGGCGTAGATCCAGTTCTTTCTCATGATCCATGCCCTGGCGGAAATTTGGATTGCGGGTGAAAGCATGCTTGAAACTGTCTGCCCCAAACTTGATCGGACGCCCTCGCCAGTCGGTGAAAACAAGTTGATTTCCCTCGGTATCCCGGACATAGGTTTCGATGAAAACTCGCCGATAGGCTTTCCACAGATTGCCATCCGGCGGTTTCAGGCGTAGCAGCTTCCACAGGTGCCCAGCCATGCCTTACTGCCCTTGCCAGTTGAAAATATTGAGCTTGGGGTCGCTGTTTTTCCAAGGCGATGAAAAGGTCAGTGACTTTTTGCCGATGCCCGCTGCAAGTTGCTCGCAGAAGGTCAGTTTCGCCTTGCTGGCATCTCGCTGATTCCAGGCATAACCAACAGCACCGATCAGCAAATCGGTTAATTGCAGCAAGGGGAGTTCATGCGAACTGACCGGCTCCAGGCAAGCCACCTTGGCCCGACCGCTCAGCTTATGCCGCAAAATCTGGCGCAGGTCGGTGAAGCGCTGCTGGCAAGCGTTCTGCTGCCAGTCTAGGTAGATGTGATAGGTCTTGCCAGGTTCCAGCCAGTGCACCAGGGTCTGGTAATACAACTTGTAAAAGCCTAGTTCCTTGTCGCCGTCGTTGAACAGGTCGTGCTTGAACTGGCTGCGGTCGGCGACAAGGCAGCGGAAACGCAACTCCGGCGTGTTAAGGAAAAGCTCGATCAACTCCTGGAAAAAAGCTGCCTTGCCTGGGGCTACCTTACTCCAGCCAAACTCACCTCGTGCCGAATGCTTGGCCTGCAGTTGGTGAAAGTGATGGACAATTCCTCGCTTGGCCTCACGCGGACAACTCAAGGCGCCAATGACCAGATAGCGGTCCGAGCTATCGGAGGTATGCCGGCTTTCGTCACAGTAGATGTTGAATTCAGTGCTCATGGCATTCTCTTCAATGCAGACGCCGTTCGTCGCCCGGCCTCATCAGCAGGCCCAGCACCCGCGCGCTCAGCAGTCGAACCTCGTTCTCGGCAAAAGTCTCCGGCAGTTCTTCGTATAGGTGGTCGAGTATTGCCGTTTCCACCTGAGCGCGGGAAGCGGCGCGTTCCTGCCAGTAATCGGCCAGCACTCTGCGTTGTTCCAGCTTGGGCAGTAAATCTTTGGCTGCTTTGCGGATGCGGTCTATTTCGGCGGGCTTCAGGTTTTCCTTTTGCAGTAGGTCGAAAATCGCCAGTTGCTCGTCGTTGTCGAAACCCTCGCGGACAAAACGTCGTTCTTCTGCATCCAGTTCCTTGTCCAGCGCCATCAATTGCTCGAAGATGCGGGCGATTTCGGCTGCGTCTTTCTCGCGGTTGTAGTCCTTGATGATGCGTTGGTATTTCTCGTACAAATCGACGCGGTTCGGGTTGGCGCGCAGCATGCGGGCCAGGCGGTTTTCGATACGCTCCTTGAGGTCGAAGGTTTCCTGCTGCTTCTCGGCGCGGGCGAATTCCTGTTGCAGGCGCTCGAAATCGATCCTGGAAATGTCGTAAGGGTTACGCGTCGGCTCGGCCACCTTGGGGGCCTCGAACTGTACCGCGTCATCAACCACATCGTTCAGCTCGCGCAACATGGCGGAAATGTCTTCTACCTGTTTTTTCTCGTTGAGCTTGTTGTAGATCGCGCATAGCGCATCGTGCTGCTCGTAATAGGCTGCCAAGTCCGGATGCGGGAAGAGGGCGCGGAACTTGGCCTGCATGGTTTCGACCAGCACGTTGAAGGTTACCCGCGTCTGGTCGTTGCGCTTGACGCAGCCGACGGCAAAGACCAGTGGTTCGAGCTTTTCCAGGCGCTGGCTGGTCATCAGTAATTCCAGTTCGAACCCCAGACCTTCCACATGCTCTCGTGCTGCCTTGACGTTGGCCGCGTAGTCGGCCACCGCTATTTTGTCGTCTTCCATCGGGTCGACCGCAGCATTCTCCAGTGATTCGTCGGCCCCGGCGGCAAAAGTGGCCAGCGCCCGGCGCAGGCTGCGCACCATGCCGTTGTAGTCCACCACCCAGCCGGATTTCTTGTCCTTGTACACCCGGTTCACCCGGGCGATGGCCTGCATCAGCGTGTGGCCCTGCATTGGCTTGTCGAGATACAAGGTCGCCAGGCTCTTCACGTCGAAGCCAGTCAGCCACATGGCACAGACGATGACTAGCCGGAAAGGATGGTCGGCCCGCTTGAAATCCTCGTCCAGTTGTCGAGTCGCCAGCTTGCGGGCGTGCGGCGCCAGGTCCAGGTCGTAGGCGGCGTATTCCTTGGCCAGTTCCTTGCTGTCGGCACCGCTGATGACGACGCAGATTTCGGTTTCCTTCAACCAGGCCAGTTGCCGGTCGAGCAAGTCCAGATACTGGCTTGCAGACAGCCCTTTGATGGCCAGGCGTTTTGCTTCGGCTTCGCGTTTGGCTTCGATTTCGGCAATGCGCGCCTGCCAGCAATCCTGAACATAGGCATACATCCGGCCACAGGTCAGCTTGTCCCAACAGACCAGCATCGCCTTGCCGGTGTTCCAGCGCCGGGTGTAATGGCCGACCAGATCGGCCGCCACCTTCTGCAGGCGTTCCTTGGAAGTGACCAGCGGGTATTCCTGCGCCAGCTTGCGGTAGAGGGCGTCTTCCTGATCTTCGTCAATCTCGCCGGCGGCAAAGGCGGCTTCGATGCGTTCGCGGATTTTCTCGTGCACATCGGGGTCGATCAGCGTCAGCTTGCCGCCCCGATTTTCATAGAACAGCCGCACCGTCGAATCGTCTTCGACCGCCCGTTTGAAGTCATAGATCGAGACATAGCCGCCAAACACATCGCGGGTCAGCTGCTTTTCCTGGGTGTCGATCAGTGGCGTGCCGGTAAAGCCGAGGAACTTGGCTTTCGGCAGGGCACGGCGCATGTTCCAGGCCAGCGTACCGTATTGCGTGCGGTGTGCCTCGTCGGACAGCACGATAAGATTGGGTTCATCGGTATATCCGTTTTGCGGCGGCGGTTTCTTGAATTTTTGTACCAAGGCAAACTGGACTCGGAGTTTAAGGCCCAGACGGTCCTGAACAGAAGCACTGTCCGGAATGCGCGCCGCCTTGGCGTCGGCGATCACGTCGCAATGGGCAAAGGTGCCGGCGATCTGGCCGTCGAGGTCGATGCGGTCGGTAACGACCAAAAAGGAATACTGGCCGCCCAGCGTGCGCCGTACCTTGTTGACCAGGAACACCATCGAATACGACTTGCCGCTGCCCTGCGTATGCCAGAAGACGCCGAGCCGGCCGGCATCCACCTCGGCGCGCACGGTGGGCTCAGTGGAAGTTAGCCGCTGCACCACGCGGTTGACGCCCAGGTACTGGTGATTGCGGGCGATGATCTTGGCCGCTTCGGCCGACCCTTCGCCATGGTCGAAGGCGGTGAAGTTCTGCACGATGTCGAGCAGCGCCATCTTGCTGCCCATGCCGCGCAGCAGCAGTTCGAGCAACGGCGCTTCCTTGGGCGGCATGGCGTCGGATTCGTTGAGCCGCCGCCAGCGGTAGAAGTGTTCCCACGGGCTGGTGATCGAGCCGAACAAGGCATCGTGGCCGTTGGACAGGACGACGAAGGCGTTGAAGAAAAACAGCTGGCGGATGTCGCGCTTGTAATCGGTCAGGTTCTTGTCGAAGCCCAGCTTGACGTCCTTGTCGTAGCGCTTCACCTCGATGAAGAGCAGCGGCAGACCATTGACGAAGCCGATCAGGTCTGGCCGTCGCGGTTGCAGGCCATCGACCCACAACTCGCGCACGATCAGGAAGTCATTGCGCTCCGGCGTCTTGAAGTCGATCACCGTCAGTACGAAACAGCCCAGCCGTCCGGCCTCGTCGCGAGCCTCGACCTCGACGCCGTTGAGCAGCAGCCGATGCTTGTCCTCGTTGATCTGGCACAGGCTCTTGCCCGCATCGTCGGCCACCAGTTGCGAAATGGCCGCCTCGATGGCGGCCGGTGGGGCCTTGGGGTTGTGCTTCTTCAGCGCCTGGCGCAATTCGCGGAGCAGCACCACCTCGCCGCGATGACTGCGACCGAGCAGGCTGTCCGGGCCGAAATCCTCGCGATCGAAGGCATAAACCGAACGCCAATCCAGATGCTCCGCGAAGAAATCGGCCGTGCCGGCCTGGATCATCTGGTCTTCGGAATAGGCGTTGGCGTTCACTTTTGCTTTCCTATTCCTCGTTGGTTTCGATCAGCAGCACGCTGGCGTAACCTTCATCATCGGACCCCGGCATGTTCCGGAAGCTTCCTTCTGGCGGGAAATTGTTCCCATCAAGTGACAAGCTGTCTTGAATAGGTGTCCCCAAAATATCCTCGACGACGGAAGAACCGAAACGCCCTTTGGAAAAGGTGCAATACGTCATCAATTCATCCGGGCGCGTTCCGGCGACCCGATCTTCATCCTTTACACCGATGTTGCGCCGGTTGAAGGACTTCGTCAGGCTGCTTCGCAATAAATCCCAAACGATCTGCGTCCAACCGCAGAGTTCATCCTGGGCTCCAAATGGCCGGCCAGACGAGAGGCTAAGTAAACCAAAAATTGCCTCCGAGAGTCTCCAATAAGGATAAACAACGGGTTCGGGCATCCAGACCCCGCAAGGGTATTGGCTAGGTGGCGGATAATCGAATTCATTGGGGTTGAAATAGTCTGAAGGGTCAATTAAAAGGTATTGCGCACCAGGGTGCGGAGCGCCCGGAAATACGGTTCGCTTCTTGCCGTTGAGTTCTGGACCGGATCGGTAGTACTCAAACTGGGGCCATTCCCTGTACAGCTTCAATTGATGCTGATCTTTCGGCTGGATCGTATAGCCCCCGGACAGGTCGGCATCCTTCGCCATCTTGGCTTGCAGCAGTAGGGAATTGCGATTCTGAACTTTGCCGCCCTTGGAGTGGATGTGGGCCAGCAGAATATCGCCAAGTTCGCACGGCTTATCCGTTCCAAACTTTGCTTTGGGTGTCTGATGGCAGAACACTCCCGTCGTGGTGCAGCTAATCCCCGTGCCAGCCAGAATGCCGCTGATTAGCGCCTGCAGCTTCGGGGCGCCCTCCATGGTCAACATGGCGACAAAGTCTGGCTCTTCGGGTCTGCTCGTTCGTCGGTGTGCCTCTTGGATGCATTCCAGAATGATTTGCTCAGTATTTACGAGGATAGGGAGGCGATGGTTATAAATCTGGCTGAGGTAGGTCATGGTCCGGTATAACTGTTTGGCTTATGACCAGGGATTATAAGCGGAGCTGGCCGGAGATCAGGCGGGGGAGGAGGAGGTCGCGGGCGGATTTCAGGGCGGCAATTTGTTTTGCGAGTGTCGTGATTTGCTCGTAAATCGGAGCGCAGGTTGCCTCGAATTCGCTGAGAACCGAATTGCTTGGCCAGATGACCGGCTGGGAATAGGCGTAGTTGCGGTTCAGGCCAGGGACTGCGGCATCGCTGCTGACGAAATTCATACGTTGTAAGGTGTGAAGCAGGAAGAATGTAGTTTGCTCTGGGCTGATGAAATATACGGTGTCGATAGCAAAGAAAGGCACGGCCGAATAAAAAATGCTGCCGACGTTGCCTTTGCGGCCAACAATGATGCCTGGGCCGTGGGAAAGTGCGCCTGAATGGCTGCCGACAATACCGCTGGAGCCAAAAACGGGAATCTCTCCCGGTTGTCGGTCGGACTCCTTGAGTGACTTTCCATAGTTGAGTTCGATGCGCTGTCCGAGGGCTTCTTGGCGCCAGCCGTCAGGAAGCGAACCGCTGGTTTTTGCTTTTTCATGGCCAGGAAAGTGCAGTCGGACAAACCATTCCGTGTAAATCAGCCGGGTGGCTTCTTCGAGAATCTTGATTTGCCGCTTCAGGTTGTCGGCCAGCAGATCAAACGACGTTAGCTGTTCGGCGACGATCTTTTGATCGTTGGGTTTTGGTACGGCAACATCAATCATTGCCAGCGCGTTTCTGTTTAATCCGGGAACGGCCCCTGCGCCGTTGAATTGAGCAAGGTCGAGCGTTTGCAGAAAGTAATACACAAAGCGCGGATCGTTGCCCTTGAAGTCGTCGACGTACAAAGTTGTGTTCAAGGGCCAGTAAGAAGCTTCGACGTAGTGCAGTTCGCCGAGCGTGCCGTATCGGCCGGTGACTACACCAGGCCCTTCGCATTTTGCCTCATTGTGAAAACCGGTAATGCCAGCGGAAGAGACAACGGGAATGTCCCCCGGTAGGCGCTGGTTTTCTGGCAGGTCATGACCACGTTTCAGGGAAATGAAGTCAGCCAGTTTTTGAGGATGGAATACGACTTGGCTCATAAGCCGACAGCTTTCAATACGGCCGAAATCTTGGCATGGAGGCCCTGCGACTCGTTGTGTAGATCAGTCAATTCCGTTTGTAGCGCAGCGATTTGTTCGGCGAAGTCCTCTTCGTCGCCAGCCTCTGCGGACACCCCGACATACCGCCCCGGCGTCAAACTCCAGTCCGCTTTTTCAATCTCCGCCCGCGTCACCGACTTGCACAGCCCGGCGACGTCGGCATAGCGAGCTGCCGGGAAGCGGTGCAGCAGCCAGTGGCCCTGGGCGATGAAGTGCAGTGCGGCTTTCAGCGTGTCCAGCGTGGCGTCGTGCGGTGTCGGCTGGTCGTCGTGGGCCTTGAGCCAGACGTCGTCGGCGGGGGCGAGGGCGCGGCGCAGGTCGCGGGCCTGTTTGTTGTCCCAGGCGGCGGATTGTTTGGCGTGCAGGGCTTTTTCGGCGTTTTCGAGCAGTCGACCGCAGGCTTTGTGGTCGGCCTCGATGCGCTTGATGGCAGCGCGTAGGTGGTCGGTCAGGGCTTCGAGGCGGGCCTGGCCAGCGGTTTGTTCGGCGAGTGCCAAAGTGTCGTGCGGGCGGGCGGCGATAGCGCGCTCGGCGTCGCTGGCTTTGAGCAGGGCGGCGAGTTCGGCGTCGCCGGTGGCGATGTCGGCTTGCAGGTCTTGAACGCTGGCGGCAAAGTCGGCCAGTTGCTCGGCGGTGATCGGCGTGCTGCTTTCGTCGTCGTCCTTGCGCTTGCGGTTGAGCTCTTCCGGCGTTGCCTTGTTGGCGAAGTTTTCGGCCAGGGCCAGCGCGGCGCTCAGTGCGCTGCGGCGTTCGGCGAGGATGCTTTCCAGTTGGCTCAGGTGCTTTCTGGCGGTCGACTGGTAATTGGCCACCAATTCGCGGAATTTGTCGTCTTCGCCCCGGTGCAGCCAGACGATTGCGGTGAGGTTGGCCAGTTGTTCTTCGGTGAAGCGGTGGTGGCGAGCGGATTCGACGTGGTAGACATTGCGGGCGTCGAGCATCAGCACTCGATCCTGGCTGTTGCAGGCATTGCCTGCCACCTGTTGCGGCTTGGCCTTGTCGAAGAACCACAGGGTGCAGGGCAGGGAGCGGGTGTAGAAGAACTTGGGGCCGATGGCGACCATGGTGTCGACGTGGCCGGTGGAGATCAGGCGGCGGCGGATGTCCTTGTCCTTGTTGCCGGCGTCCGAGGCGCTGGAGGCCATGACGAAACCGGCGCGGCCGGTGGCGTTGAGGTAGGCGTAGAAATACTGTACCCACAGGCTGTTGGCGTTGGAGATGGCCTTGGTCTTGGCGTTGGTGCCGGGCAGGCCAAAGGGCAGGCGTTTGCCGGCTTCCGGCGTTTGCGCGATGCCGGCGGCTTCGGCTTCTTCGTCCCATTTGCCGACCTGCTTCTTGATCTGGTCGGTGTTGACGCCATCGACGTTGAAGGGCGGATTGGCCATGACGAAGTCGCAGCGGTTGATCAGTTCCGGCTGCTCGTCGTAGAAGCTGTTGGCGATGCGGATGTCGCCTTCGAGGCCGTGCACGGCGAGATTCATGCGTGCCAGGTGGGCGTTGGTCTCGGCTTTTTCCTGACCGTGGAAGACGACGCGCTGGTGCGGCTTGGCGTGGCGTTGGAGTTCGATGAAGTGGCCGGTCTGCACGAACATGCCGCCGGAGCCGCAGGCGGGGTCGAAGACGGTGCCGCGATCTGGTTCGATGATGTTGACGATGAGACGGACGAGCGAGGGCGGCGTGAAGAATTCGCCGCCTTCCTGGGCGCCGGTCTGGGCGAATTTGTTGAGGAAGTATTCGTAGATTTTGCCGAAAACGTCGCCCGAGGCTTTTTTCAGGGAATCGCGGTTGAAGGTCTTGAGCAGGTCCATGAGCAGACGCGGCTCGAAGCCCCGGTAGGCCTTGGGCAGGATGCCGGCCAGCGTCGGGTTGTAGACCTCGATGTGCTCCATGGCAGTGACCACGGCTTCGGCCAATTCCGGGCCTTCCGGCTGGGCGAGCAGGTGCTCGTAGTAGGCGTTGGGCGGCAGGTAGATGGCGGCCTTGCCGATGAAGTCGCCGGGAATCAAGCCGCGGGCCTTGCCGTCGCGCTTGGGCAGGCTGGGCTCGACTTCCTTCTTGACGGCGAGAAAGCGGTTGTAGGCGTGGCGCAGGAAGATCAGCCCGAGGACGGGCATGGCGTATTGCGCGGCGGTGAGCTTGGAGTTGGCGCGCAGGTTGTCGGCAGCTTCCCAGAGGTCGCGTTCGAGTTTTTCGAGGTTCATGTTTTATGTTGTCTGAGTGTTGGCTTCGGCCTCGAAGGCCAAGCTGGCGATTGTATCCAACATCACCCTGATGAAGTGGATGATCGCCGAGGGCTATCAGGAACCCGAACGCTAAGGTGCCGCATCGTTGCCATGGAAGCGTGGATTGCCAACGGCACACTGCTCAAGACTAATGCCAACGCTCAGCACGTCGAAGTCATAGAAGTCGACCTGGCCGAAGCCGCCAGCGAAAAGATCGATGAAGTCTTTATCGGCTCGTGCATTACCAATATCGTCCACTTCCGCGCCGCCGGCAAAGTCCTCGAAGGCAAGTCGAACATCCCGAACCGCTTGGGCATCGACACCTGCGTCTACCTCGGCTTGGCCGAACTAGCCGCGATGTGCGTTATGGCTGGTTGCATCGTCACGGTGCCGGGGTACATGGAGCAGATCAAGCTGGTCCAAGCCAAGGCCGCAATTGAAAACCCCCGTCGGGAAACCGGCGGGGGTTTTTGTTGTGTTAGAGCCGCAACCGCGAATAGCCGATCCCGCCGCCCTTCTCGACGTGGATCTGCGCCGGAATCCGCTCTTTCATTCCTTCGACGTGACTGATGACGCCGATCATCTTGCCACTGGCGTTGAGCGTGTCGAGGGCGTTGAGGGCGATTTCCAGGGTATCGGCGTCGAGCGTACCGAAGCCTTCGTCGAGGAACAGCGAATCGATGCTGGTCTTGTGGCTGACCAGGTCGGAGAGGGCGAGCGCCAGCGCCAGGCTGACCAGGAAGCTTTCGCCGCCGGAGAGGGTGCGCGTGTCGCGGGCAACTTCGCCTTGCCAGCTGTCGACGATGTCGAGTTCGAGCTCGCCGCTGCTCTTGCGGCGCAGCAGGTAACGGCCGTGCAGACGGGCCAGGTGGCCGTTGGCGAGCTGCAGCAGGTGGTCGAGAGTAAGGCCCTGGGCGAACTTGCGGAACTTGTCGCCCTTGGCCGAGCCGATCAGGCCGTCGAGGCGTTGCCAGAGGTCGGCGTCGGCGGTCTGCGCGGCAATTTCCTGGAATAGCGCCTGCTGGCTCTGCCGCGCCTCCTGGTCACGGGTGAGCAGGGCGCGCCGGGCGCCGAGCTGTTCGCTGAGTTCGCGGCGCTGCTGGTCGAGTTGGGCGAGGGTGGCGTCGAGGTCGGCGAGCGGCGGTACTTCGGTTTCGCCGCTAGCGCTAGCGCTAGCGGGGAGGGCGGGCGCAGCGTGCAGGCGGGCGAGTTTTTCGCGCGCCGCCTGGAGCAGCGCGTCGGCTTGCTGCTTGACGGCTTGCCGGGTTTCCCGGGCTTGCAGCAGGCGCTGGCGTTCTTCTGGCGGCAACAGCGCGGCGGTGTAGGCGTCGAGGTCTTTGAACGGGCTGGCGGCGAGCGCCGTTTGCCAAGCGCTGGCGGCGTCGGCGAGGGTTTGCTGCTGCCGGGCGAGATTGGCGTCGAGTTGTGCCTGCCGGCCCTGCAATGCGGCGAGTTGCTGGCCGAGTTCGGCCAGGCGCTCGGCGCAGCGGGCGAGGGCGGCGGCGGGGTCGGCTTCGGCGCTGGTAGGCGTCGGCGGGAGAGCGTCGGCGGCTGCGGTCCGCAGTTTCGCCGCTTGTTCAGCCCAGTGAGCGGCCTGGGTTTGCGCGGCTTCGGCGCGTTCCTGTTGCTGGACGAGTTGGGTGGCGAGTTCCTGGCGGCGGCGCTGAGTCTGCTGCCAGTGCTGCCATTCGGTCTCCCGCTCGGCGAGCCAGGCGGCCGGGTCGGCGGGAATGTCGGTCAGGGTTTCCTTGAGCCGGGCGTCGAGTTCGGCCTGTTCGGCGGCGATGCCCTGGCTGGCTTTGGCGATTTCCGCCTGGCGCAGCGCGGTGGTTTGTCCGGCCTGGATCAGCAGTTGCAGTTGGTTGCCGGCGGCGAGCAGCGCCTGGGCGGCGTCGGCGGCGGTTTTGGTGGCGGCGTTGACCGCCTGTTCGCCGCGTTCGGCGGCTTTCATGTGCTCGTCGAGCACAACCAGGCGTTGTTCAGCCGCGTTGCGGGCGGCGGCGATGGTTTTTTCGTCCTGCCAGGCGTCGACCGCAAGACTGTCGGCCGGCAGCGCGGCGAGTTGGGTCTGCCAGTCGTCGGCGAGGCGGGCGAGGTCGCGGGCGGTTTTCGCCTGCTGCTCCTGCAGCGCGGCGTACGCGGTCTTCGCCTTGGTCTGCTCGTCGCGCAGTTGTTGGCCTTTGTCGACCAGCTCGGCGAGCGACTTTTGCGCCGCTTGCAGCGCGGCCTCGGTGGCCGAGACGTCGAGCGCGGCGTAGTCGGCAATCGCCGGGTGCTCGTGCGCGCCGCACAGCGGGCAGGGCTGGCCCGGCTGCAACTGGCGGCGGTGGTCGGCGAGGCTGCGGATCAGGCGTTCCTGTTCGAGCAGCTTCTGCTTGTCGGCGACCTGAGCATTCAGCACCTTGTGCTGCTCGCGCAGCGCGACCAGCCTGCTTTCCCGGGCGGCGATCTGCGGTTCGCCCTGCTGCAGTTGCTGCGCCTGCGCGCCTTGCTGGGCGGCGAGTTCGCGGCGCTGGCGGGCGAGGGCGTCGAGCTGCTGCCAGCGGTTGCCGGCGGCCTGCTCGCGCTGCCAGTGGGCGCGCAGCTCGGCCAGTGTTTGCCCGGCGAGGCGCTGGTTCTGTTCGGCACGGCTGGCCTCGAGCACGGCGTCGGCAGCGGTTTTTGCCTTCTGAGCGGCGTCGACCGTCAACTGCTGGGCGGCGCGTTGCCGTTCGTTGGCGGCCTGCTCCGCGGCGAGTTTCTGCTGCGCCTGCTGCTGGGCGGCGAGTTCGCGGGCCAGTCGGCTGCGCTGCTCGAACTGCTGGCGCCAGGTGCCGAGGCGTTCGCCGAGCTGGGCGCGCTGCGCGTGGGCGGCGCAGAAGTCGTCGATCTCCTTCGCTTCGCGCCGGCTTTGTTGCAGGGCCTGTTGTGCCTGGGCGGCGACGGCGGCGGCGTGGCTGGCGGCGGCGTCGTGGCCGGCCAGTTGGGCTGCCTGCAGGCGGCTGCGTTCACCGAGCAGTGCCTGCCGTTCGGCGGCGGTCTGGCGGACGGCGGCGTCGGCCTGCTGCCATTGTTGGTGCAGCGGGCGCAGCGCTTCGGCCGGTTCGCTGTCGCTCAGGCGCTTGAGTTCGGGCGCGGCGGCGGCCAGCGCGGCGTCGGCGGTTTGCTGGCGAGTGAGCGCGGCGGTGACTTCCTGTTCGGCATGGGCGAGATCAAGGCGCCATTGGCGCTGTGCTTGCGTTTGCGTGTGCTGGCGCTGGAGGTCGGCGAGCTGTGTTTCCAGCACGGCACTTTCCTGTAGCATCGCGGCGCGCTGCTCGTCGCGCATCAGCTCCATGCCATCGGCGCGGGCCTTGAGCTGGGCGAGTTTGTCCCTGGCTTCGCGCGCCTGCTCGAAGACCTTGCGCGAAATTTCGCCGTAGATTTCGCTGCCGGTCAGTTCCTCAAGCAGTTCGGCGCGCTCGTTGGCGCTGGCGTTGAGGAAGGCCGCGAAGCCGCCCTGGGCGAGCAGCATCGACTTGGTGAAACGCGGGAAATCGAGGCCGGTGATCTCGGCGATGCGCTTCAGCTTGTCGTTGGTCTGGGTGCTGAGGATGGTGCCGTCGCCGGCCGCTAGCTCGACCTTGGGCGCCTGCAGCGCGCCGTCGGCCTTGTCGCGGGCGCGGCGCTGGCTCCAGAAGGCGCGGTAGACAGCGCCCTTGACCTCGAATTCGACCTCGGCCAGGCAGTCGGCGGTGTGCCGCGTCATGATGTCGTTGTCGGCGGCCGAGATCGTCTTCAGGCGCGGCGTCTGGTGGTAGAGCGCGAGGCAGATGGCGTCGAGCAGCGTCGACTTGCCGGCGCCGGTCGGCCCGGTGATCGCGAACAGCGCGTTGTCGGTGAATGGCGGCCGGGTGAAGTCGATGGTCCATTCGCCTTTCAGCGAATTGAGGTTCTTCAGGCGCAGGGTCAGGATCTTCATGCTTCCTCCCCGTGCAGGCTGGTGACGACGGCGCGGTAGCGTTGCAGCAGCGCCTGCTGCAATTCGGCGTCGAGTTCCTCCTGCTGCAGGCGGCGGGCGAAGACTTCGTGCGGATTGAGTTCGTCCAGCGTCTCGCTGGCGACGGATGCCAGGCGGGCGGCGGCGTTGCCGCGCTGGCGGCGGATGCGCAGGACTTCGACCGGCCAGCCTTCGGTCATCTTCTCGATGCGCGCCGGCAGGTCGGCGAGGTAGTCATCCTCGGCGACGGTGACTTCCAGCCAGGTCGGGCGCTCCGGTGTGCCCTGGGCGGCGGCGGCGCCGATCTGCGCCGGCAGGTCGGCGAGCTTGCCGGAAATCTGCACTAGCGCCTGGAAGCGCGGTACCGGCAGCGGTGTCACCGCCTGCAGGCCGTCGGCGCTGAGGTCGACGAGCAGCATTTCCTTCTGCTGCTTCGCTTCGTCGAAGCCGAGCGGCAGCGGCGAGCCACAGTAGCGGATGTGTTCCAGCCCGCCGACCTTCTGCGGCCGGTGGATATGGCCGAGCGCGATGTAGTCGGCCGGCGGAAAGGCGGCGGTGGGGAAGGCTTCGAGCGCGCCGACGTAGATTTCGCGCACCGATTCGCTGGCGCTGGCGCCGACCGTGGTCAGGTGGCCGGTGGCGACGACGGGCAGGGTGACGCCGAGCTCGGCCATTTTTGCCCGGGCGGCGGCGTCGACCGTCTGATAGTGCTGCTGGATCGCCAGCTGCAGCGACAACTGCTTGTCTTCGGCGCTCTGCCCGGCCTGGCTCTGCAGCACATCGCGCGGGCGGACGAAGGGCACGGCGGCGACGATGCAGCCGGGCGCGCCGTCGCGCTGCGCCAGGACGACCACCTGCGTCGCCGGATCGGCGTGCGTCGCGGCAATCACCGTCGTCCCCAGGCGCGCCAGCAGTTCGCGGCTTTCGCCCAGCGTTGCCGGCGAATCGTGGTTGCCGCCGAGCAGCAGCAGCGCGACGCCCGCCTCGTGCAGGCGCACGACCAACTGGCTGTACAGCTCGCGGGCGTAACTCGGCGGCGTGCCGGTGTCGAAGATGTCCCCGGCGATCAGCACCGCGTCGACGCCGTGTTCCGCCACCTGTTCGAGCAACCAGCCGATCAGCGCCTGATGCTCGGCCTGCCGGCTTTTACCCATGAAATGCTGGCCGAGGTGCCAGTCGGAGGTGTGGAGGAGGCGCATGCGGATTGATGGATGCAAGGACAAATCCATGTGTTGACCAAGATCAATGCATGGGTTTGCCATTGGAATAGGGTAAAGGCGAAGTTTGCTCTAGGTCGAAGCTTCTATCGCGGGAGGTCGTCATGATACGTTCAACAGCGGGAACAGGCATCCTTGTCCTGTGTTTGTCGATCGTTGGCTTGCAAGGATGCGGCGGGTCGGCGATGGCGCCGGCAGCCAAATCCACCCAGGCTAGACCGGCGGCAGTCATCAACAGTTCGGAGCGTACGAACGAGTTGAAACGGGAAATCTCCCGACTGCAACAGGAAGAGCAGTGGGTGCAGGATCAGATCAACCAGACGGTGCTGGAGATGCAGGGACCGAAGCTGATTGGCCCGAGTACCCGGGATACGGTCGATCTGGCGGATGTCGGCAGGAACTCGGCAGACATGACTGCGCAGTACGAATACAAGAACCGGATCAAGAATCAGCGAATCGCCATGGAGCGCGAGTTGACTCAGATCGAGCAGCAATCTCTGGCCGGCAGCGGCGGTGGCTCGCATTAGGAGTCAATCGTGAATCGGCGTGATTTTCTGCGCAGCAGCCTGATCGTGCCAATCGCCGGCTTGCCGGGTGCTGCCTTGGCGGTGGGGGAGCGGCGCAGGCCGGGAAGGGTATTCGTCCCTGGCTACGAACCCGGACTGGCTTGGGCCAATGGCTTGCCACTACTTCAGCATCCGGTGCTGGCGCGGGCACTTCTGGGGAAAAGCCCGGTAACAGGCCCGGCCCGACTACTGACCCGGGTGTCGCCGACGGGCGATCTGCTGCAAGCTGTTTTTCCGGTGCAAGGGCATGATGTAAAGATATCTCCGGATGGTAGGGTGGGGGTCTATTGCGGTTTTGAGGCTGGAGACCATGTTGCCTTCGATCCCGAGACACTGGATTTGCTGGCAATTGCGCCATCGCTCGATATCGGCTGGCGCGGCGGCGGTCATGCGGCATTTGCGGCCGACGGTCATGTGCTGTTATCCGAGCGGGCGCCGCGTGCCGCTTTGAATGGCGATGCGCCAGCGGTCCGGTATGGCCGGGTCTCCATCCGCGATCCCCGGACGCTTGCAATTGTCGACAGTTATTCCTCCTTCGGCATCGACCCGCACGATCTCTGCTTTCTTGAAGGTGGACGGGAATTGGCGGTGGCGAACTATGGTTCTTTGCCAAGGGACGGACAGTCCGGTCTGGGAGTGCCCAGGCATGTCGTCGAGGCCTGTGTTGCCGTGATCGATGTCGCCAGTGGGCGTCTTCTCGAGAAATTCGGTGGGGCCAGTGCACATGCTGAACTCCGTCATCTGGCTGCTGGTGGTAATCGGGTATCGGCAATCCAGGCCCTGCTCGGGGACGAAGCGGCGTTGATGTCGGCGCTCGCGGATGAGGCTGTCGCGTATCCCAAAGACATTACCGCCGAAGACGGCGTGCATTACCTGCCGGTGCCGCCGCTGCTGTTCGCCCGCGGTGAGCCGCCGGTTGTCATGGGGCGCGATGCCGAACGAAAGATGCGACATGGTCTGTCCATCGTCTTCGACCCGGTGCACCGTCAGTTCATCGCGACTTTCCCCAGCAGTCATGCCGTCTTGGCTTTCGACGCCGGCGATGGTCGTGTGGTGGGCGGTGGGGACACGCGCCGCCATGGCTTGAATCACCCCAGCGGAATTGCGCTGCTGGAGGACGGACGGCACTACGTGGTGACCGGCTACATGCAGGGGCTTCACGTCTATGAGCTTGGCAGTCACCGGCTGGTACCCGAGGCTGTCTCGTACCCGGTTTTTTTTGGACACAGTCATATAGCAGTCGGCTGAAACATCTCTTAGGGGAATCGTCATGAACACGAAACCATCCGTTCGCCTGCTCTGGGTCATCTCCTTTGTCTCGCTGACATCGGGGTGCGCCGTCGTCGATCATGTCAAAGCGGACATGGCGACCTTGCGGGCCGAAGAAGCCTACAGCCAGAAACAGTTCGAGGCGGCGGCGCAGTCCTATCAGGAGGCCGACGCAGCCGGTGGCGCCTATGGGCAGATGATGCTTGGACGCATGTATGTGCGGGGTGTCGGCGTGCGCAAGGATGTTGTTGAAGGAAGGCGCTTGATCACCAAGGCGGCGGATGCCGGTTATGCCCCGGCGCACAACATGCTCGGTCTCTGGCTCTGGCAAGGGGGAGACGGCGTGCGCGCCGACCGGAGCAAGGCGGTTGAGCACTTCCGCAAGTCAGCCGAACTCAAGGACGAGTTTGCTGCCTTCATGATGGGTGTTGCCTACGCCCGCGGCCAGGGTGTTCCGGCCAATGCGGAGGAGGCCATGCGCTGGTTTCAAGAAGCCGAGAAGCGCGGTTTTGACGTTGACCGGCGTTTGCTGACTGAGGAAGGCCTGGCGGGCTACATGCGTCGATTTGCGGGCGCGGCCGCCAGAAATGACAGCCAGCGTGTCCTGGTGCGTCAGATTCAGGAAGCCTTGCAGCAACGGGGCTACGACCCTGGTCCGGTGGATGGGCTTTATGGCGCAAAGACACGTAAGGCCATTGAGGATTTTCAACGGGCCAGTGGCAAGACTGTCGATGGCAAGGCCGATCGCTCTGTTCTGGATGCCCTGAAAACCAGCCGGTGATTTACCGGGTCAGGTCCCGCAGAAAGTCTGGTAGCTGGCGGTGACTTCCGGCGCAGCCGGTTCGGTGTAGCGGTGGTCGGCGTCGCGTTCGTCGAAGGGCGCGCGCAGTGCGGCGAGCAGGGCGTCGAAGGGGGCCAGATCGTTGCGGTCCACGGCGGCCTCGAGGGCGTTTTCGACCTGGTGGTTGCGGGCGATCAGCCAGGGGTTGGCGCGCTTCATGGTCGCCAGCAGGGCGGCATCGCGTTGCGGCTGGCGGGCTTGCCAGCGTTGCTGCCAGGCGACGGCGTCCGGGTCGTCGGCGAACAGCCGGGCGAGCGCCTGCGGGCGGCCGTCGGCGAAGTCGTAAAGGGCGCGGAAGCTGTTGGTGAAGTCGTGGCGACCGCGTTGCAGCAGGGTCAGGAAATCGTCGGCCAGGGTGCGGTCGGTTTCGGCGTCACCGCTGTCATCGATGCCGAGCTTGGCGCGCATCACGTTCAGCCAGCAGGCGGCGTGGCGTTCGGGGAAGCCTTCGATCACCGCCGTGGCGGTGGCAATCGCGCGGTCCGTGTCGGTGTCGATCAGCGGCAGCAAGGTTTCGGCCAGGCGGGCGAGGTTCCACTGGGCAATCGATGCCTGGCGGCCGTAGGCGTAGCGGCCCTGGCTGTCGATCGAGCTGAACACGGTGCGCGGGTGGTAGCTTTCGAGGAAGGCGCAGGGGCCGTAGTCGATGGTTTCGCCGGAGATGGTCATGTTGTCGGTGTTCATCACGCCGTGGATGAAGCCGACGCCCAGCCAGCGGGCGACCAGTTCGGCCTGGCGGCCGGCGACGGCGTCGAGCAGCGCCAGGTAGCGATCTTCGCGGCCGATCAGTTGCGGGTCGTGGCGGGCAATGGCGTAGTCGGCGAGCTGCTGCACGGCGGCCGGGCCGTGATGCACGGCGACGAACTCGAAGGTGCCGACGCGCAGGTGGCTGGCGGCGACGCGGGTGAGCACGGCGCCGGGCAGGGCGCGCTCGCGGCGCACCATGTCGCCGGTGGCGACCACGGCCAGTGCACGCGTGGTCGGGATGCCGAGCGCGTGCATCGCCTCGCCGACCAGGAATTCGCGCAGCGCCGGACCCAGCGCGCACTTGCCGTCGCCGTTGCGCGAGAAGGGGGTGCGCCCGGAACCCTTGAAGGCGATGTCGCGGCGCCGGCCCTGGCAGTCAGTCACCTCGCCGAGCAATAAAGCGCGGCCGTCGCCCAGGCGCGGCGAGAAACCGCCGAACTGGTGGCCGGAATAGGCCTGGGCGACCGGTTCGGCGCCGGCCGGAACAAGATTGCCAGCGAGCATGGCGATGCCGTCGGTGCTCTCCAGTAGCTGCGGATCACCGCCGAGTTCGCTGACTAGTTCCCGGTTCAGGCGGATCGGCTTTGGTGCGCTGGCTGTTTCCGCCTGCCAGCGAACGCAAAATTCCGGGAGTTCCCGGGCGTAGGTGTTGTCGAAAGTGAAAGGGCGAAAGCTGGCAGACATGGTGGTTTTCCGGGCAATGTCGGGGTTGACCGTGGCGCGGGATGGCAGTTCAGGTAATCGACGTTTCGGCAGGTGGATTTCGCGATGGCGGCCGGGTAGTCTATCCTTGGGCCAGGGATAACATGGCAAACGGAGAGTAATGATGGGTATCAAGAAGCACGTGGCAACCTGGCTGGTGTTCGCGGTTCTGGCAACCGGCGCGACGGCGGGCATGGCTTCCGGCCTCAAGATCCTCGCCTTTGACGACAACTCCTGCCGGGCCTGGCGCCAGGGCGCCGAGGAAGCCGAATTGCGCGCCGCCCATGTTGCCTGGGCGCGGGGATTTCTCAGCGGTCACAACTATGCCAACCCGCGTCAGCAGGTGACCGACGTATCGGCAGCGACCGTCGAGCGCAACATCGAACAGTTTTGCCGTCGCAACCCGGATGGGTTGTTCATCGACGGCGTTTACCGGATGAGCGACAGCATGTCGGGGCGTAACGCACCGATCAAGCGGTAAGGTGGTGGGCCTCGGGTATAATGCCGGCCTCTCCGCCTAACCCGATACCACATCCATGGCCGACATTCTTTGCCTCAAGGGCGACGCCGCCTTTTCCGCCTTCCGCCTGCAACGCCTGCTCGCCCGCCTGACGACGGCAGTGGCGGACATCGAGTCGGTGACCGCCGATTACTGGCACGTCGTCGCGCAGAAACGTGCGCTGTCTGCCGACGAGCGCGCCAAGCTGGCCAAGCTGCTGGAAGAAGTGCCGGCCGGTGAAGATAAAGGCGAACTGTTCCTGGTCGCGCCGCGTATCGGCACCATTTCACCGTGGTCGTCCAAGGCCACCGACATCGCCTTCAACTGCGATCTGGAACCGGCGATCGAGCGCATCGAGCGCGTCGTCGCCTTCCATGTGGTTGTGAAGCAAAACCGGGCGCTAACCGCTGACGAGAAGAAAGCCGTCGCCGGCCTGCTGCACGACCGCATGACCGAATCGGTGCTCGCCGGTTTTGCCGAAGCCGGCGAACTGTTCCGCCACTTCGCGCCGAAGCCGCTGTCGACTGTCGACGTGCTGGCCGGCGGCAAGGCCGCGCTGGTCGACGCCAACGCCACGTTAGGCCTGGCGCTGTCCGACGACGAAGTCGATTACCTGCTGGACATCTTCACCAAGGCCGGCCGTAACCCGACCGACGTCGAACTGATGATGTTCGCCCAGGCCAATTCCGAACACTGCCGCCACAAGATCTTCAACGCCTCCTGGGTCATCGACGGCGAGAAGAAGGACAAGACGCTGTTCGGCATGATCCGCGAAACCCACGCCGCCAACCCGCAGGGTACGGTCATGGCCTACGCCGACAACGCCTCGATCATCGAAGGCGCGACCATCCAGCGCTTCTACCCGGACGCCGACCGTGGCTACAGCTACAAGGAAGAGCTGACCCACATCCTGACCAAGGTCGAGACGCACAACCACCCGACCGCGATTTCCCCGTTTCCCGGTGCTTCCACTGGCTCCGGCGGCGAAATCCGCGACGAAGGCGCCACCGGCAAGGGCTCCAAGCCGAAGGCCGGCCTCTGTGGCTTCTCTGTCTCCAACCTAAACATTCCCGAGGCAACCCAGCCTTGGGAAAAGGCTTACGGCCGCCCGTCGCGCATCGCTTCCGCCCTCGACATCATGCTCGAAGGCCCGATCGGTGCCGCCGCCTTCAATAACGAATTCGGCCGTCCGAATCTGACTGGCTACTTCCGTACCTACGAGCAGGACGTGGCCGGCACCGTGCGCGGCTACCACAAGCCGATCATGATCGCCGGCGGCCTCGGTTCCATCCAGGCCGAGCAGTCGTTCAAGGAAGAAACTTTCCCGGTCGGCACGCTATTCGTGCAACTTGGCGGCCCCGGCATGCTGATCGGCCTGGGCGGCGGTGCCGCTTCGTCGATGACGGCCGGCGTCAATGCCGAAGACCTCGACTTCGCCTCGGTGCAGCGTGGCAACCCGGAAATCCAGCGCCGTGCGCAGGAAGTCATCGACCGCTGCTGGCAGATGGGCAAGGACAACCCGATTCTCTCCGTGCACGACGTCGGTGCCGGCGGCGTTTCCAACGCCCTGCCGGAACTCGCCCATTCGGGCGGCGTCGGCGCCAAGTTCGACCTGCGCAAGGTGCCGATCCTGGAACCGGGCATGTCGCCGGCCGAAATCTGGTCCAACGAATCGCAGGAACGCTACGTGCTGGCCATTCCGCCCGCCCGTATCGGCGAATTCCAGGCCATGTGCGAGCGCGAGCGCTGCCCGTTCGCCGTGGTCGGCGAAGCCACCGGCGACGGACACCTGACCGTCACCGACGCCTACTTCGGCGTCAATCCGGTCGATATGGAAATGGAAGCGCTGCTCGGCAAGCCGCCGCGCATGACCCGCGATGTCACGTCGCAGTCGTCGACCTTCGTGCCCTTCGACGCCGTTTCGATCGAACTCAAGGACGCCGCCTACCGCCTGATGCGTCTGCCGACCATCGCCGACAAGACCTTCCTGATCTCGATCGGCGACCGCTCGGTCGGCGGCATGACCGCGCGCGACCAGATGGTCGGGCCGTGGCAGGTGCCGGTGGCCGACGTCGCCGTCACCACGATGGGCTATCAGGGTTATCTCGGCGAAGCCTTCGCCATGGGCGAGCGCACGCCGCTCGCCGTGCTCGATGCGCCGGCCTCCGGTCGCATGGCCATCGGCGAGGCGCTGACCAACCTGGCCGCGGCCGACGTCGGCAGCCTGGACAAGGTCAAGCTCTCGGCCAACTGGATGGCACCGTGCGGCGTGCCGGGTGAGGACGCTCGCCTGTACGCGACGGTCGAAGGTATCTCCGAGCTGTGCAAGCAGATCGGCGTGTCGATCCCGGTCGGCAAGGATTCGCTGTCGATGCGCACCGCCTGGGAAGAAAACGGCGAGAAGAAGCAGGTCGTGTCGCCGCTGTCGCTGATCGTCACCTCGTTTGCTGCGGTGGACGACGTGCGCAAGACGAAAACCCCGCTGCTCGCCACCGAGCAGGGCGAAACCGAACTGCTGCTGCTCGACCTCGGCAAGAACCGCCTCGGCGGTTCCTGTCTGGCGCAGGTCTATGACGCCACCGGCGACGATGCGCCGGACGTCGATGAACCGGCCAAGCTCAAGGGCCTGTTCGACGCGGTGCAGAAGCTCAACCGCGATGGCTTGTTGCTCGCCTACCATGATCGTTCCGACGGCGGCCTGTTCGTCGCTGCTTGCGAAATGGCCTTCGCCAGCCGCCGCGGCGTCTCGCTCGACCTCGACGGCGTCTGTTTCGACGCTGCCGCGCTCGATGTCGATGGTGCCGAGAAACGTCCCGACCTGATGGCCGGCCGCGATTTCGAGAACATCGTCCGCGCCCTGTTCAACGAGGAACTCGGTGCGCTGATCCAGATCCGTCGTGCCGACCGCGAGAAGGTCACGCCGATCCTGCGCGCCTGCGGTGTGCCTTACCACTTCGTCGGCCACCTGAACGAGTGGGACGAAATCCGCGTCACCCGCAACGCCAAGCGCGTGCTGCGCGAGAAGCGCGTGGACCTGCAGCGTGCCTGGTCGGAAACCAGCTTCCGCATGCAGGCGATGCGCGACAACCCGGATTGCGCGCAGCAGGAATTCGACCGCATCCTCGACGTTGCCGACCCCGGTCTGACGCCGAAGATCACCTTCGATCCGCAGGAAGATTTCACCCAGGTCTATCAGGACATCAGCGGTCGCCCGCGCGTCGCCATCCTGCGCGAGCAGGGCGTCAACAGCCATTATGAAATGGCCGCCGCCTTCGACCGCGCCGGCTTCCAGTCGGTCGACGTGCATATGAGCGACATCCTCGCCGGCCGCGTCAGCCTCAAGGACTTCAAGGGCCTCGTCGCCTGCGGCGGCTTTTCCTACGGCGACGTGCTCGGCGCCGGCCAGGGCTGGGCCAAGACCATCCTGATGCATGACGGTTGCCGCGACGAGTTCGCCGCCTTCTTCAACCGCCCGGATACTTTCGCACTTGGCGTCTGCAACGGCTGCCAGATGATGAGCGCACTGAAGTCCATCATTCCCGGTGCCGAACACTGGCCGGCCTTCCGTCGCAACCAGGTCGAACAATTCGAGGCGCGCTTCGTGATGACCGAAGTGCTCGATTCGCCGTCGATCTTCTTCGCCGGCATGGAAGGCTCGCAGATCCCCATCGTCGTCTCGCACGGCGAGGGCCGTGCCGTCTTCGATAACGCCGACGATCAGGGCAAGTGCCTGGCCGCCGTGCGCTACGTCGACAACAAGGGCGAGCCGACCGAGGTCTATCCGTACAACCCGAACGGTTCGCCGGGCGGCCTGACCGCCGTGACCACGGCCGACGGCCGGTTCACGATCATGATGCCGCACCCGGAGCGCGTCTTCCGTACCGTGCAGATGTCCTGGCACCCGGAAAATTGGGGCGAGGACAGCCCGTGGATGCGGATGTTCCGCAACGCCCGGCGCTGGGTGGGCTGATCCATTCTTCAGAAAAGGGCGCGCGAGCTTAGCGCGCTTGCTTCGTATTGAAGGATGTGACGCCTTCGTCCCACTCGCTGTTGCCTGGTGGCAATTCGCGCAGGTGGGCGATACGCTCGAGATAAACGCGGTAGAGCATGTCATCCGGGGCTTTTCGTTGCAGGTCGCGGAGGATCGTTTCCGCGGCTGCCCATGATTGTTCGCGATAGCGCGTCAGGGCCTGCGACCAGTTCGCCAGTTCCTCCATCCGCTCAGGGGTTACGGATTCTGTCGTGCCCAAGGGTTCGTAAATCGATACCGCGCTGGCCTTGCCCTTGACTCGCACCTTGTCCAGTTCCCGGAAAACGATGTCCGGGCAGGCGTCCCGGGTCTTCTCTCCGACCGCGATGCCGACGCCGTATTCCTTGGTGATGCCTTCGAGGCGAGCGCCCAGATTGACCGCGTCGCCCATCACCGTGTACGACTTGCGAACGGAAGAGCCCATGTCGCCGACAGTCATGGTTCCGCTATTGATGCCGATGCCGATCTTCAGCACCGGCCAACCTTTTGCCGCGAAGGTTTCGCCCAGCGAGCGGAGGCGGCGCTGCATTTCGAGCGCAGTCATCACTGCTTCCCGTGCGTGCAGCGGATTGGCGACGGGGGCGCCCCAGAACGCCATGATGGCATCCCCGATGTACTTGTCGAGCGTGCCCCGGTGTTTCTGGATGATCAGGGTCATCGCACCGAGATACTCGTTCATCAGCGCGCTCAGTTCCCTGGGCGGCAGGCCTTCGGAAATCGTCGTGAAGTTCCGAACGTCCGAGAAGAGCACGCTCATGTCGGCGTTGCGCCCCTCCATGCTGTATTCCTCGGGGTTCTTCGCCATCTCGTCGACCAGCTCGGGGGGGACATACTGCCCGAACAGTGCGGTGAACTGGCGTTTGGCGTTGGACTCCCAGAAAAATCCCCAGGCGGCGTTGAAGACATAGATCATCAGGATGGCCAGCGTGGCCGAAGCAATCGGCATGACGACATGCACCTGCCACAATGCGAAGTTGGCTGCGACCAGAATGCCGAAGATGCCCAGTGTGAGCAGTGTTCCACGCAGTGGTGACATGAAGGGTAGCGATAGCGCCAGGATGCCACCGGCAAGGATCAGCGCCACGATCTCGGCGGCAAGCATGTAATACGGTTTTTCCTTGACCGAGCCGTCGAGTGCGCCGGCCAGCAGGTTGGCGTGTGTTTCCACGCCAGGATAGCTGCCGCCTACGGGCGTCGCCCGCAAGTCCTTGAGTCCGGGGGCGCTGGTGCCGATCAGCACGATCCGGCCGAAGAGTTGCTCGAAATCGGCACGACCGGCGAGGACATCGGCTGCTGAGACATAGGGGAAGCTACCCTCGCGACCCCGGTAGGGAATCAGCGCACAGCCATCGCCATCGACCGGCAGGCGCACCATGCCACGCAGGCCGATGACATCGATCGCTTCGACCGGCTCCCCGGGGGCCGGTACGTATGGGTGCAGTTCTCCCTGGCCGACGAGCAGTTGCAGCATGGCCAGCGACAAGGCGGGATAGTACTTGCCGTCGTTTTCTGCCAGCAACGGAACCCGGCGGATGATGCCGTCGTTGTCGATCTTCGGGTTGAAGTGGCCGCCGCTTGCCGCTGCCTCCTGGAATGCCGCCAGATTGCCGCCATAACCGGGCCAGCTGGGAAATTGTCCGGCCGGTAAAGGGGCCGGGAATTGCTGTGGCGGCGGCAATGCGCTGCCCGGGGAGCCGCCGGGACGTTCGGAGAAATGGAAGCCAAGCACGGTCGGACGCTCGCGCAACGTCTCGGCAAAAATCCGGTCATAGTCCAGTAGCGGTCGCTGTGCTTCGACGGCGCGACGGAACTCGACGTTGTTGCGGAATTCGCCGCTGGCCAGCGATTCAAGCACCGGCAGCCCGGAACTGTCGTCGCGCTCGGCAAACACGATATCGAAACCGATCACGGCAACCCGGTATTCATCGGTCAGTTGCCTGATCAGGTCGGACATCACCTTTCGGTTCCACGGCCAGCGGCCAAGCTCGCCCAGGCTTTTTTCATCGATGTCGACGATGACGATGCGCTCGTCCAGCGTATCCGGCATGAAAGCGCGTGTGCGGACATCGTAGGAGTAGTTGTCCAGCAATGTGAGCAGCGGAATCTGCCAGTTCCCGATGACATGGCCGAAGATGCTGGCAATGCAGAGGACGCCGAACAGGAGGCGGGGCAGTAGCCGTTTCATGGCTGAAAATTGCTTTCCGGACAAAATGTAGTGTCGGAACCCTACCATGACCCCGATGGGAAACAAATATCCACATGCCAGCAAATGAAAAAACCCGCTGGGCGATGGCCGAGCGGGTTTTCATGTGTCCTGGCGGAGAGGGCGGGATTCGAACCCGCGGTGGGCTATTAACCCACACACGCTTTCCAGGCGTGCGACTTAAACCGCTCATCCACCTCTCCGGAAGCCGCGCATTGTAGCAGAAGCGCGGAGTGGGTCAATCAAATGTCCGTGATTTTGTGTTCAATGGCCTTTCTGCCGGACGCGAAAATTGATTAAATCGCATCAGCGCCTAAGATGAATCACGGGTATTGGTTTTCAACAGGGTTTTGATGAACGTTTCAGGTGTCAGTGCGGGAGGTAGCGCCTATGCATCGGTCGCCAGTCGATCGGGGCAGGGCGGGGCTACGTCCGGTGCGGCCAAAACCCTGACGCCGGAGGAGCAGCAACAGGTCGCCGAGTTGAAGAAGATCGATCGTCAGGTTCGTCAGCACGAAATGGCGCATATGGCGGCTGGTGCCGGGATGGTCACTTCGGGGGCCAGCTACAGTTATCGCAAGGGGCCGGATGGGGTGAATTACGCCGTGGCCGGTGAAGTGCGGATCGATACTTCGCCGGGACGTACCCCCGAAGAAACGGTGTCGCGGGCACAGCGTATCCGCGGGGCGGCACTGGCACCGTCCGATCCTTCACCGCAGGACAGGGCAGTGGCCGCTGCCGCTACCCAGATGGAAGTTTCGGCTCGTATGGAAATGAGCCAGCAGCGGGCGGCCGCAATGCGTGGCAGCGAGGAAGAAGGGCGTGGCCGCCTGGCGGCCTACGATTCAACGCCCAGGTCGGCCGCAGGGACTACGGTCAATACCTGGGCGTGAAGCGGGTTCAGCCGCGGATCGATTCCGGCAGCTTGTCCTCGATCAGCTTGAGCAGCGGGGCGAAGACCTTGGGCGTGCCGGCGATCAGGTTGCCGGTTTCCAGGTAGTTGGCTTCGCCGCGCAGGTCGCTGACCAGGCCACCCGCTTCCGAGATCAGCAGGGCGCCGGCAGCCATGTCCCACGGGGCCAGGCCGAATTCCCAGAAGCCGTCGTAACGGCCGCAGGCGACATAGGCCAGGTCGAGCGAGGCGGCGCCGGGACGGCGCTGGCCGGCGGTCTTTTCCGCCAGTTCCTTGAAGATGGCCAGGTAGAGGTCGATCTTGTCGAATTCGCGATAGGGAAAGCCGGTACCGATCAGGGCTTCGCCCAGGCGGGTGCGCCGGGAGACGCGGATGCGGCGCTCGTTGAGGAAGGCACCGGCACCCTTGGAGGCGGTGAACAGTTCATTGCGGTTGGGGTCGAAGACGACCGCGTGTTCGAGGACGTTGCCACGGGCCAGGGCGATCGACACGGCGTATTGCGGCATGCCGTGGATGAAGTTGGTGGTGCCGTCGAGCGGATCGATGATCCACTGGTACTCGGCGTCGCGGCCGCCCTTGGCCGGGGTGACGCCGGACTCCTCTGCTAGAATGCCGTAATTCGGATAAGCCTCGGTCAGCACTTCGATGATCGCCGCTTCGGCTGCCTTGTCGACCTCGGTGACGAAGTCGTTCGGCTGCTTCGACGAAACCTTGAGCATGTCGAGGTCGTTGGAAGCGCGGTTGATGATCTGGCCAGCGCGACGCGCGGCCTTGACGGCGATATTGATGACTGGATGCATGGCTTATGAAAGAGCGATCGGTGGGCCGTGACCCGCCGATTCATATTTGGGAAAGCGCGAATTTTACACCATGAAACCAGAAGTCCTGTTGTCCCGCATCAGGGTGGTCCTGTGCCGCCCCAGCCACCCGGGAAATATCGGCGCGGCGGCGCGGGCGATGAAGACCATGGGGCTGTCCGACATGCGTCTGGTCAGCCCGAAGCAGTTTCCCGATCCGGAAGCCGATACCCGGGCGACCGGCGCCGTTGACCTGCTGGCCAGCGCCAGGGTCAGCGATTCGCTGGCCGAGGCCCTGCACGGTTGTGTCTTCGCCGTTGCCCTGTCGGCGCGGCAGCGCGATCTGGGGCCGACCATCGGCACGCCGCGCGACACCATGGCGCGCTTGCTCGAACGGGCGAGCCTGGGCGAGGTGGCGCTGGTGTTCGGTAACGAAACCATGGGCCTGTCCAACGAGGAAGTCCTGCAGTGCCAGGCGGCGGTGACCATTCCGACCAATCCGGATTTCAGTTCGCTCAATCTCGGGGCTGCCGTCCAGGTGCTCTGCTACGAATGCCGGATGGCGGCGTTTTCCGGTGCGGCACCGCTGCGTGAGCAACTGACCACCCCGTTCACCGCACCGCCGGCCACGCATGACGAGATCGAGGGGCTGTACGGCCATCTCGAGGCGGTGATGACCGAAACAGGCTTTTTCAACCCGGCGCAGCCTGGCCGTTTGCTACCCAAGTTGCGTCGGCTGTTTGGCCGGGCCGATCTGGAGCGGGACGAAGTCAATATCCTGCGCGGCATCCTGGCGGCGACGCAACAGCGCACCGGCCACGGCCGCAAGAACTAACCACTAACCCGGAATTTTCGCCAGGAAGCGGTCGAGTTGGTTGGCGAAAGCCTGCCGGTCGGCCTGGCTGAAAGCGGCCGGGCCGCCGGTCTCGATGCCGGCGGCGCGCAGGCCTTCCATGAAATCGCGCATGTTCAGGCGCTCGCGGATGGTTGCCGTGGTGTACAGCTCGCCACGCGGGTTGATCGCATGTGCACCGCGTTCGATGACCTGTGCGGCAAGCGGGATGTCGGCGGTGACGACGAGGTCACCGGTGCTCAGTTGGTCGACGATGTGCGCGTCGGCGACATCGAAGCCGCTGGCTACCTGGATGGCGCGGATGAACTTCGACGGCGGCGTGCGCAGCATCTGGTTGGCCACCAGCGTGGTTTTGATCTGTTTGCGTTCGGCGGCGCGGTAGATGATTTCCTTGATGACGCCGGGGCAGGCGTCGGCATCGACCCAGATCTGCATCTCAGTCGTGGAAGGCCAGCCAGGCGGCGAGTCCGAAGAACACGATCATCAGGTAGCCGGCGATGCCGCCGATCAGCATCTGCTTGTCGCCTTGACGGCCGAGCGGCAGCATCTCGGTGACCTGGACACGGCGACCGTAACGCGCTTCGCCGGCCTGGCCGATGCGGATCGAGACCAGCGAGGCGGCGATGCCGAGGGTGATCAGCAGCGGCACCGGCGTGTACGCCCAGGCGATCCACAGCATCGGCAGGAAAATGGCCAGGGCGCTGACGCTGCGCATCAGCAGGATGGCGCGCTTGTCGTTCATGCGCCCTCCCGTGCGGTCTTCTGCCCCATCGCCTCGCCCATGCGGATGGCGCGGGCCGGTGCCCAGTCGGGATTGAAGCTCAGGGTGTTCTTCGGGAACAACATGACGACGGTCGAGCCGAGCAGGAAGCGGCCCATTTCCTCGCCCTTCTTCAGCCTGACCACGGTCTCGCCGTCGTAGCGCCATTCGCGGACAACGCCCGGGCGCGGCGGATTGACGATGCCGTGCCAGACGGTGGCCATGCTGCCGACGATGGTGGCGCCGACCAGCACCAGCACGAAGGGACCGCTGGCGGTGTCGAAGACGCAGACGACGCGCTCGTTACGCGCGAACAGTCCGGGCACGCCGCGCGCCGTGGTCGGGTTGACCGAGAACAGCGCGCCGGGAACGTGGATCATCCGCGTCAACTGGCCGTCGCAGGGCATGTGGATGCGGTGGTAGTCGCGCGGGCTGAGGTAGAGGGTGGCGAAACTGCCGTTCTCGAACTGCGCGCCGAGTTCGCGGTCACCGCCGACCAGCGCGGTGGTCGAATAGCTGTGGCCCTTGGCCTGGAATACCTGGTCGCGCTCGATCGCGCCGAACCGGCTGATCGCGCCGTCGACCGGGCAGAGGAAATCCGCTGCCGCCGGCAGGCGGGCGTCATCCTTGAGCGGCCGGGTGAAGAATTCGTTGAAGCTCTTGTAGCTGGCGATGTCAGGATTGGCTGCCTCGGCCATGTTTACCCCGTAACGGCCGACAAACCAGCGGATCACCGCGGTGGTCAGCGCGCCGGCTTCAGCGGAAGCCAGTCGCCCGGCGAGGCGGGTCAGCGCCTGTTTGGGCAGCAGGTATTGGGGTAGGACGGCAAGGCGATCGGACACAGGCAGGATTCCAGTACGAAAACCAGGGATTATAAGGGCTCGCTTGCCGCCGGTATGTCATCGCCTGTGACAGGGGTGCCAAATGCCGGGGTTGAGGACCAGCGCTCGCGCCGCCACTTCTCCCGGTCACCGTTGGCACAGAAGGTCCAGGCAATCAGCCGGCTCTGCTTCTGGCCCTGCGCCATCGGGATGATGCGCGATTCGACGACCTTGGCCTTTTTCAGCGCGGCTTCGATGTGCGGCAGGTTGTCGGCTTGCGACAGCAGACTGGTGAACCACAGCACGCGCTTGGGGATGTTGCAGCTCTGCTCGATCATCGATTTGACGAAGGCCCGTTCGCCGCCATTGCACCAGAGTTCGGTACCGCCGCCGCCGAAGTTGAGGCGCGGCTGGGCGCTGCCTTTTTTGGCGCCGGGTTTGCCGAGGTTGTTCCACTTGCGCTGGCTGACCGCCAGCACTTCGTCGGGCGAGTTGTGGAAGGGCGGGTTGCAGATCGACAGGTCGAAACTTTCGCCGCTGCGCAGCAAGCCGGTGAAGATGTTGTCCCAGACCGGCTGGTGGCGAAGTTCGATGCTGCCGGCCAGTTCCGGGTTCTTGGCGAGGATTTTCTGCGCGTTGGCCAGCGCCGCTTCGTCGATATCGACGCCGAGGAAGGACCAACCGTATTCGGCGTGGCCGATCAGCGGGTAGACCAGATTGGCGCCGGTGCCGATGTCGAGTACGCGCACGCCGGCACCGCCGGGAATGTTCTTCTTGTTGCAGCTGGCGAGCAGGTCGGCGACGCTGTGCAGGTAGTCGGCGCGGCCGGGGATCGGTGGGCACAGGTAGCCTTCCGGAATCTCCCAGCCCTTGACCTGATAGTGGTGCATGAGCAGCGCGCGGTTGAGCGCCTTGACCGCCGCCGGGTTGGCGAAATCGATGCTGGCGGTGCCGGCCGGCGTGGTCTTGATGTGCTTCGCCAGTGCCGCCGAAGTGGGGGTCAGGGCGGCGAGGTCGTAGCCGTTGGCGTTCTTGTTGCGCGGGTGCATGGCGGTCTTTTCTTCTACGGGGAGCGGATTGTCCCACGAAAGCCTGTCGCAAGCACGACAATGGCGGCTTGCGCCAATTGTTTGATTTTTAATGCTTTGGCCGCGTCGGTCGCAAGGCACGAAACTGGCTAGTTGTTGCTCGGTTCAATTGCCAGGGAGGCAGCCGATGAAGTTGCAGATCGACCGAGCGCACATCGAAACGATGTTGCAGCGTTTTCCGCGTCTTGAATTTGTCCGCGAGCAGTTGCGTTTCGGCAATCGCGTCGAACTCGGCTTCCAGCAACTCGAAGCGACCGAGCTCGATTTGCTGCAATCCCTGTACGCGACCGGCGATGCCGAACTGCGGGCCCGGGCAGCGCAGATCGCCACCTTGCGCCGGGCCTTTGCCGAGGACGGTCGGCGCTTCGCGGCGGAAGAACTGGAAATGGCGGTGCCGGCGATAGCCCGTTATCTCGCCGAAGACGCCACGCGCGGCTGGGTGTTTTCGGCGGCGATCACCGGCAAGCCGCTGGCCTGGGTGGTGACGCGGCTCGATTACACGCCGCCGTCGGAAGAGGAGAGCGGCAAGATCTTCGTCGAACTGAAGGCCAATTCGCGCGCCCGCATGGCCACGGCGACGCTGCGTATCACCGGGCCGGACATTGCCGGTCGGACGATTCCCGAAATCCTGGCCGGCAAGGGCTATGTCAAGGAAACGCCGGACCTGCTGGCGAGCTACGACGAAGCGGCCGCCCTGTATTTCGACTGGCGGGCGCAGTACGGCGCGCAGTTTTCCGGCACCGGCACCGGCTGGTTCGCCGAGAACCCGACGGCGACGCATCGCGATACCGACTATTCGCGCAAAGACCAGATCATCCTGTCGTCGACCGGCTCGCCGGCGCGCCTGGTCAACGACGAGAGCATCCTCGGCGAGCGCGTGCTGGCGCTCGATGCCAGCGGCGACATCCTGGCCAAGTTCGTGCGCCGCGTGCAGCGCAACTCGCGGCTGTCGGGCAAGGAGGAAAGCGAAGTCGAGGAAACCCGCGACGGCATCGCCAAGGGCTTGTTCACCGAACTGCCGGTGCATTTTTACATCCTGATGTTCCACCTCGACCTGCACCACTACGTCTGGGTCCATGTGGACGACATGGCGCCCTACGCCTATCAGCCGGAACTCAAGGACAAGCTGGTGCTGCCGCCGGAACAGACCGACCTGATCGACATCCTGACCGCCGAGATGGACGTATTGATGGACGACATCGTTGCCGGCAAGTCGGGCGGCACGACGGTGCTCTGCGCCGGGCCGCCGGGCGTCGGCAAGACGCTGACCGCCGAGGTGTATTCGGAGATCATCCGCCGCCCGCTCTATCGCGTGCATTCCGGCCAACTCGGCCTGAACGTCGCCGAGATGGAAAAGACGCTGAAGGAAGTCCTGACCCGCGCCCAGCGCTGGGGTGCGGTCATGCTGATCGACGAGGCCGACGTCTACATCAAGCGGCGCGACGACAACATCACGATGAACGCCGTGGTCGGCGTCTTCTTGCGCGTGCTGGAGTATTTCAACGGCCTGCTGTTCCTGACGACCAACCGGGTGGACGATATCGACGAGGCCATCGTCTCACGCTGCATCGCGCTGATCCGCTTCCATTCGCCCGGCCGCGACGACCGCCGGAAAATCTGGGGCGTCATGGCGGCGCAGTTCGGGCTGGCCGTCGATGCGGCGCTGCTCGACCGTCTGCCGGACATCTTTCCGCAGGCTTCCGGGCGCGACATCAAGGGGCTGGCCAAACTGGTCGCCAAGTACTGCAGCCAGAAGCGGGTGGCGGCTGGCGAGGAAGTATTTCGCCGTTGCTCGATGTTCCGTGCGCTTGAGCAGGCGCAAGGCTAGGGGGCTGCTACTGACGGCAAGCGTGGTCAGGTGCTGCCGGGCGGCGTCGCCTTATCTGAGGAAAGCCACGGCATAAGCGACAACCGCAGCCGTGGGCAGGAAGATGCCACCAAGAAGAAGCCAAGTGCGGCGCAGGGCTTGCTCGATCTTGTTGACCTGCGCTTCGATGCAATCCTGAATCTGACGCATCTGCTGACTCAGCTTGTCGTTGCCGCCGTGACCGTTCAGGGGGAGCGGGCATGTCGTGGCGTGAATTTGGCCCGGTTCGGGTTGATGCGGGCAACCATAACAACGGGTGATCGAGCGAGCGGTCATGATCGAATCCTTGATTGTCACAATGTCAATCGCATTATAAATAAATGTGATGACATGACAATGACAAAATGATTCGTTTTGCCCGGTCCTCGGGAATTACGCGTGAAGGTTCAATGTTCGCGCCCGTCGATACGCGGTTTCAGCAGCATCGGAATACAGCGCCAGCCGAGCAGGCCGAAGGCCAGCAGCCAGCAGCTTGCAGCGGCATGGATGCTGGCCAGGTAAAGGTCGGGTACGAATTGCGGGAGGCCGATGCGGATCGCCAGCGCCGCCAGCATGAGGTAGAGGATGCCGCGGTCGAGCGGCGAGAAGATCACTTTCCTGCCGGTGTGGCCTTTGGCGATGCGGATGATCATCGCCGGGATGACGCAGCCCATGGCGCCGAAGGTGAACAGGTGGGTCGTCACCGAGCCGACCCATCCAGGTTCGATAAATTGCGCCAGTGCAGACATCAGCAACTGGCCGGCGATGGCCAGATAGCCGACGTACATGATGCCGATGTCGATGCGGCGCAAGGCCAGCAGCGGTTTCCAGAAGACGAAACGGACCAGCAGCAGTAACGCCAGTGCCAGCGACAGGGCGGCACCAAGACTTGCGGGCATCAGGAAACTGCCGACCAGGACCAGGCCGAGCAGTTTGATCGGCATGTCCAGGCGCGGCTGGCGCAGGATCTGCACCTGGAAGGCGGCTTTCATGAACTGGCTCAGCGTGCGTTCGAGCATGACCAGGAAAGCCAGCCGGAAAAGCGCCAGCGTCATCTCGCTGCCGGCGCCGAAGTCGCCGTGCAGCATCAGTTGCTTGGCGACGATGAAGACCGGTAGCAGGACGACGAAGAAGGCATTGTCGCGGTAGCTGTCATGCTCCCGGTAACGGATCAGCGTCCACACCAGCATGGCGACGATGCTGCCGAGAAAGAGATTGCTCGACAGCAGGAACAGCGGCACCGGCCAGTCGCCGCCGATGGCCATGCCCAGGCGTTCGAGCAGCCAGGCAAGGGTGAGCAAGGCGAGAGCGGCGCCATGGTGGCCGCGGATATTGACCCAATTCTTGGTCGAGGTCAGCAGGAAGCCGCCGAGCACCGCCCAGCCGAAGCCGAAGAACATCTCGTGGGCGTGCCAGCGCAAGGCATCGACCGGACTGGCGTCGAGGTTCCCGGTGCCGGAGTAAACCATGGCCCAGGCGAGCGGCAGCAGTGCCCCGGCGATGCAGGCAAGCAGGAAAAATGGGCGGAAACCGACCAGCCAGAGCGGGTGATGCAGGAGGTTCATGGCGCAACCGTTTCGATGAAAGCGTAAAACGTCGCAACTTTACCAAGCGGGCGTGGCCGAATATTTGATTTATCCGATGGCGGCGCGCAGTCGCGGGGACATTGGCGTAAAATTACGCCCTTGACCGGGCGTGGAGAGAGACATCAGCCCGGCGGGTTTATTAAGGACTAAGATGAAGCGTGTTGATGATTTCCGCTTGCGTTTCGGCAAGCACGAGCTGGTTCCGATCATGATCGGCGGCATGGGTGTCGATATTTCGACCGCCGACCTGGCCCTGGAGGCAGCGCGCCTCGGTGGCGTCGGCCATATTTCCGATGCGATGATCAACACGGTCTCCGATCGGCGCTACGAAACCAAGCACGTCAAGGAAAAGCTCGCGCTGTACAAGTACAACGTTAACAACGAGGACAAGTCGCCGGTCAAGTTCGACCTCGGCCGCCTCGAAGAGGCAACCCGCCTGCACGTTGAAGCGACGATGGCGCGCAAGCAGGGCAGCGGCATGGTCTTCATCAACTGCATGGAAAAGCTGACCATGAACGCGCCGCGCGAGACCCTCAAGGTCCGCATGTCGGCCGCGCTCGATGCCGGTATCGACGGCATCACCCTGGCCGCCGGCCTGCATCTCGGCTCCTTTGGCCTGATCGAGGATCACCCGCGTTTCCGCGATGCCAAGCTCGGCATCATTGTTTCTTCGGTCCGCGCCCTGCAACTCTTCCTGAAGAAGAGCGCGCGCACCAACCGCATGCCCGATTATGTCGTCGTTGAAGGCCCGCTGGCTGGTGGTCACCTCGGCTTTGGCATGGACTGGGCGCAATACGACCTGGCGACCATCGTCGCCGAGGTCATGCAGTACCTGAGAGATGAGCATCTCGATATTCCGGTGATTCCGGCCGGTGGCATCTTCACCGGTACCGACGCCACCCAGTTCCTCGAAGCCGGCGCAGCCGCCGTCCAGGTGGCAACGCGCTTCACCGTGGCGGCAGAATGCGGCCTGCCCGATGCTGCCAAGCAGGAGTACTTCAAGGCGACCGAGGACGACATCGAGGTCAACCAGATCTCGCCGACCGGCTATCCGATGCGCATGATCAAGTCCAGCCCGGGTATCGGCGACGGCATCCGCCCGAATTGCGAAGCCTACGGCTACCTGCTCGATGCCAGCGGCAAGTGTTCCTACATCACCTCGTACAACCGCGAAGTCGCCGCACATCCCGAGGCGCGCAAGGTCAAGGTCTGGGACAAGACCTGTCTGTGTACCCACATGCGCAACTTCGAGATCTGGACCTGTGGCCAGCTGACCTGGCGCCTGAAGGACACGACCCGCAAACTGGACGACGGCACTTATCAGATATTGAGTGCCGAACACATCTTCAAGGATTATCAGTTCAGCACGGATCAGCAGGTCGCCTTGCCGGAGCCCGCTACGCGTTAATTCAAACGGAGGCCAGGCATGTCCGGGCTAGGAAATCGCATCTGTCGCCGGGGGGGCTGGCAGCGTCTGGTCCTCCTGTTGTCCTCCGGTCTGTTCTGCGCCGCGGCGTTGGCGGCACCCGGTGATTCGTTCACTCTTCAGGGCTTCGGTACGCTGGGCGCCGTACGCACCACCTCCGACCATGTCGAGTTTGTCCGCGACCTGTCGCAGGCGCGCGGCGCGACCGACGCATGGACCGGCAAGACCGACAGCGCCCTTGGGCTGCAGGCCAACTGGCAGGTCAATCCCCAGTGGCAGGCGGTGGCGCAGGTGCTCAGCCGCTATCGTTTCGACCGGACCTTTCACCCCGAACTGGCCTGGGCTTTCGTCAAGTTCGAGCCGTCGCCCAACCTGAGTTTGCGGGCCGGCCGTCTCGGAACCGAATTTTTCATGCTGGCCGATTCGCGCTGGGTCGGCTATTCCTTCCTGACGGTCCGTCCGCCCGGCGATTATTTCTGGCACCTTCCGTTCTACAGCATTCACGGCGCCGACGCCTCGCTGGCCGTGCCGCTGGGCGAGGGGGTGATGCGCGGCAAGGTATTCTACGGACAGTCGCGCGGCAATATCCCGCTGGCCGACGAACAGTGGGATATCCGCCGCTCGCCCATGCTCGGCGGCTATCTCGAATATCAACTGGGCGGGCTCCAGCTTCGCGGCAGTTACGCCAATATCCGTTTCCGCAACGATCTGCCGCTGGCGCCGGTGCTGGCCAAGGAAAACAACATTGCTCTGCCGGCGGCCGCTGCGCAGTACCTGAAAACCCGCGATACCCGTACGCATTACTACTCGCTCGGTCTGGTTTACGACAAGGGGCCGTTCCAGGCCCAGTTGATGCTGAATCACATCGATCAGGGAACCCGCGCGTTGAGCGACTCGAACGCCGGCTATCTGTTGCTGGGTTACCGGATCGGCAAGGTGACGCCTTTTGTCGGCTATTCGCGTGTGCGTTCCAGCGAGCGGCCTAAGCCCTCGCTCGGCGATCCACTCTCGAATCTGGTGGCGGCTTATGTGATCGAAGACTCGCACTCCGACCAGAAAACCATTTTTGCCGGTGCGCGCTGGGACGTTGCCCGCAATGTCGCGCTCAAGGCGCAATGGGACGGCATCCGTGGCGATTCGTCCTCGCTCTTTCCGTATCGCAGGGATGACCGCGCCCGCTGGGATGGGCGGATGGATGTCTTTTCCGTGAGTCTGGACTTCGTGTTCTGAACACATGCGCCGACTTTTTTTCCGGATTGCCCTCATCGTACTGACCGGCCTGGCGGGTGTCGCCCATGCCGAGCTGGTCGTGGTCGTCAACGCCCGTAGCGGTGTTGCCGCGATGACGCGCAACGAGGTCATCAACGTCTTTTTTGGACGGAACCGTCAATTCTTCAATGGCATCGAGGCGATGCCGGTCGATCTCGACGATGCCCACCCGAAACGCGCACAGTTCTACAAGATGCTGGTCGGCAAGGATCTGTCGGAAATCAACGCCTACTGGTCGCGCCAGGTATTCACCGGGCGCATGCAGGCGCCGCCGCGTCTCGCTTCGACCGAGGAGGTGGTCAAGTGGGTGGCGGCCAATCCCGGTGGTATCGGCTTTGTCGAGTTGTCGCGTGCCGACGCGCGGGTGCGCGTGGTCTATGAACTAAAGCGCTGAACAATTTGTCTCCAAACTTGTGCTGGCGGTCATAAAGCCACAATATACGGCTGTCAGGCTGGCACCTGATTCATACCAAAAGGAGACAAGACATGCCCAGAAGAATGATTTGCGATGTGCTTGAAGGCCGTCCGCTGATCACGGCAACCCCGGACATGAATGTTCGTGCGGCCAGCCGGCTGATGGCGGAAAAGCGGATAGGGGCCCTGCTGATCCTGTCGGGCGGTAGCATTGCCGGCATCTTCACCGAGCGCGATGCACTGAATAAGGTGCTGGCGACCGGCCTGGATCCCGATGCCACGCCCCTGTCGGCCGTGATGGTGGCCGATCCGCTGACCATCCGCGAAGACAAGCCCTTGTCGCATGCGCTGCACATGATGGCCGAGGAGGGTTTCCGCCATGTGCCGGTCGTCGACGCCGGCGGACGGGCGATCGGCATGGTGTCGGCGCGCGATGCGCTGGGGCAGGACATGATCGAGCTTGAAGGCGACATGCGCCGCATGGAGGCGCTGGAGTCGTCGATCGGCTACTGAGCCAGGGACCAGCCGAAACGCTTGAGCAGGGCGGCGAAGCTGTCGCCCGGCGGGCATTTCAGATCGATGCTTCGGCCATCCAACGGGTGGCTGAAGCCCAGTTGCGTACACGCCAGCAGCAGCCGGTCGCAGCCCAGGTTTTCGGCGAAATAGCGGTTGTGCCTGCCTTTGCCGTAAGTGGCGTCGCCGATGATCGGGTGGGCGATGTGCTTGAGGTGGCGGCGCAACTGGTGCTTGCGGCCGGTGACCGGTTCCAGTTCAAGCAGCGCGTAGCGGCTGACCGGGTAGCGGTCGACCTCGACCGGTAATTCGATGCTCGCCAGGCGGCGGAAATGGGTCAGTGCGGCCTGAGCTTCCTGGCTGCTGTGCTCGCCCTGGAATTCGTAATCGTCGCGCTGGCGCGTCAACGGGTGGGCGATGCTGCCGCTTTCGGGCGGATGGCCGCGAACGACGGCGAGATAGCGTTTGCTGACCTGACCCTCGGCAAACTGCCGGCCGAGCAGGCTGGCGATTTCCGAACTCAATCCGAACAGCAGGATGCCCGATGTGCCGCGGTCAAGCCGGTGCGCCGGCCAGACTTTCCGGCCGATCTGGTCGCGCAGGATCTGGATCGCGAAACGCGTTTCGTGGCGGTCGATCTCCGAGCGGTGGACGAGTAGCTTGGCCGGCTTGTCGATGGCGACGATATGCTCGTCGCGGTAGAGGATGGGCAGGGTTTCAGGCAAAGAAACGCTGCTTCGCTGCGTCGGGAAGCTCCATGCCGGTGACGTGGGCACGGTCGAGCAACTCCCAGTAATAGCGGTAGGAGGCGCGGTCGTGCAGCTTGCCGGCGTGCTGGATCGGTCCCCAGTCCTTGTCCTGGGCGGCGATCAGGATTTCGCTGGCGGTCTGGACTTCGGAAAAGTCGGGGCGCATGGCTTCGACGATGGGCTGGATCTGGTTGGGATGGATGCTCCACATGCGCAGGTAGCCGAATTCGCGGCGGGCGCGCAGCGCGTCGTTGCGGATGTATTCAATGTCCTTGAGTTCGGTGGTCACGTTGTGCGACGGCACCACGCCGCAGGCCAGCGCGGCGGCGCTGATTTCGCATTTGGCGCGGGCGACCAGCGGATGGTCGAACTGGCCGGGGCTCTTCATGGCGCTGCCGGGAATCGCGCCGTGGTGGCCGGAAACGAAGTCCATCAGGCCGAAGTCGAGCGATTCGACGCCGGGCAGGGCGGCGATCTGCCAGACTTCGCGCAGGGCACCGTGAGTTTCGATCAGGACGTGAACAGGAATCGGCTGCGCGATGCCGCAGCGCTGCTCGATCTCGCGCAGGGCGGCGATCTGCGTCTGCACATCGGCGGCGCTGCAGGGCTTGGGCAGGGTGATGAAGGGCAGGCGACGGCCGGCGATGCCGACCAGGATTTCCAGGTCCTGGCGCCAGTGGGCGTGCGTTACATCGTGGATGCGGGCGCCGACCCGGTTGAAGCGATTGTCGTCGGACAGGATCAGCGCCGCGGCCATTTCGGCGTGCTCGCGCTCGGCGCCGGCATGGGCGCCGTCCTCGCAGTCGCAGGTGATGTCGAAGATCGGGCCGAGTTCCTGCTGCAGTTGCAGCGCCTTCTTCATCAGCTTTTCCGAACCGGCGTAGTGGTCTACGGCAGGCAGGATGGGGAAGGGCTTTTCACCCGCGAACAGGACGTGCTTGGGATGGCGCATGGAATATCGTCGGACAAATGAAAAAAGGCCGCGGTATTTTACCGCGGCCTTTCCGGGTGCTGAAAAGGATTACAGCATGCTGGCGACGGCAGCGCGCTCGTCTTCCAGTTCCTTCAGGGTGATGGCGATCTTGCTCTTGGCGTAATCGTCGATCTCCAGGCCCTTGATCAGGGTGAAGGTGCCGTTCTTGCACTCGCACGGGAAGCCAAAGACCAGGCCTTCCGGGATGCCGTAGCCGTTGTCGGCCGGTGCCGGGATACCCATCGTGACCCACTCGGTCGAGCCGAGATGCCAGTCGCGGATGTGGTCGATGGCGGCGTTGGCGGCCGAAGCGGCGGACGACAGGCCGCGGGCGTCGATGATGGCAGCGCCGCGCTTGCCGACGGTCGGCAGGAAGACGTCGTTGTTCCAGGCGGCATCATTGATGATGTTCTTGACGCTGTCGCCGTTGGAGGTGACGAAACGGTAGTCGGCGTACATCGACGGCGAGTGGTTGCCCCAGACGACCAGTTGCTTGAGCGAGGAGACCGGACGGCCGGACTTCTGGGCCAGTTGGGTCAGCGCACGGTTGTGGTCGAGGCGCAGCATGCCGTGGTAGTTGTTCGGGTTTGTGCGGCCAACCTTGATCGCGGCAGAGCGGGCGATGTAGGCGTTGGTGTTGCAGGGGTTGCCGACGACCAGGACCTTGACGTCTTCCTTGGCGTTTTCGGCGATGGCCTTGCCCTGAACCGTGAAGATGGCGCCGTTGGCGGTCAGCAGGTCGGCACGTTCCATGCCGGGGCCGCGCGGACGGGCACCGACCAGCAGGCAGACGTCGGCGTCCTTGAAGGCGACGTTCGGGTCGTCGGTGGCGACCATGCCGGCGAGCAGCGGGAAGGCGCAGTCGTCGAGTTCCATCATCACGCCCTGCACGGCCTTCTGGGCTTGCGGCAGGTCGAGCAGTTGCAGGATGACCGGCTGATCCTTGCCGAGCATTTCGCCCGAGGCAATACGGAACAGCAGGCTATAACCGATCTGGCCGGCGGCGCCGGTGACGGCAACGCGCATGGGGGCTTTGGACATGAGTCGCTCCTGGTCTTGAGTAGCTTGGTTGAATTGTTTGTGCATCCTGTTGCCGGGTGTTTCTGACCTTGCGTTCTATCGGCAATGGAAGCGCGGATGTTAGAAGTTCGGCGTAGCGCTGTCAATTCATCATGTGTCTTATATAAGACAACTTTTCGTGGACGCTGTCGCCGAATTATGCTGAAATCCCGGGCCATGACCCGTGATGCAAACCGTTCCGCAATGCGCTCGACGGCGCCTACGTTCAGTCCGCTCTACCGGCAGATCAAGGATTTCCTGATTGCCAGCCTGGAGCGCGGCGAGTGGGGGCCGGGTGATGCAATTCCCAGCGAAGGCGAACTGGCGCAGCGTTTCAACGTCAGCCAGGGCACCGTGCGCAAGGCCATCGACGAGATGGCGGCCGAGAACATGCTGGTCCGTCGTCAGGGCAAGGGAACCTTTGTTTCCACGCATAGCGATCCGCGATCCTTCTACCGTTTCCTGCGCCTGTTGCCCGACGACGGTGTGGCGGTCCCGTCGGTCAGCAAGCCCTTTTTCTGCGAAAAGATACCGGCTTCCCAGGAAGTCGCGCGCGAGCTCGGCTTGCAGGTCGGCGACCCGGTCATTCATGTCAAGCGGCTGCTGAGTTTTGCCGGGCAGACCGTCGTCTTCGATCAGCTCTATCTGGTGGGCGACCTGTTCAGCGACCTGACGCTGGAGGCGCTGCGCGCCGGCGAGCGTTCGCTCTACAGTCTTTTCGAAAGCGATTTCGGTGTGCGCATGATCAACGCCGAAGAGCGTCTGCGTGCGGTTGCTGCGGACGCGGAAAGTGCAGGCCATCTGGGGGTGGATGTCGGCGCCCCTTTGTTACTGGTTGAGCGTACCGCTTACACCTATGGCAACAAGCCGGTCGAGTGGCGTCGCGGCCTGTATTGCACGGCACATCACTATTATCGGAATGACCTTGGTTGATCCGGGGTTTATGCATGCCGCAAAAGCACAGCATGACGCGCTTTGCGGGCGTTTTTTAGCTGTATAATTACGGCTCTTTTCAAACCACGTACAAGCGGATAATCCGCACTCTTACGCGAGGGATGGTGTTCATGGCAGAGATGTCCATCAAGAAAAAACGTCCAAAAAACTTGGACTTGACGACCATCAGGTTGCCGTTGCCTGGCAAGGTTTCAATTCTGCATCGTGTCAGCGGTGCCGGCTTGTTCCTGTGCCTTCCGGTAATCATCTGGCTGTTCGGCGCCAGCTTTGAGTCGCCCGAGGCCTTTTCGGCAGTCACTGGAATGTTGCTGGTCAAGGTGATCATTGCCGGTCTGATCTGGGCCTTCGTGCATCACTTCTGCGCTGGTATCCGCTTCCTGCTGCTGGATCTGCATGTCGGCATCGAGAAGGAGGCCGCCCGCAAGTCGGCGGCGGTCGTGTTCGCTGTCAGCATTCCGCTGACCCTGATCCTGTGGGGGGTTCTGCTGTGATCAATCGTATCGTTGTTGGCGCCCATTACGGTCTCAAGGACTGGATTGCCCAGCGCGCCACCGCTGTCATCATGGCTGTGTATACGGTGGTGATGGCGGCTGTTCTGCTCATCGCCCAGCCTTCGGGCTTCGAGGCCTGGAAGGCGATTTTCGCCATCGGCGTGATCAAGTTCCTGACCTTCCTGTTCTTCGTCAGCCTCTTCTACCATGCCTGGATCGGCATGCGTGACCTGTGGATGGATTACATCAAGCCGACCGGCCTGCGCCTGTCGCTGCATGTGCTGACCGTTACCCTGCTGGTGGGTTACACCGCCTGGGTTGCCGCGATTCTCTGGAGGCTGTAAGCGTGAGTATTCCTGTTCTGAAGTTTGATGCGGTCATCGTCGGTGCCGGTGGCGCCGGTCTGCGTTCCGCAATCCAGTTGTCCGAAGCCGGCCTGAAGACGGCCGTCCTGTCCAAGGTCTTCCCGACCCGTTCGCATACCGTTGCCGCCCAGGGTGGTGTTGCCGCCTCGCTCGGCAACTCCGAGGAAGATCACTGGCACTGGCACATGTACGACACCGTCAAGGGTTCCGACTGGCTCGGCGACCAGGACGCGATCGAATTCATGGTGCGCAAGGCCAACGAGTGCGTGGTCGAGCTCGAACATTACGGCATGCCGTTCGACCGTACCGACGACGGCAAGATTTACCAGCGCCCGTTCGGCGGCCACATGTCGAATTTTGGCGAAAAGCCGGTGCGCCGTTCCTGTGCCGCTGCCGACCGTACCGGTCACGCCATGCTGCACGCGATGTATCAGCGCAACGTCAAGGCCAACACCCAGTTCTTCGTCGAATGGATGGCCCTGGACCTGATCCGCGATGCCGAAGGTCATGTCGTCGGTGTCACGGCGATGGAAATGGAGACCGGCCAGGTCGTCATCTTCCACACCCGCGCCACCATCTTCGCGACCGGCGGTGCCGGCCGTATCTTCTACTCCTCGACCAACGCCTTCATCAACACCGGTGACGGCCTGGGCATGGCGGCACGTGCCGGCATCCCGCTCGAAGACATGGAATTCTGGCAATTCCACCCGACCGGCGTCGCCGGTGCAGGCGTGCTGATTACCGAAGGCGTCCGTGGCGAAGGCGGTATCCTGCGCAACGCCAACAAGGAACGCTTCATGGAGCGCTACGCGCCGAACGCCAAGGATCTGGCGTCGCGCGACGTGGTTTCCCGCGCCATGACCACCGAAATTAACGAAGGCCGCGGTTGTGGCGTCAACAAGGACTACGTCCTGCTCGACATCACCCACCTCGATCCGAACACCATCATGAAGCGTCTGCCGGGTATCCGCGAAATCGGCCTGCAGTTCGCCGGTGTCGATTGCATCAAGGAACCGCTGCCGGTCGTCCCGACCTGTCACTACCAGATGGGCGGCATCCCGACGCATTACTCCGGTCGTGTCGTGACCCCGCAGAACGGCGACTACAACACCGTCGTCCCCGGCTTCTACGCCGCCGGCGAATGTGCCTGTGCCTCGGTGCATGGCGCCAACCGCCTGGGTACCAACTCGCTGCTCGACCTGCTGGTCTTCGGCAAGTCGGCCGGCGACTCCGCCGTGGAAGACCTCAAGTCCGGCAAGGCGCATCGCGAACTGCCGAAGGACGCTGCCGAGAAGTCGCTGTCCCGCATCTCCGCCATCGACAATCGCAAGGGCGGTGCCAACGTGCACGAAACCCGTCTGGCCATGCAGCGCACCATGCAGAACCACGCCGGCGTGTTCCGCTTCGGCGACCTGCTCAAGTCCGGCGTCGAGAAGATCCTCGAAGTCGAGAAGGCAGCCCGCGAGCTCGAGATCAAGGACAAGTCGATGGCCTGGAACACGGCCCGTACCGAAGCCCTCGAAATGGAAAACCTGATCGAGGTCGCCAAGGCAACGATGCTCTCCGCCGAGGCCCGCAAGGAATCGCGCGGCGCCCACGTGCGTGACGATGCGCCGGATACCCCGGAATTCCCGAACGGTCGCAACGACGCCGAGTGGCTCAAGCACACGCTGTTCAATCCGGTCGACAACAGCATCTCGTACAAGCCGGTCAACATGCAGCCGCTGACCGTCGAACCCATCGCGCTGAAGACGCGCTCGTACTAATCGGAGAGATACATGAGCAAACGTACGGTTCAATTCAGCATCTACCGCTACGATCCGGACAAGGACGACGCGCCCTACATGCAGGACATCTCGGTCGAGCTCGAGCCGACTGACCGCAAGCTGCTTGATGCCCTGACCAAGCTGAAGGCGAAGGACGACACGCTGTCGTACCGTCGTTCCTGCCGCGAAGGCGTCTGCGGTTCCGATGCGATGAACATCAACGGCAAGAACGGCCTGGCCTGTCTGACCGACATCGACGAACTGAAGCAGCCGATCGTGCTGCGTCCGCTGCCCGGCCTGCCGGTCATCCGCGACCTGATCGTCGACATGACCCAGTTCTTCAAGCAGTACCACTCGATCAAGCCGTACCTGATCAACAACGATCCGGCGCCGGAGCGCGAGCGTCTCCAGTCGCCGGAAGATCGTGAAGAGCTGAACGGCCTCTACGAGTGCATCCTGTGCGCCTGCTGCTCGACCTCCTGTCCGTCGTTCTGGTGGAACCCGGACAAGTTCGTCGGCCCGGCCGGCCTGCTGGCTGCCTACCGTTTCATCGCCGATACGCGCGACCAGGCGACCAACGAGCGCCTCGACAACCTTGAGGACCCGTACCGTCTGTTCCGTTGCCATACCATCATGAACTGTGTTGACGTGTGCCCGAAGGGTCTGAACCCGACCAAGGCCATCGGCAAGATCAAGGACATGATGGTCGCCCGCGCCGTCTGATGGAACGCCAGGACTACGAACGCCTGCGCTGGCGTTGCATCCGCCGCGCACTGCTCGAACTCGACATCACGCTGACGCGTTTTCTCGACGACGGATTCGATCAGTTGACCGAGGAAGAGCAGGCGGCGTTCGTGGATCTGGTCGCGCTGGAGGACCACGACCTCTGGTACCTGATCAGCGGCAAGGAAGAATGTAACGAGGACGAGGCGCGTTTCGTGCCCGTCGTCGAAAAATTACGTAAGTGTTCAGTAAGGTTAGCGGGCTAATTTTGTAACGTTGACCGTATTTTGGCAGCGCAGTGATAACCAACACCTGTAAAGGGAAAAAACCATGACGACCGAACGCAAGGCAACTCTGAGTATCGACGGACAAGCACCTGTCGATTTCCCGATCATGTCCCCGACGCACGGCAACGACTGTGTCGACATCCGTACCCTGGGCGGCAAGACCGGCCTGTTCACCTACGACTCCGGTTTCCTGTCCACCGCCAGCTGCAAGTCCAAGATCACCTTCATCGACGGCGACAAGGGCGAACTGCTGTACCGCGGTTACCCGATCGAGCAACTGGCCGAGAACTGCAACTTCCTCGAAGTTGCCTATCTGCTGAAGAACGGCGAACTGCCGAACGCCTCCCAGAAGGTCAATTTCGAAACCACCATCAAGAAGCACACGATGGTGCATGACCAGCTGACCCGCTTCTACAACGGTTTCCGTCGTGATGCCCATCCGATGGCAGTCATGGTCGGCGTCGTCGGCGCCCTGTCCGCCTTCTACCACGAAGCCATGGACTACTCGGACGCCGAGCACCGCAACATCAGCTTCAACCGCATCGTTGCCAAGTTGCCGACCATCGTCGCCATGGCCTACAAGTACAACACCGGCGCGCCGTTCATGTACCCGGACAACGATCTGGACTACACCGCCAACTTCATGCGCATGATGTTCGGCAACCCGTGCGAGAAGTACGTGCCGAACCCGGTGCTGGTCCGCGCCCTCGACGTCATCTTCACGCTGCATGCCGACCACGAACAGAATGCCTCGACCTCGACCGTCCGTCTGGCCGGTTCGTCGGGCGCCAACCCGTTCGCCTGCATCTCGGCCGGTATCGCCTGCCTGTGGGGCCCGGCACACGGCGGCGCGAACGAAGCCTGCCTGCAGATGCTGGAAGAAATCGGCGACGTGTCGCGCGTTGGCGAGTACATCAAGCGCGCCAAGGACAAGAACGACTCGTTCAAGCTGATGGGCTTCGGCCACCGCGTCTACAAGAACTTCGACCCGCGCGCCAAGCTGATGCGCAAGGTGTGCAACGAAGTGCTGACCGAACTGGGCCTGGAAAACGACCGCCTGTTCAAGCTGGCCATGGAACTGGAAAAGATCGCGCTGGAAGATCCGTACTTCGTCGAGAAGAAGCTCTACCCGAACGTCGACTTCTACTCCGGCATCGTCCAGAAGGCGATCGGTATTCCGACCGAGATGTTCACCTGCATCTTCGCGCTGGCCCGTACGGTTGGCTGGATGACGCAGTGGGAAGAAATGATCTCCGATCCGGAATACAAGATCGGCCGTCCGCGCCAGTTGTACATCGGCGCTGCCAAGCGCGACGTGGTACCGCTCGCCCAACGCGGCTAAGAAAAAGAATCGGGCGGCCGTGGGCCGCCCTTTTTTACATGCGGAGAATTGTCGGACTGCATCCGCAGCGACAGAGAACAAACCCTGGTGGGGACGCCTATGACTACGATGAACGATAAATTCGACAGCACGCTTTACTTTGGCGGTAACGCTCCCTTCGTCGAAGAAATTTACGAAAACTACCTCAACGATCCGACCTCGGTTCCCGCCGAGTGGCGCGATTACTTCGATCACCTGGCCCAGATGCCCGGCTTCGTCGCCCGCGATGTGGCGCACGCCCCGGTGGTTTCGGCCTTCGCCGAACTGGCCAAGAGCGGCGGCTTCAAGCCGGCTGCGCCGGCTTCCTCGACGACCGAGCACAAGAAGCAGTCGGCCGTCGGCCAGCTGGTCACCGCCTACCGTTCGCTCGGTACGCGCTGGGCCGATCTTGATCCGCTCAAGCGCCTGCCGCGCCCGAAGCTCGACGAACTGGAGCCGTCCTTCTACGGTTTCACCGATGCCGACCTGAACCAGACCTTCAACGTCGGTTCGCTCAAGGGCCTGCCGGAAAACGCCAAGCTCAGCGACATCCTCGAAACGCTGAAGCAGACGTACTGCGGCACCATCGGTGTCGAGTACATGTACATGACCGATTACACCGAGAAGCGCTGGCTGCAGGAAAAGCTGGAAAGCATCCGCTCGCGTCCGACCTTCAACGTCGACCAGAAGAAGCGCATTCTCGAGCGCCTGACGGCTGCCGAGACGCTCGAACGCTATCTGCATACCAAGTATGTCGGCCAGAAGCGCTTCTCGCTCGAAGGCGGTGAATCGCTGATCGTCGCCATGGACGAAGCCGTGCGTACCGGCGGTGCCATGGGCGTTGACGAAGTCGTCGTCGGCATGGCCCACCGCGGCCGCCTGAACGTGCTGGTCAATACGCTGGGCAAGGCTCCGTCGATGCTCTTCGCCGAATTCGAAGGCAAGAAGAAGAGCGATCTGTCGGCCGGTGACGTCAAGTACCACATGGGCTTCTCGTCCGACGTGTCGACGCCTGGCGGCGCCTGCCACCTGACGCTGGCCTTCAATCCGTCGCACCTTGAAATCGTCAACCCGGTGGTCGAAGGCTCGGTCTATGCCCGCCAGGTCCGTCGCGGCGAAGGTGCCAAGTCCAAGGTCATGCCCATCCTGATCCACGGCGATGCCGCCGTCGCCGGTCAGGGCGTGAACCAGGAAATGCTCAACTTCTCGCAGACGCGCGGTTACGGTGTCGGCGGTACGCTGCACATCGTGGTCAACAACCAGGTCGGCTTCACCACCTCCGACCCGCGCGACTACCGTTCCGGCCACTACTGCACCGACATCTTCAAGATGTCCGACGCCCCGATCTTCCACGTCAATGGCGACGATCCGGAAGCCGTGGCGCTGGTCACCCAGTTGGCCGTCGAATATCGCCAGACCTTCCAGAAGAACGTCGTTGTCGACATCATCTGCTTCCGCAAGCTCGGCCACAACGAGCAGGACGAGCCGATGGTCACGCAGCCGCTGATGTACAAGATCATTTCCAAGCATCCGGGTACCCGCAAGCTGTACGGCGACAAGCTGATCGCCGAAGGCACGCTGCCGGCCGACGGTCCGGACCAGATGATCAAGGAATATCGCGAGCACCTGGACAAGGGCGAACTGCTGTACAACCCGGTGCTGGCCGGCTACAAGCATCCGATGACCATCGACTGGACGCCGTTCCTGACGAAGAACTACATCGAGACCTGCGACACCCGCGTGCCGGTTGCCGAACTGCAGCGTCTGGCCCAGCGTCTGACCGATATTCCCGAGAACTTCACGCTGCATTCGCGCGTCAAGAAGATCGTCGAGGATCGTGCCGCGATGGGCGAGGGCAAGCTGCCGGTCGACTGGGGCATGGCCGAGAACCTGGCCTACGCTTCGCTGCTGGTTTCCGGTTACGGCGTCCGCATCTCCGGTGAAGACGTCGGTCGCGGCACCTTCTTCCACCGCCATGCGGCCTTCCACGACCAGAACCGTACCAACTGGGACACCGGCACCTACCACCCGCTGAAGAACCTGCAGGAAAAGCAGGCCGGCTTCCAGTGTTACGACTCGGTGCTGTCCGAAGAGGCCGTGCTCGCCTTCGACTACGGCTACGCTTCCGCCAACCCGTACGAGCTGGTGATCTGGGAAGGCCAGTTCGGCGACTTCGCCAACGGTGCCCAGGTCGTCATCGACCAGTTCATCGCTTCCGGCGAAGCCAAGTGGGGCCGCGCCTGCGGTCTGGTCATGCTGCTGCCGCACGGCTACGAAGGCCAGGGTCCGGAACACTCGTCCGCCCGCCTGGAGCGCTTCATGCAGCTGTGCGCCGAGATGAACATGGAAGTCTGCGTGCCGACCACGGCCGCCCAGGTCTTCCACATGCTGCGCCGTCAGGCGGTGCGCATGCAGCGCAAGCCGCTGGTCGTCATGTCGCCCAAGTCGCTGCTGCGTCACAAGGATGCCGCCTCGTCGCTGGACGAACTGGCCAACGGCGAATTCCAGCGCGTCATCGGTGAAGTGGACGACCTCGATGCGAAGAAGGTCAAGCGCGTCGTGCTGTGCTGCGGCAAGGTCTACTACGATCTGGTCAATGCCCGTCGCGAGAAGAAGATCAACGATATTGCCATCGTCCGTCTCGAGCAGTTGTATCCTTTCCCGAAGGAATCGCTCGAACAGGAGCTGGCCAAGTATCCGAAGGCGACCGAAATCGTCTGGGCCCAGGAAGAACCCCGCAACCAGGGTGCCTGGTACTGGATCGCCTCGCGTCACCACCTGGATTCGCAACTCGGCAGCAAGCAGAAGATGCTGCTGGTGTCCCGCCCGGCTTCCTCGTCCCCGGCGGTTGGCTACCTGGCCAAGCACAACGAGCAACAAAAGGCACTGATCGAGTCCGCCCTGGGCAAGATCGAGTACTGATAACTAAAGCAGAGTGGAGTCACCATGAGCATTATCGAAGTTCAAGTTCCGCAACTGTCCGAGTCCGTCGCCGAAGGCACGCTGGCTTCCTGGAAGAAGAAGATCGGCGAGGCTGTCGCCCGCGACGAAATCCTGATCGACATCGAAACCGACAAGGTCGTCCTCGAAGTGCCGTCGCCCGGCGCCGGCGTGCTGGTCGAAATCATCAAGGCTGACGGCGAGACCGTGGTCTCCGGCGAACTGATCGCCCGGATCGACACCGCTGCCGTCGCCGGTGCGGCTGCACCGGCTCCGGCTGCCGAAGCACCGAAGGCGGCTGCGCCTGCCGCCGCCCCGGCGCCGGCTGCTGCTGCACCGGCCGGTACGGCCAGCCCGGCTGCCCGCAAGATCCTCGACGAGAAGGGCATCGCTGCCGCCGACGTCGCCGGTTCCGGTCGTGGCGGTCGCGTGACCAAGGAAGACGCCGTGGCCGCCCAGGCCAAGCCGGCTGCCGGTCCGGTTGTCGCTGCCAAGTCGACGACCTCGCTGCCGGTGCCGCCGACCGGTGTCGCCCTTGGCGACCGCACCGAAGAGCGTGTGCCGATGACCCGCCTGCGCGCCCGCATCGCCGAGCGTCTGCTGCAGTCGCAACAGACCAACGCCATCCTGACCACGTTCAACGAAGTCAACATGGCCCCGGTCATGGCCCTGCGCAAGCAGTACGGCGAGAAGTTCGAGAAGACCCATGGCGTTCGCCTCGGCTTCATGGGCTTCTTCGTCAAGGCCGCCGTTGCCGCGCTGCAGAAGTTCCCGATCCTGAACGCTTCGGTCGACGGTAACGACATCGTTTACCACGGCTACATCGACATCGGTATTGCCGTCGGTTCGCCGCGCGGCCTGGTCGTGCCGATCCTGCGCAACGCCGACCAGATGTCGATCGCCGACATCGAGAAGAAGATCGCCGAATTCGGCGCCAAGGCCAAGGACGGCAAGCTGTCGATCGAAGAACTGACCGGCGGCACCTTCTCGATCTCGAACGGCGGCATCTTCGGTTCGATGATGTCCACCCCGATCATCAACCCGCCGCAGTCGGCCATCCTCGGCATCCACGCCACCAAGGACCGTGCCGTCGTCGAAAACGGTCAGGTCGTCGTGCGTCCGATGAACTATCTGGCGATGTCCTACGATCACCGCATCATCGATGGCCGCGAAGCCGTCCTCGGTCTGGTGACCATGAAGGAAGCGCTGGAAGATCCGGCCCGCCTGCTGCTCAACGTTTAAGCCAGCATCGCCGGCGCCAGTGTTCCCGCACGGGCGCTGGCGCCTTTGCACATCTGAAAGAAAGGTTGATCCATGTCCAAGCAATTTGACGTGCTCGTTATCGGCGGTGGTCCCGGCGGCTATGTCGCCGCCATCCGCGCCGCCCAGCTCGGCTTCAACACCGCCTGCGCCGAATCCAACGCCTACGCCGATCCCAAGGGCGAGCCGCGGCTCGGCGGCACCTGCCTGAACGTCGGCTGCATCCCGTCGAAGGCACTGCTGCGCTCTTCCGAACTGTACGAGGAAGCCAATCACTCCTTCGCCATGCACGGCATCTCGACCAAGGGTGTCAGCATCGACGTGCCGACCATGATCGGTCGCAAGAACACCATCGTCACCCAGCTGACCGGCGGCATCCGCGGCCTGTTCAAGAAGAACAAGGTCACCGGCCTCAACGGCCACGCCAGCTTTGCCGGCAAGGAAGGCGAGCTGTACAAGGTCAAGGTTGGCGAGGAAGAAGTCCTGGCCAAGCACGTGATCATCGCCACCGGCTCCAAGCCGCGCCACCTCGACGGCATCCCGGTCGACAACAAGGTCATCTGCGACAACGTCGGGGCGCTCGATTTCGACGCCGCGCCGAAGCGCCTGGGCGTCATCGGCGCCGGCGTCATCGGCCTGGAAATGGGCTCGGTCTGGCGTCGCCTCGGTACCGATGTGACCGTGCTCGAAGCCGCGCCGGACTTCCTGCCGTTCGCCGACCAGGACATCGCCAAGGAAGCGCTCAAGTTGTTCACCAAGCAGGGCCTGAAGATCACCACCGGTATCAAGCTGGGCAAGGTCTCGGTGGCCAAGAAGGGTGTCACCGTCGAATACGAGGACAAGGACGGCGCCAAGAAGCTCGAATGCGACAAGCTGATCGTTTCGGTTGGCCGTATCCCGAACACCGACGGCCTCAACGGCGACGCCGTCGGCCTCAAGCTGAACGAGCGCGGCCAGGTTGAAGTCAACGGCCACTGCCAGACCAACCTGCCCAACGTCTGGGCGGTCGGCGACGTCGTCCGCGGTCCGATGCTGGCGCACAAGGCCTCGGAAGAGGGCGTCATGGTTGCCGAACTGATCGCCGGTCAGGCCGGTCACTGCAACTTCGACACCATTCCGGGCGTGGTCTACACCCATCCGGAAATCGCCTGGGTCGGCAAGACCGAACAGCAGCTCAAGGCCGAAGGCATTGCCTACAAGCCGGGCAAGGTGCCCTTCCTGGCCAGCGGCCGTGCCCTCGGTCACGGCGACGCCAGCGGTTTCGTCAAGGTCCTGGCCGACGCCAAGACCGACCGTATCCTCGGCGTGCATATCATCGGCAACAATGCTTCCGAACTGATTGCCGAAGCCGTCGTCACGATGGAATTTGCCGGTGCTTCCGAAGACCTCGGCCGTATCTGCCACGCCCACCCGACGCTGTCGGAAATCGTGCACGAAGCTGCCCTGGCCTGCGACAAGCGCTCGCTGCACTTCTAAGCCCGGTTTTTCCGGCACAAAAGGCGGTTGCGGTGACGCAACCGCCTTTTTTATTTGCGAAAATAGCGACTCTTCCCCCAATCCAGAATAACGACGCCTCGATGCCTCATAAAAAACTCAATGTCTCCCCGACCGGGATGCTCGATGCCTACAACGCGCTGCTTGCCGAACGCGGCTATGTTGCCGACGCGGCGCAGATGGCGGCGGCGAATGCCCTGCAGAACCTCTACACCCAGTTGCTGCAATTCAAGGTCCAGCGCGGCAGCACCCTCAAGCGCCTGCTCAGCCCGCCCAAGCCGCCCAAGGGCGTGTATTTCTGGGGCGGCGTCGGGCGCGGCAAGAGCTTCCTGATGGATTGCTTCTACGACTCGGTTCCGTACCGGCGCAAGAAACGCCTGCATTTCCATTCCTTCATGCAGCAGATCCACCGCGACCTGGAGAAATTCAAGGGCGAGCCCGATCCCATGCTGAAGCTGGCCGAGGCCATCGCCAAGGACGTGCGCCTGCTCTGTTTCGACGAATTCCACGTCTCCGACATCGCCGATGCAATGATCCTCGGCCGCCTGCTCGAAGGGCTTTTTGCCAACGGCGTGATCCTGGTGATGACCTCGAACTACCCGCCGGACCGGCTCTACCCGAACGGCCTGCACCGCGAGAGCTTTCTCCCGGCCATCGCCTTGCTGAACCGGAATCTCGACGTCTACGAAGTCGAGGCCGGCATCGATTATCGCCTGCGCGCGCTTGAGCAGGTCGAGATCTATCACCATCCGGCCGACGACGCTGCCGAAGCCAAGATGCTCGAATACTTCCACATGGTGGCCGGCGAGGAGGGCAAGCGTGGCGGACACATCGAGGTGCTCGACCGCGACATTCCGACGGTGCGGCGCGGGCATGGCGTGATCTGGTTCGACTTCCGCACCCTGTGCGGCGGTCCGCGCTCACAGAACGACTATCTCGAAATCTCGCGCAGCTACCATACGGTGCTGCTGTCGAAGATACCGAAAATGACCGTACACCAGGCCTCGGAAGCCCGTCGTTTCACCTGGCTGGTCGATGTCTTCTACGACAACAAGGTCAAGCTAATCGCCACCGCCGAGTGCGCAGCCGACGCGCTATACACAGAAGGTACCCAGGCCAGCGAATTCAAGCGTACAGTGAGCCGCCTGACCGAGATGAACTCGCGCGAATATCTGGCCCAGCCGCATATCGTTGCACCCTGAGGAGAAGACCATGCGCCAGCGTCTGCACACCCTGTTTGGCCTGTTTCTGCTGTGCTGGATCGGCATCGTCCAGGCGCAGTCGCTGGAGGTCATCGAACTCAAGAGCCGGACGGTCGATGAAGTGCTGCCCGCCCTGCTGCCGCTGGTCGAGCCGGGCGGCACGCTGACCGGCATGAACAACCAGCTGTTCCTGCGCACCTCGCCGCGCAACCGCGAGGACATCAAGCGGGCGCTGGCGGCGATCGACAAGCCGGCACGGCGTTTGATCATCCACGTGGCCCACGATCGCCAGCAACAATCCGCCAACCGGGGCGCCGAAGCCGTCGGTCAGGTCATCTTCGGCGGCAAGCCGCAGGCCAGTGTCGATGCGCGCGTCTGGGACACCCGCAGCCAGCGCGGCGAAAATGCCGCCCAGCGGGTGCAGACCGTGGAAGGCGGGCGCGCCTTCATCCAGGTCGGTCGCTCGCTGCCGGTGCCGATGCGCCAGATCGCCGTCGGTCCGGGCGGCGCCATCGTCAACGACAGCATCGTCTATCGCGACATCGGCAGCGGTTTTCACGCCAGCCCACGGGTCAGCGGCGATCGGGTGACGCTGGAAATTTCGCAGCAGGCCGAACAACAGGAAGGGCGGGGCGTGATTGCCGGACAGCGACTGGCCACCACGATCAGTGGCCGGCTCGGCGAATGGATGGAACTCGGCGGCACCGGCCAGCAGGCGAACACGCGCCAGGGCGGTTCGTACAGCGTCGGCACCGGGCAGATGCGCGATGCGCGCTCGATCTGGCTGATGGTCGAGGAGATTGACTGATTCTTGCGCTCGACGGCAACAGAACAGAAAAAACGGGGGAGATGATGGGGCGTAGCAGATCGGGAGCGCTTTTGCCGGCGTTCGTTCTTGCCATTGCGACGGCTGCGCCGGCGAGTGCGCAATCGGTGGATGCGGCAGCGCTCAGCCTTGAGGATCTGCTCGAAGTCACGGTCACCGGTGCAGCCAAGTACGCGCAGAAACAGAGCGAGGTCGCGGCGGCAGCCAGTGTGATCACCCGCGACGAGATCAAGGCTTTCGGCTGGCGCACGCTCGACGAGGCATTGTCCAGCCTGCCCGGCATCCATACCTCGTACGATCGCCAGTATGGCAGCATCGGCACCCGCGGCATCGGCCTGCCCGGCGACTACCTGACGCGGGTACTGGTCGCGGTCAATGGCAATCGGATCAACGATGCCTTGTACGACGGCGGCACCGTCGGCCGCGATTTTCCGGTGGACATCGATCTCGTCGAACGGATCGAGTTCATCGGTGGACCGGGCGGTGCGGTTTATGGTCAGAACGCAATGTTCGGCGTGGTCAACATCATCACCCGCGATGGCGCCAGTCTGGACGGCGGCGAGGCCGCCGTGGCCTGGAAGTCTCGCGGCAACCAGCGGGAGGCTCGGATCAGCTGGGGGCGTCGGCTGGAGAACGGGGTCGACGCGATGTTCTCGGTTTCCGGTCTGCGCGCCGACGGCCAGACGCTGAACATGGCTTACCCCGGAGCCGGCCCGGGTGGCAGCGATGTGGCCGGGCGGGTTGCCGGTCAGGATGGCGAGCGCGACCGCGAGTTCTTCGCCCGTGTCGCGCGCGGCGCCTGGTCGGCCGAAATGGCCAGCGGCAAGCGGCGCAAGGACGATCCAACCGCTTCCTTCTTTGCCGATGCGCTGGCCGACGGCCATTACCAGCGCGACGCCTATAGCGTGATGCAAGTGCAGTACCGGCAAAGCTACCTCAATGACCGACTTGAAGTCCTCGCCCGCGCCATTTATGGGCGGCAGCGCTATGACGGCATTTACCGTTATTCCGGTGTGCCCAATCTGGCCAGGGGGGAGAGTGACTGGCACGGCGGCGAACTGCGTCTGCTGCATACCGGCATCGCCGGGCACAAGCTGCTGTTCGGTGCCGAGTGGCAGCGCAACAGCCGCATCATGCAGAGCAACGACGATCCGACCACCGTCGGCATCGATACCTTGATCCGCGGCGACGGCCGGCGTCACGGTATCTATTTCCAGGACGAATGGCAATTTGCCGATGCCTGGACCTCGGTTGTCGGCCTGCGTGCCGACCGCAGCGATGTCGGCGGTTCCCAGATCAGTCCGCGACTCGGCCTGATCTGGCAGGCGGCGCCGGCGACTACCCTGAAGATGCTGTACGGCCGGGCACATCGAGCACCGAATGCCTATGAGCGCGACTACGACGATGCCGTCTCGCAGATCGCCAATCCGGGGCTGGACAACGAAATCGTCGATACCTACGAACTGATTGCCGATCATCGCCTGGGCAACGGTACCAGCCTGCGGGCTTCGCTCTACCGCTGGCGCCTCGACGACATCATCAGCCTGACCACCGATGCGGCCAGCGGCCTGACGCAGTACCGTTCGGGGCAACGCATCGATGCCCGGGGCATCGAACTGTCGGCGGCGCGCCACTGGCTTTCCGGTGTTCGTCTGCGGGGCAGCGTGTCGTTCCAGGATGTCACCCAGGCAGCGGGCCGGGAACTGGAGAATTCCCCGCGCTGGCTGGGGCGGCTCAACCTGATCTACCCGCTGCCCTGGCATGGCCTGCGGCTGGGTTACGAGTACCGCTTCGAGGGGCGTCGGCGCACTCTGGACGGTGCCATCCTCGATGCCTACAGCCTGTCTCACCTGAACCTGAGTGCCGAGGGCTGGATTCGTGGCATGGACTTGTCGCTTGCCGTGCGGAATCTGTTCGACCGGCGCTACCGCCATCCCGGCGCCGACAGCAACTGGCAGGACAGTTTCACCCAGGACGGGCGGGCCGTGCTGTTGAAGATGGATTACCGTTTCTGATGACGCGCCTGCGGCTTCCGTTCCTCGCCCTGTGTGCCTCGCTGCTGGCGCTGCCGGCTGCTGGCCAGGGTTTTACCGAGTACCAGCTGAAGGCTGGCGTGCTGTACAACTTCATTGCCTTCACCACCTGGCCCGAACCGCCTCCGCCCGTGCTCAACGTCTGCATCTATGGCACCGATCCCTTTGGTCGGGAAATCGACACCCTGCAGGGACGCCGGGCCGGCGGCAGCAGTCTGGCCATCCGCCGGGCAGGCAGCGTCGAGGCGCTGGCGCCGTGCCATGTCGTCTTTCTCGGCCAGGCTGCCATCGGCAACCTGCCGCGGGTCGTCGAATACCTCGGTAACCGTCCGGTGCTGCTGGTGACGGACGCGCCCGGCAGCAGTGCGCGCGGCATCGTATTGAACATGGACATGCAGGAAGGCCGACTCGGTTTCCGGGCAAATCTTGTCGAAGCGCGTCACCGTGGCCTCAGTCTCAGTTCGAAACTGCTGCGCCTGGCCAGCGAGGTGGTCCAGTGAGTCGTGACGATAGCCGGACGATTCCCCTTGGTCAGCGCCTGGCCGGTATCAACCGGCGCATTCTTGCCGGCGCGCTTGGCATTTTTGCGCTGATCGTCGTCGCCAGCAGCCTGCTCCTTGGCGTTTCCGCCCTGCTGCACGCCCATCGCGGGCAGGCCGCCATCCTCGGCGAAAATCTCGGTGCCAGCCTGGTGTTCCGCAATCCGGAGGATGCCACGGCGCTGCTGCGCTCACTCGAGCATGCGCCGGAGGCTCTCGCCGCTGTCGTTTATGACGAGGCCGGTTTGCCTTTCGCGCAATACCTGACGGCCGGTGGGAGCGAACCGCAAGCGCTGCCGGCGGTCGGTGAGAAAATCGATTACCTGGCCGGTCATGTCGAACTGGTCCGGCCGATCCGCCATCAGGAGCAGTTGCTCGGCAACCTGTATCTGCGCGTCAGCCTGGGGGCGCTTTACTGGCAGATGCTGGTCCAGCTGGCGGTCATTTGCTCGACCGCCCTGCTGGCGCTGCTGCTTGGCCAGCATCTTTCACGCCGCCTGAGTCGCAGTGCCTTGCGGCCCCTGGCCGACCTGACGGTTCTCCTGGAGCAGGTTTCGCAGCACGGCGACTTCAGCCTCCGGGCACACCCCAGCCGCATCCACGAACTCGACACCCTGGCCAGGGGCTTGAACGCGATGCTCGACGAAATCCGCAACCGCGACCAGAGCCTGCGCGAACACCGCGATTCGCTGCAGGTGCTGCTCAAGGAGCGGACCGCCGCCATGGAGCAGGCGCGTATTGCCAGCAGCGCCAAGACCCGTTTCCTGGCCAACATGAGCCACGAGATACGCACACCGCTCAATGCGGTGATCGGTCTGACCGGCATGCTCCAGCGTACGGCGCTCAATCCGTGGCAACGGGAGCGCCTGCGCAAGATCGAGGCGGCCGGTCAGCATCTGCTGACGGTGATCAACGACATCCTCGACCTGTCCAAGATCGAGGCCGGGCGGATGCAGCTTGAGGAAACCGATTTCTCGCTCGACGATGTTCTGGGGCAGGTGGAGACGCTGATTGCCGAGACGGCGGCGAGAAAGGGGCTGACAGTGGCGGTCGAGCGCGGCGACGTGCCCCGCTACCTGCGGGGCGACCCGACCCGGCTGCGCCAGGGGCTGCTCAACTTCGCCAGCAACGCGATCAAGTTTACCGAACGCGGCGGTATCGCCATCCGTACTTCGCTTGAGCATGCCGAGGGCGACGCCTTGCGTGTGCGCTTCTCGGTCGAGGACAGCGGGGTCGGCATTCCGATCGATCGCCAGGCAAAGCTGTTCGAGGCCTTTGAGCAGGGCGATGCCTCGACCACCCGCCGCTATGGCGGTACCGGTCTGGGCCTGACCATCACCCGCCGGCTGGCCGAGTTGATGGGTGGCGACATCGGCGTCATCAGCGAGCCCGGAAAGGGCAGCGTATTCTGGTTTTCGGCCGTATTGCGCATCGGTAATCCGGCGGCGCTGCTGTCGGCCGTCAGCCAGGCGCGTGCCGACAGCAGCAAGCTGTTGCAGCACTGCGCCGGCGCTCGCCTGCTGCTGGCCGAAGATAACGAGGTCAATCGCGAGGTTGCGCTCGACATGCTGGAAGCCGTCGGTCTGAAAACGGATGTCGCGATCAATGGACGGGAAGCGGTGGAGATGTTCCGTAACGGCGACTACCAGTTGATCCTGATGGACATGCAGATGCCGGAGATGGACGGCATCGAGGCGACGCGCGCGATCCGGCGCTTGCCGACCGGTCAGGCCGTGCCGATTGTTGCCATGACCGCCAACGCCTTTGACGAGGACCGCAGGCATTGCCTGGAGGCCGGCATGAATGCCTTCATCGCCAAGCCGGTCGCGCCGGAAATGCTCTACGCGGTGCTTGAGCAATGGCTGCCGGCCGGCGACGAACTGCCGGTCGTCATCGATACACCGGAGCCGACAAGCGCCGACGATGACCAGGAGCTGGCCGGGCGTTTGCGCGGAATCAGCGATCTCGATCTGGACGGCGGGCTGAAAGTTGCCCGGGGTAAAGTGGATTTTCTGGCCCATCTGCTGGTTTCGTTTGCCCGGGTACATGGCGACGACCCGGCGGCAATCAGGCGCCTGCTGGCAGCGGGGGACCTGGACGGACTGGAGCGCCTGGCCCATGCGCTGAAAGGCTCGCTGGCAACCATCGGCATTGGGTCGGTCAGTGCGCTTGCCGCCGAGCTCCAGATGGCGGCGCGAGCCGGGGATGCAGGTGCCTGTGCGCCGCTTGCCGAAAACTTTGCGGAGGCACTGACGCACTTCCTCGGCGAAGTCGGGACGGTGCTGGGCGATCAGGACGACTATAAGCGCTGAGCCAAAAAACAAACCCGGCACCAGGCCGGGTTTGTCGTTTTTGCGCTGACTTGATCAGGCGGCGTTGAGTGCCTGATCCAGATCGGCGATCAGGTCGTCGACGTGCTCGATGCCGACCGACAGGCGGATCATGTCTTCGGAAACGCCGGCCTTGGCCAGTTCTTCCGGCGACAGTTGGCGGTGCGTGGTCGACGCCGGGTGGCAGGCGAGCGTCTTGCAGTCGCCGATGTTGACCAGGCGGGTGACCAGTTGCAGTGCATCCTGGAACTTGCCGCCACCTTCGCGGCCACCCTTGACGCCGAAGTTGAGGATGCCGGAAGCGCGGCCGCCCATGTACTTCTGCACCAGCGCATGGTCCTTGTGGTCGGACAGGCCGGCGTAATTGACCCAGCTGACCTTCGGATGATTCTGCAGGAACTGGGCGATCTTCAGCGCGTTGTCGCAGATGCGGTCCATGCGCAGCGCCAGCGTTTCGATACCCTGCAGGATCAGGAAGGCGTTGAACGGACTGATCGCGGCGCCCATGTTGCGCAGCGGCACGACGCGGGCGCGGCCGATGTAGGCGGCGGCACCGAGGGCTTCGGTATAGACGACGCCGTGGTAGGACACGTCCGGCTCGTTGAGGCGCTTGAACTTCGCCTTGTGCTCGGCCCACGGGAACTTGCCGCTATCGACGATGATGCCGCCGATCGAGTTGCCGTGGCCGCCCAGGTACTTGGTCAGCGCGTGGACGACGATGTCGGCGCCGTGCTCGAACGGGCGGCACAGGTAGGGCGAGGGCACGGTGTTGTCGACGATGACCGGCACGCCATGTTTGTGGGCGACTTCGGCGAGTTTTTCGAAATCGGTGACGTTGCCGAGCGGGTTGCCGACTGATTCGCAGAAGACGGCCTTGGTCCTGGCGTCGATCAGTTTCTCGAAGGCGTCCGGGTCGCGGTAGTCGGCGAAGCGCACTTCGATGCCGTACTGCGGCAGGGTGTGCGCGAACAGGTTGTAGGTGCCGCCGTACAGCGTGGACGAGGTGACGATGTTGTCACCGGCCTCGGCAATCGTCTGGATCGACGCGGTGATCGCCGCCATGCCGGAGGCCATCGCCAGCGCGGCAACGCCGCCTTCCATCGCGGCGACACGCTTTTCCAGCACGTCCTGGGTCGGATTCATGATCCGCGTGTAGATGTTGCCGGCGACCTTGAGGTCGAACAGGTCGGCACCGTGCTGGGTGCTGTCGAAGGCGTAGGAGGTGGTCTGGTAGATGGGGACGGCGACGGCCTTGGTCGTCGGGTCCGGGCTGTAGCCGCCATGAACGGCGAGGGTTTCGATCTTCATGCGTGTGTCTCTCTTGCTTTTGTGGTGAAAGGAAAAAGTCTACAGGAGCCTGCGCAGATTAACCATGACCGGCGGATTCCGCCAATCACTTCTGCAGCTAAGCTTATTCACGTGCGGTCGTCGAAGGCATCGTCGTCTTGTGGCCGGGCGCGCGATTTGAGCAGGAAGCGGCCGGGATCGACGGCATCGACAAGGTCGATTTCCAGCGGCAGCGGGTCGCCTTCCAGGCGGCTGACCAGCAGATCGGCCATCAGCGCCGACCAGACGATGCCACGCGCGCCGAAGCCCTGCACGCACCACAGGCCGGGGTGGCGCGGCAGCGCCGGCAGGCGCGGCTGGCCCCGGATCGCGGCCGGATCGGGAAGGGGGCCGACGATCGGCAGGCGGTCCGGCGACATCGGCCGGAAGCCGGTACGGCCGGCTAGCGGCACCGGATCTTCCGGGCCGAGGTAGCCGGGCAGGCTCAGGCGCAGCCGGGCCAGGTTCTCGGCGTGGTCGTCGGCGCGTACGGAAGGATCGGGATCGTTCGGCTGCAGCGTGGCGCCGGTCAGGCGGATGCCGTCGACCTCGGGCATCGCGTAACCGTGGCGACAGACGACGTGCGCCAGCGTACGCATGGGGTCGGGCGGCAGGTGGGTGACCTGGCCGCGGGCGCTTTTCTGCGGCAGCCAGGCAAACTCCGCGAAGGCCGGGGCGCCGACGCCTGCGGCCATGACCACGACCGGCGCGCTGGCGATCTCGCCGCCGTCGGCGGCGAGCAGGCGCCAGCCATTTGTTGTTCGTTCCAGACGGTCGACCGTGACCTCATAGCGTTCGCGGATGCGCCCGGGAAAAGCCGCCAGCGCGGCGCGGCAGACCGAGGCCGGATTGACCCAGCCACCCTGCGGGAACCACCAGCCGCCGGCCTCGACCGGCAGGCCGAGCATCTCGCCGGCGCGCTCGCGGTCGACAAACTGCAGCAGTTCGGCGGGCAGTTGCAGGCGGTCGACGACGCGCCGCTGGGTCGCCTCGTGCAGCGGCTCGCGGCCGAGGTGGAGGACGCCGCAGGGCGACCAGCGGGCATCGGGCAGCGATTGCAGCAGGGCGCGGGTGGCCAGGTAGCCGGCGCGGGTCAGGCGCGACAGACGGTTGTCGTCGGCGCTGGGCAAGGGCCGCAGCACGCCGGCGACGTTGCACGAGGCGCCGGTGGCTGGTGTCGGCGCACGCTCGACGATGTCGACCTGCCAGCCGGCGCCGGCCAGGGCGCTGGCCGCCGTGCAGCCGGCGATGCCGGCACCGATGACGACGGCGCGGCGGTCGGCCGGCGGTGCGTGGCGATCGGGCCGGCGCGAACGGAAGCGGCCGTGCAGCATCTGTCGTTTGCTGGCGAAACCGGGGCGTTTTTCCAGGTCGAACTCGGCGGCTTCCAGTGCTGCCCGGACGTGGCCGGCGACCGACCAGGTGGCCAGCGTGGCGCCCGGTGCAGCGAGGCGCGACAGCGCGCGGCACAGTTCCGGCGTCCATAGCTCGGGGTTCCTGGCCGGCGAGAAGCCGTCGAGGAAAAAGGCGTCGACCGAGGCGTCGAGCTGGCGCAACTGCGTCGTCGCGTCGCCGAAGAACAGGGTCAGGATGACCTGCCGGTCGTCAAGGAAAAGGCGATGCACGCCCGGCGTCAGCAGCGGCCAGCGGGCCTGCAGTTGCGCCGCCAGTTCGGCGAACTCCGGCCAGGCGCGCTGGGCGACGGCGAGGTCAGCGGCGGAGAAGGGGTGTTTTTCGAAGGAAACGAAGTGCAGCCGCCGGCAGCGTTGCGGGTCGGCGCGCCAGGCCTGCCAGGTGGCGAGGAAGTTCAGCCCGAGGCCGAAGCCGGTTTCGAGGATGACGCAGCGGTCGCGTCCCTGCCAGCGCTGTGGTAGTTCGTTGCCGCCGAGGAAAACGTGGCGGGCCTGCGCCGGGCCGCCGTGGGCCGAGTGATAGACATCGCCGTAGACGCTCGAGTACGGTGTTCCGTCGTCGGCGAATTCGAGCCGGGCGGGGCGCAGCGGTTCCACTAGTGGAGCAGGCCGGGTTTCTGGTCTTCGGCCGGCAGGGTCGGTGATTCGGCCGCGGCGCTCGGCGCGTAATCGAGCGCCAGCGCCCAGCCGGACTGCTCGGCCGATTTGCGCAGCATGGCGCACAGCGCCTGCATTAGTTCGCTGTTGAGATTCAGCGTGAAACTACGCTCGCGCCCCTCGCGGAAGATCAGCCTGGCCAGCCCGTCGCCGCTTGCCGTCAGCGTCGCTTCGCTGGCCAGCAGCGGCGTCGATCCGAGCGGAAAGCTGGGATTGTCTTCCTTGAACGGCTGGTCAAAGCTCGACTGCGGCGCGGCGGACGCCGCCGGTTTTTCGGCCACTGCCTGCGGCCGCGCCGCCAGATGCCCGGCGAGCATGGCCACCAGATGCGGCCACAATTCGCGCAGGTAACGCCGGGTGATCCATACCCGGAACTCCTCGTTGGCTTGTGTCGCGACGCGCAGGGTCAGCCGATCCTGAACCGCATCGCAAGCCACCTGGAGCTGACGGATTTGCATTACTCCGGACGCATGGAGGGGAAGAGAATCACGTCACGGATGGCGGGGGAGTCGGTCAACAGCATGATCAAGCGATCAATCCCGATACCGCAGCCACCGGTCGGGGGCAGACCGTATTCCAGCGCGCGGATGTAGTCGGCGTCGTAATACATTGCCTCTTCATCACCGGCGTCCTTGGCTTTCATCTGTTCCTGGAAGCGGGCGGCCTGGTCTTCGGCGTCGTTCAACTCCGAGAAGCCGTTGGCGATTTCACGACCGACGATGAACAGCTCGAAGCGTTCGGTGATTTCCGGGTTGCTGTCGGAGGCGCGGGCCAGCGGGCTGACTTCGACCGGGTAGTCGATGATGAAGGTCGGTTCCCAGCACTGGGCTTCGGCGCAGGCTTCGAACAATTGCAGTTGCAGGCTGCCGAGGCCGCCCGGCTTAACCTTCTCGCCGAAGGCGACGATCTTGGCCTTGAGGAATTCGGCATCGGCCAGTTGTTCGTCGGTGAACGACGGCTGCTCGCGCTGGATCGCCTGGGTGATGGTCAGCCGGTGGAAGGGTTTGGACAGGTCGAGTTCTCGGCCCTGGTATTCGAACACTTCCTTGCCCAGCGCTTCGCGCGCGGCGTGGCGGATCAGGCCTTCGGTGAAGTCCATCAGCGTGTGGTAGTTCGCATACGCCTCGTAGAACTCCATCATCGTGAATTCGGGATTGTGGCGCGGGCTCAGACCTTCGTTGCGGAAGTTGCGGTTGATTTCGAAGACCTTCTCGAAGCCGCCGACGACCAGGCGCTTGAGGTAGAGCTCGGGCGCGATGCGCAGAAACTGCTGCATGTCGAGCGCGTTGTGGTGGGTGATGAAGGGCTTGGCCGCAGCGCCGCCGGGGATCGGGTGCATCATCGGCGTTTCGACTTCCATGAAGCCGTGGCCGCACATGTAGTTGCGGATCGACTGGACGATGGCCGAACGGGCGCGGAAGGTGAAGCGTGTTTCCTCGTTCATGATCAGGTCGACGTAGCGCTGGCGGTACTTCATTTCCTGGTCGGCCAGGCCGTGGAATTTGTCCGGCAGCGGGCGCAGCGACTTGGTCAGCAGGCGGATCTGGCTGGCCTGGATGGTCAGTTCGCCGGTCTTGGTCTTCATCAGCGTGCCGACGACACCGAGGATGTCGCCGAGGTCCCAGCCCTTGAACGCGGCGTAGACGTCCTCGCCGACCTTGTCGCGAGCGACATAGACCTGGATGCGGCCGGAAACGTCCTGCAGCGTGGCGAACGAGGCCTTGCCCATGACCCGCTTCAACATCATGCGGCCGGCGACCTTGACCTCGACCGGCAGGCCTTCGAGTTCTTCCGCCGATTTCTCGCCGTAGCCGTCGTGCAGCTTCTGCGCGGTGTTCTCGCGCTGGAAGTCGTTCGGGAAGGCGACCCCACCCTGGCGCAGCTCGGCCAGCTTGGCGCGGCGCTCGGCGATGATGTGGTTCTCGTCTTGTTGCTGTTCGGCGTTGGACATCGGGAAATCCTTGGGTAAATCGGGGTTTGGCGCTGACTGGCGCGGAAAGGGGAGATTTTCGCCGATTCGGGGGGGCGGAACAAGGGAAAGGGGGCAATTCTTCCCGCCAATGCCATAATCCCGCCCCATGGAAATCCTGATCGAAATACTCCTCAAGGCCGGCCGTTCGGCGGTCGAGCTTTCGCTGTTCATCCTGCTGCCGGTGATGGTGGTGATGCTGTCGCTGATGCGCTTGCTCGAAGCACGCGGCGCGCTCGACTGGGTGGTGGCGAAACTGGCGCCGGTGCTGAAGCCCTTCGGCCTGACCGGGCTGGGCGTGTTCGCGGCCTTGCAGATCAACTTCGTCAGCTTTGCCGCGCCGATGGCGACGCTGACCATGATGGATCAGCGCGGGGCGTCGGACCGCCACATCGCGGCAACGCTGGCGATGGTCTTCGCGATGTCGCAGGCCAACGCGGCGCTGCCGATGATGACCATGGGCCTCGACATCGGCCTGACCCTGCTGTGGTCGCTGCTCGGCGGCCTGACCGCGGCGGCGGCGACCTATTACCTGTTCGGACGTTCGCTGTCGGCGGCCGAGGGCGTGGTCGACGAACACCTTTCGCATCCGGTGGCCGAGAGCGCCAAGGGCGTGCTCGACGTGATCAACCGGGCCGGCGCCGAGGCCTTCAAGCTGGCGGTCGGCGCGATCCCGATGCTGGTGCTGTCGCTGGTGGTGGTCACCGCCTTGCGCACTTTCGGTGCCATCGATCTGCTGACGACCTTGCTGGCGCCGCTGCTCGATGCGCTGGCGATCGACCGGGCGCTGGTGCTGCCGGCACTGACCAAGTACCTGGCCGGCGGCACGGCGATGATGGGGGTGATGGACGAGATGCGTCGCGCCGGTCAGATCAGCGTCGAACTGCTCAACAGCAGTGCCGGTTTCCTGATCTCGCCCTTCGACCTGCCTGGTGTTGCCGTGCTGATCTCGCCCTTCGACCTGCCTGGTGTTGCCGTGCTGATCGCGGCCGGGCCGCGTGTTGCCAAGGTGTGGAAACCGGCGGCGCTCGGTGCCTGCATCGGCATCGCGCTGCGCACCGTCGGCCACATCGTCTTTGCCTGATCAGGCGGCGTAGAAAACGGCCAGCCAGACGGTGGCCTGATCCGGCGCCGTCCAGTCGACACGGTGCCGGCGGTGTGGGGCAATGTCGATGAAATCGCCGGCGCGCAGGTGGCGGGCGTCGGCTTCGTCGGCGAAGCGTAGTTTCGCTTCGCCCTGCAGCAGCACCACCCATTCGCCTTCGTCCTGGTCGTACCAGAAATCCGGCGGGCTGGCCTGCCCGGTGGAAACGATGCGCTCGATGCGCAGTCCCGGGCGCTGCAGAATCGTCGCGAATTGCTCGTCGGCCAGCGCGGCCGACGGCAATCCGGCGAACAGGTTGGGCGTCACACGCCCTGTTTCAGGCTGGCCTCGATGAAGTCGTCGAGGTCGCCGTCGAGTACGGCCTGTGTGTTGCCGGTCTCGAAGTTGGTGCGCAGATCCTTGATCCGGCTCTGGTCGAGCACGTAGGAACGGATCTGGTGGCCCCAGCCGATGTCGGACTTGGCATCCTCCAGCTTTTGCTGCTCGGCCTGCTGCTTGCGCAGTTCGAACTCGTAGAGTCGGGCGCGCAGCATCTGCCAGGCTTCGTCGCGGTTGCGGTGCTGCGAACGGTCGTTCTGGCACTGGACGACGATGCCGGTCGGGACGTGGGTCAGACGCACGGCGGAGTCGGTCTTGTTGATGTGCTGACCGCCGGCGCCGGAAGCGCGGTAGGTGTCGGTGCGCACGTCGGCCGGGTTGATCTCGATTTCGATCGAGTCATCGACTTCCGGATACACGAAGACCGAGGTGAAGCTGGTGTGGCGGCGGGCGTTCGAGTCGAACGGCGACTTGCGGACCAGGCGGTGGATGCCGGTTTCGGTGCGCAGCGTGCCGTAGGCGTGGTCGCCGGTGAACTTGACGGTGGCGCTCTTGATGCCGGCGACGTCGCCTTCCGACTCTTCCATGACCTCGACGGAAAAGCCCTTCTTTTCACCGAACTTCAGGTACATGCGCAGGAGCATCGATGCCCAGTCCTGGGCTTCGGTACCGCCGGCACCGGCCTGGATTTCCAGGAAGCAGGGCATCGGGTCGGAGGGATTGTTGAACATGCGGCGGAATTCAAGCTTGCCGACTTTTTCCTCGATGCCGGCATTGTCGGCTTCGACCGACAGCAGCGTGTCGTCGTCGCCTTCTTCCTTGCCCATGGCAAAGAGTTCGCGGCCGTCGTTGATCGCGCCATCGACTTCCTCGAGGACGAGAACGATGTCTTCCAGGGCCTTCTTCTCACGACCGAGTTCCTGGGCACGCTTGGGGTCGTCCCAGATCTTCGGGTCTTCCATCTCCTGGTTGAGGAGGGTCAGACGCTCACGTTTGTGATCGTAGTCAAAGATACCTCCGTAGCTCGTCGGCGCGCTGCGCCAGGTCGTCGAGCTTGTTGGAGATGCTGTTCAGCCGTTCTGCTTCCATGAGACAAATTCCAATGCTTTGAAAAGACGCAATTATAGCTGCCGGGCACGGCGATGCCGACCGGATTGTGTATTGCCGGGGAGGGCACCACGCCGGTGCGCGCCTTGCGGCGATGCGCATCCGCAATGCCCCGATTTTGGGATTTTTGCTGTATCAGCGAATGGTGTTTTTATTTATCTCGTTGATTCCAATAGTGATGATTTTCGGATTCCAGATGGCAAGGCTCTTGCATATTGCACTGCACAACAGTCAATCAATGACGAGGGCCCCATGACAGAGAGCGATGTGCCTGTTTCACGACCTTTGCTGGTCAATTTACGTAGTCCCCAGCTTGCCTGCTGGTTGCTGGCGGTGGCCGCCGGCGCCGCCATTGCGCTGGGATTTGCCGGCGGCTGGCCGGTTTACCTCGGCTGGCTGGGCGGTGCTGTGCTGCTGTTGTCGGCCTGGTTGTCGCTGCGTCTGGTTCGTGGCCTGGAGCAGGGACTGGTGGAGATCGACCGCTTCGCGCTGGAGTTGGCCGGCGGCAAGCTGGTGGCCCGTCTCGACGGCCGCGATTGCGGCGTTCTGGCGCCGCTGGCCGAGCGCCTGAACGGCATGGCCCGCTCGCTGGCCGGGCTGTTCCTGGTTTTCGCCCGGATGGCGCAGGAGATTTCCAGCGTCGCCAGTGAGAGCAAGCAGAACGCCAGTGGCGGCGATGCCGGCGTGCGCCGGCAGCGCGACATCACATTTTCCTCGTCGGCCACGCTGGAGCAATTGACCGTCAGTCTCGGCGTCACCAGCGACAGTGCGCAGGGCGCCGCCGGTGTGGCCGAAGCATCGCGGCAGATGGCGCTGGCCGGTGCCAGTCGGGTCGGCAGCCTGTCCGACAGCCTGTCCGGGCTGGCCGCGACGGTGGAGCGCACGGCGGCCGGTGCGGCACGGCTCGGCGAGCGCTCGCGCGAAATCGACACCATCGTCGGACTGATTTCCGATATCGCCACCCAGACCAATCTGCTGGCGCTCAATGCCGCCATCGAGGCAGCGCGCGCCGGCGAGCAGGGACGCGGCTTTGCCGTGGTCGCCGACGAGGTGCGCAAGCTGGCCGAACGGACCAGCGTTGCCACCCGCGAGATCGGCGAGCGTATCGAGGGCGTCAGGCACGAGGTCGACGGGATGATTGCCGCCATGGCGCAGACCCGTGACGAGGCGACGGCCAGCCTGACCGATGCCGGCGAGGCGGTTGGCGAATTGCGCCGGGTCGAGGAAAACGCCCAGCGCACGCTGGAACTGATCCGCGATATCGCGGCTGCCAGCCGCGAACAGAGCGAGGCCGGGCAGAACATCGCCCGCGACATCGAGCAGGTGGCGCAACTGGCCGATGCCAACGAGCATCTGGTCAGCGAGAACAGCGAACTGTCGCGTTACCTGAGCGAGCTGGCCGGGCAGTTGAACGGCGCCCTGAACCAATATCAATACGAGTGAGGCAGCCATGGATTGGGTCATTTATTCGCTCCTGGGGGCAGCCGTGCTGATCGCGCTGCTGACGCTGGCGCAGCATCACCGGCACAGTCGGCGCGACGCCGGCCAGTCGCTCGAACTCAACCTCGACGCCTGCCGGACCTTGCTGGCGCTGACGGCGCATTTCCAGCAGCACCGCGGCATGAGCTCAGCCTGGCTGGCCGGCGACAAGGGATTCGGCAGCAAGCTGGAGAGCAAGGCACGGGAAATCGAGGGCCTGTTCCAGGCACTGCGGCCGCTGGCCGACAGCGAGTCCGGCAAACCCCATCCCTGCCTGACGGCCAACGAGCTGAGCCTGTTCCGGCATCACTGGGGCGGATTGCGCGAACGCCTGGGGCAGTTGTCGGTCGAGCAGAGCATCGTCGAGCACAGCCAGTTGATCGAGCAGTTGCTGCGCTGGCTGGCCGCGCTTGGCGAAGCCCGCCTTGAGCCCTTGGTCGCCGGGCGCGGCGAACGCAATCTGGTGCGCAACTACGCCACCCGCCTGCCGGCGCTGACCGAATGCCTGGGCCAGGCGCGTGCTGTCGGCCTGAGCGTGACGACGCGCGGTAGCTGCTCGGCGGTTGCCCGGGTGCGGCTGCTGTTCCTGATCGGCCGGGCCGAATCCATCCTCAAGCAGGCCGGCGAGGGCGGGGCGATGAACCGCAAGGCCGAGCATGCCGTTCAGCACATGGTGCGCTTGCTGCGCCAGCGGGTGCTCGGCACCGGCGGGGTGACGGTCGGCGCTCAGGAATATTTCGACGACGCAACGCGTGCGGTCGATGCGGTTTTTGCGTGGATTGCCGACAACGGCCGGGTGTTGTCCGATGCCGGGATCGGTGCATCGGCCGGGCGCCCGGGGGGGAGTTATGCGCTTTCCTGAATTGATTGCACCGTATTGGTGCGCCGCTGTTTGGAAACTGACGAATTGTTATGGTTTTCCCGGAAATATTGCGAAAAGTGCTTGAATTTGAGCAGGCAAGGTTTTTGCTAATGATTCATCGTAATGACTCAATGTATCTGCATCGTGAACGATATTGCATCACCCAACGGTTTTCTTCCTGTCCTGCGCAAGCGTCGTGAATCAGCCTGGAATGGCATCGACACCGACCGCGTGCTGCAGGTACTTGTGCACAACCTGGAGGGGATGGTCTTTCGCTGCGCCATCGACGAGCAGTGGACGATGCACTTCGTCAGCGACGGCAGTCGCGAGCTGACCGGTTATTGCCCGGACGAACTCGAACACAACAAGGTCACGTCGCTGGAGGTGATCACCCATCCCGAAGACCGGGCCCAGGTGCGGCGGGTGATTTCCGCAGCGATGGCCGGCAGCGGTCGCTATCGCGCCCAGTACCGGATCGTGCATCGGCGCGGGGCGGTCAAGTGGGTGCTTGAGCGCGGTGCTGTGGTGTTCGACGAGAAAGGACAGCGGGTACTCGAAGGCTTCATCGAAGATATCACCGAGCAGGTCGAGAGCCAGCGTCAACTGGCCGATGCCGAGCTGCGCTACCGCAGCATTTTCGAGGATTCCGTGGTCGGCATGTTCCAGACCTCGATCGACGGTCATTACCTTGCCGCCAACCGGGCGCTCGCCGAACTCTATGGCTACGAGAATCCGGCGGCGCTGATCGCCGGCCTGTCCGACATCGCCGGCCGACTCTACGTCGAGGCCGGGCGACGCGAGGAATTCAAGACCCTGATCCGCGAGCACGGACGGGTGACCGATTTCGAATCCGAGGTCTATCGCCGCGACGGCAGCCGCATCTGGATTTCCGAACATGCCCACGTGGTGTACAGCCCCGAGGGTGAGGCGCTGTATTACGAAGGGACGGTCGAGGATGTGACCGCCCAGCACAATTACCGGCAACAACTCGAATACCAGGCGACGCACGATCCGCTGACCGGGCTGCCCAACCGCAACCTGCTCCAGGACCGCCTGCAGCAATTGCTCAACCTGGCCCAGCGTCGAGGGACCAAGGGCTCGCTGGCTTTCGTCGATCTCGACAACTTCAAGCTGATCAACGACAGCCTGGGGCATGGTGCCGGCGACAAACTGCTGGTCGAAGTGGCCCGCCGACTCAAATCCTGCCTGCGCGATACCGATACCGTCGCCCGTTACGGCGGCGACGAATTCGTGCTCATCCTTGGCGACGATGGCGGCCTCAGCGACACCTTGCACATCCTGCGCCGGGTTCGCAACGCGATTGGCGAACCGGTCATGCTCGACGGCCAGGAAGTCCGCGTCGATTGCAGCATCGGTGTCAGCGTCTTCCCCGACGACGGTGCCGACCTCGGTGTCCTGCTCCGCCATGCAGACGCGGCCATGCATCATGCCAAGAAACTGGGCAAAGGGCAGTTCCAGTTCTACACCGAGTCGCTGAATGCCGAGGCGCGCGACCGTCTGGCGCTCGACTCGGCGCTGCGCCGGGCAGTCGAGCAGGAGGAGTTGCACGTCGTCTATCAACCCAAGGTCGATGCCCGGGGCCGTCCCTTCGGTTTCGAGGCCCTGGTCCGCTGGGAGAGCGCCGAATTCGGCAGCGTGTCGCCGGTGCGTTTCATTCCGCTGGCCGAAGAGAATGGCCTGATCGGCCAACTGACGGTTTTCGTGCTGCGCACCGCCTGTCGGGAAGCGGCCAGGTGGCGGGCTGCCGGCCACGGGCATCTACGCGTGGCGGTCAATATTTCGCCCAGCCTGTTCCGGGAAAAGGACCTGGCTGCGCTGGTCCGCACCGTCCTCGCAGAAGCCGGACTGCCGCCGGAAAACCTCGAACTCGAGATCACCGAGGGTGTGCTGATGGGCGACGTCCAGCGCACGCTGGCCGTGCTCAATGAACTGAAGGCGATGGGCGTCTACATCGCGGTCGACGACTTCGGCACCGGTTACTCCTCGCTTGCCTACCTCAAGCGTTTCCCGATCGACATCCTCAAGGTCGACCGCTCCTTCGTGCTCGAATGCGATCAAGGCAATGGCGGACTGGCCATCACCCGCGCCATCGTCTCGCTGGCGCACAGCCTGAATCTGCGGGTGGTCGCCGAAGGCGTGGAAAAGCAGACTCAACTGGCGGTGCTCAACGCGCTCGGCTGCCAGGAGTTTCAAGGCTACCTGTTTGCCCGGCCGATGCCGGCAGCGCAACTGGCGGGCTATCTTGACGAAGCCGGATCACGGTAAATTTCCCACATGGCACTTTTGCCGTCCGGAACTTCCGGAAAAGCTTGATATCCGTCACTACCGTGAACACCGGCTTCTGCTAACCTGCCGAACTATTCAAACAATAGTTTTGGCAAGGGAGCGCAGCACATGCCATTCACGCAAATCGTATATGAGAGCCTGGCCAGCGATAAGTTGACCGAAGCGGATGTTCTGGACATCCTCCGCCTGTCACAAACGCGCAATAACCAGGCGGGAGTTTCCGGCATCCTGCTTTTCCGGGGGCGTCGTTTCCTGCAGTTCCTCGAAGGGCCGAAGGCTGAGGTCGAAGCGCTGTATGCTCGCATCGAGCGCGATCCACGCCACCGTGAATTGCGCATCCTGTCGCACACAAACGGGGAGCAGTTGCTGATGCCGACCTGGGCGATGGCTTATGTTTCGCCGACTTTCGAGCGCCGCCAAGAGGATCCCTTCGTGCTTGGCCGTCAGCAGGCGCTCAATGTCTGCGAGTTGTTGCCGGAAGAGATTGCCCGGCCTTTTCTCGACTTGCTCAATGATGAATCGGAGGCCGTGTGAGTGGACGACTGAGGATTTTTTGTGTCGATGATGACGTGATGTCCGATGTCATCCTCGAATCAGTATTTGCCTACGAATACGAAGTCGAGTTTTTCACCTCGGCGGAAGGCTGCATGCGGCGACTGGCAGCCCAGCGACCGGATATCCTGTTGCTCAATGTCACGCTGCCCGATCATGATGGTTTTGCCTTGTGTCGCGAACTCAAATTGCGTGCCGATACGGCGGCTATCCCGGTGGTTTTCATCGCACACAATGCATTGCCGGAATTTCGCCTGACCGGCTATGAAGCAGGCGGTGAGGATTTCATCGTCAAGCCGTATGTGATTGATGAAGTTCGCTACCAGATCCGTTGCATCAGGGATCGTATCGAGCAGCGCGAACTGATGAAGCAGCAACTGGCCAGTTCTGAGGAATTGAGTTCGTTGTTGCTGTCGAACATGGATGAATATGCCGCGCTGATCAAGTTCATGCGGGCGCTGAACGAGAGTCCGGACGCCGAAGCCGTTGCGCAGGCGGTACTCGGCATGCTGCACAGTTTCCGGCTGCAGGGGGCGGTCCAGGTCCGCATGCCCAGCCTGACTTTTACCCTGGGCGATGCGGGTCGCGATCATCCGATGGAAACCGGAACCATCGCGCATGTAGCGAAACTGGACCGGATTTTCCAGTTCAAGCGTTGCAGTGCCTACAATTTCGATCACCTGACCGTGCTCGTTAACAACATGCCAATCGCCGATGCCGATCTTTGCGGTCGTTTGCGTGACCATCTGGCGATTGGTGCCGAAATGGCCGATGCACGTATTCAGGCGATGGTCGCGGATCAGCGCTTCCGCCTGACGCAGAACGGTATCGTCGAACTATTGCCGGATATTCAACAAACCATTCACGATTGCGTGACACATGCCGAACTGGCTCGTCGTGAGGCCGTTACCCAGGTTCGTGAATTGATGGATCAGCTGGTGATTTCCTTCACGCCGCTCGGGCTGAGTTCGGAACTGGAGGAGGAAATTTCGGCGATGGTGATGGAAAAGGCACAGGGGCTGATCAAGATTTTCGACAATACGGGCGAGACAACGGCGACGCTGGGCAGCCTTGAGGAACGTCTGCGCGCCATGCTCAAAGGCTGAGCTTCTTTTTTCCTTACTCCAGGTACTCGATCATCAACTGCGGGTTCTCGACGCCCATGTATTCGTTGACCGACAGCCGGTAGGCGGCGCGGGTGTTGTGGCCGGGCTGGGTGGAGAAGTTGAACTGGATTGCCTCGATCCGGCTGCTGCCCTTGCGTAGCCGAAGTTTCAGGTGCTTTTCCTTGAGCACGCGCTGTTGTTCGACTTCGAACTCATCGACGAACAGCGGCGCCGGGAAGCCCTGGCCCCAGATTTCATTTTCCAGTAGCTTGGCAGTTTCCAGGCTGATGTAGCCGCCTTCGAGCGGACCGTCGGTTTCCAGCGTGCGGGTGAGGTCGGCGGGGGCGAGGAGCTCGCCGGCGACTTCGGCAAAGATGGCCTGGAAGCGTTCGAAATCGCCGGCCCGGAGGGTCGCGCCGGCGGCCATCGCGTGGCCGCCGAAGCGGACGAGCAGGCCGGGGGCGCGCTTGGCGACGAGGTCGAGCGCGTCGCGCAAATGCAGGCCGGGGATCGAACGGCCGGAACCCTTGACGATGTCGCCTTCGCCCTGGGCGAAGGCAAACACCGGCCGATGCAACTTGTCCTTGATGCGCGAGGCGAGGATGCCGACGACGCCTTCGTGCCAGCCCGGGTCGAAGAGGGCGACGCCGGGCGCGGCGGCATCGACGTCCATCGATTCGAGCAGGGCGAGTGCCTGTTCCTGCATGCCGGCCTCGATCTCGCGGCGTTCGCGGTTGAAGTTGTCGAGTTCCTGGGCGATGTTCAGCGCCCGCGCCGGGTCGTCGGTGAGCAGGCATTCGACGCCCAGGCGCATGTCGGCCAGGCGGCCGGCGGCGTTCAGGCGCGGCCCGATCAAAAAGCCGAGGTCGAAGGCGGTGGCCTTGCGCGGATCGCGCCCGGCGGCCTTGAACAGCGCCGCGATGCCCGGTTGTAGGCGGCCGGCGCGCATGCGCTTCAAGCCCTGGCTGACCAGGATGCGGTTGTTGCGGTCGAGCTTGACGACATCAGCGACGGTGCCGAGCGCAACGAGGTCGAGCAAGTCGGCGAAGTTCGGTTCCGGGCGCTCGGCGAAAAAGCCGCGCTCGCGCAGTTCGGCGCGCAGCGCCAGCATCACGTAGAACATCACGCCGACACCGGCGATGCATTTCGACGGGAAGTCGCAGCCGGGCTGGTTCGGATTGACGATGCAGTCCGCGTCCGGCAGTGATTCGCCGGGCAGGTGGTGATCGGTGATCAACGTGGCAATGCCGTGCTGCTGCGCGCGGGCGACGCCTTCTAGGCTGGCGATGCCGTTGTCGACGGTGATGATCAGGTCCGGCGATTGCTGCGCGGCGACGTCGACGATCTCCGGCGACAGCCCATAGCCGAGCTTGAAGCGGTCGGGCAGCAGGAAATCGACATCGGCACCGAGCGCCTTCAAGGCGCGCATGCCGACGGCGGTGGCGGTGGCGCCGTCGCAGTCGTAGTCGCCGATGATCAGCATTTTTGCCTCGGCCTCGATGGCGTCGGCGAGCAGGCTGGCGGCGTCGCTGGCGTGGGTCAGCGCGGTGGGCGGCAGCAGCGACTTGAGTTCGTAGTCGAGTTCGGCCTTGTCGGTGACGCCGCGCGCGGCGTAGAGCCGGGCGAGCAGGGGATGCAGCCCCTGTTGTTCCAGCTGCCAGACGGTGCGCTGGGGCGCGCTGCGGGTGACGATGCGGGTCAAGAGGATTTTCCTTCAGGCGCTGTGGCGGCCAGCGCGTTGGCAATGACGGCCGGCGAGCGGCCCTTTTTCCAGAATTTCCAGCGTTCGCCGCCGGTGATCGTCCACTGCAGCCGGCCGTAGATGGTCGGGGCGACGATGTCGAGCTGGTGCACGGCCTTGCCCAGTTGCGTGCGCAGCGGGGCGAACCAGTGGTTTTCCAGATCGGTAAAGGTCTGTCGCCAACCTTCCGGGTTTTCGTAGAGGATGGTCGGCAGCAACTGATCGAGCACGACCAGCGGCGCCTGCACCTTGGCGGCGAGCACTTCGCCCAGATTTTCCGGCCGGCCATGCACGGCCAAGCCGGCAGCGCGGCCCAGGCCGATGGCCAGCGTATCGTCGGCGAACAGCGCATCGAACGCCGCCACCGGCTGCCCGGCAGTCCCGGCGCCCCACAACCACAGGCTGTTGATCGCCGGTTTGCCGGCGCCGGCCCGCGCCGCGTTGACCGGGTGCAGATGCAGGAACATCTGCACCTCGTTCAGCCAGCGGTGCAGCGGCGAGGTCTTGTCGCTCAGGTCGCTGTCCATGCGCCGGCCGGCGACGGCGGAAAGCGGCGCGGCAAGATGCTCGGCCGGCTGGTGCAGACGCAGATACCAGCGCCGCGCCGTCGCCGCGTGGAACACGCCGATGTCGGCAAACTCCGCATTCAGCGCCGCCACCAGCGCCTGTGCTTCGCCGTCGTCCACATCGAAGGCCCCGGCATCGGCAAGCACGATGCGCTCGTGATGAAAACGCAGATGCACCGGGTCGGCGCACAGCCAGTGGCCGTCCTCGGCAACCGCACCCGCTTCGCCCAGCCGCCGGAACGCCGCCGGTCCGCCCGCCGGCAAACCGAACAGGTCGAGCAGTGATTCCTCGACCGAAACCGGCGCCGAACGCCGGAACGCCGCATGCCCGTCCAGCCACTCGAAACCCGGTGCCGGCAACTTGTCCAGCGTCAACTGGTCGCCCGGTTCGGGCCAGATCAATTCGGGAACAAGCAGGGTCAGGCGCACGGTGCAGCACTCATCGGGGGAAGGCGCGAGTTTATCATTGCCCCGGGGCCAACTGCGGTTGTGAGCGCAGCAGTTGGCCAGGAGCGGCCATCTATCCACGCGTTGTTGGTGCGGCTAAGATGCTCCCCCGGCCCAGAGCCGGACATGGCATCCATATCGGTTGCCCATTCGTGAGCAGAGAGCGATCAGCGTGACGAGATGATGAACAGGAAATTTGGTGACCTGTGCGATGGAATACTTCGTGCCGGTCGACAGCGATTCGGGGCCATGATGGGAATAGTGAGCCATATTCACTGCGGCGATTATGACGTGATCGCTGTTTCCTCTGAAACCGGGATACCGGAGGCGGGAGATAGCTTCGCACTTGAGGGGGTCTATTGCCGGGAGGTGTTCCAAAAAAAGCGAACTGTCGCGATCACCGAAGTTGATGGTGTTCCGGGTATGTCCTTGCATCCCCTCTACAGTGGTATCCCATGTGAGTTCTACATAAGTGCCCCGATTATCGTGTCAGGAGATGTTTGGGGAACGTTGAATTTCACCAGCCTGGAGAAGCGCGAGATCCCTTTTTCTGAAGACGACATCCTGTTCATCGAAGCTCAAGCGCTTCGTCTGAGCAACGAACTGGCGAAATCGGCTTAGTTCAAACATGCGCTACAGGCTATTCCTTATCGCCGCAGCGTTCTCCTCCGCTTGTTCCTTGCTCGCCCCCTCCTGGCATTGGGAAAAGGCGGGTGGCGATTACGATGCTGATGTTCGCGATTGCAAAACCGCGACCTACAGCGATTCGAGCGGTGCCATGCCGACGACGGCTTCGGTCAGGCGCATGCATGCGTGCATGGAGGGGAAGGGCTGGAAGAAGGTGGCGGGCTAGGGGATGCCCGGCGCTCGATCAGTTTCCGGGAATATTGCCGGGAATTGCGTCCGGTCAACTGCGTGGCCGGCCCGAATGGATTAACCTTCGTCCTTTCAGAAAATTGCACGCGAGGTAGCCCATGCCGGTGATCGAAGTCCGCCATCCCCTGGTCAAACACAAAATCGGACTGATGCGGGAAGGCGACATCAGTACCAAGAAATTCCGCGAATTGACCGCCGAGCTGGCGCGTCTGCTGAGTTACGAAGCCTGCCGCGATTTCGAGCTTGAGCCCTGCCGCATCGAAGGCTGGTGCGGCGAGGTCGAAATCGAGCAGATCAAGGGCAAGAAGGTTACCGTGGTGCCCATCCTGCGCGCCGGTATCGGCATGCTCGACGGCATCCTCGACCTGATCCCGAACGCCAAGGTCAGCGTCGTCGGCATTGCCCGCAACCACGAGACGCTGATGCCGGAGCCGTATTTCGAGCGTTTCGTCGGCCAGCTCGACGAACGCCTGGCGATGATCATCGACCCGATGCTGGCCACCGGCGGTTCGCTGATCGCCACCATCGACATGCTGAAGCGCAAGGGCTGCAAGCAGATCAAGGCGCTGGTCCTGGTTGCCGCGCCGGAAGGCATCGCGGCGATGGAAAAAACGCACCCCGACGTGCAGATTTACACCGCTGCCGTCGACAGCCACCTCAACGAGCACGGCTACATCATCCCGGGCCTCGGCGATGCCGGCGACAAGATTTTCGGAACCAAGGAATCATGAGTCACACCCACGACCCCGTCTGGCGCACCGCGCTGTCCGGCGCGCAAATCCTCTTCGTCGCCTTCGGCGCGACCGTCCTCGTGCCGCTGCTGACCGGCCTCAACCCGAGCCTGGCGCTGCTCGGTGCCGGTGTCGGCACGCTGATCTTCCAGCTGTGCACCAAGCGCCAGGTGCCAATCTACCTCGGCTCCAGCTTTGCCTTCATCGCGCCGGTGATCTACTCGGTGCAGACCTGGGGCATGAACGCCACGCTCGGCGCGCTCGCCGCCGCCAGCTTCTTCTATTACGTCGCTGCGGCGCTGGTCAAATGGCGCGGCGTCGGTCTGATCCACAAGCTGCTGCCGCCGGTGGTGATCGGCCCGGTGGTCATGGTCATCGGCCTCGGTCTGGCCCAGGTCGCGGTCAGCATGGCCACTGGCAAAGCCGGTGACGCCCAGGTCGTGCCCTACGGGACGGCCATCGCGGTGGCGGCGATTTCGCTGCTGGCGACCATGCTCACCGCCATCCGCGCGCGCGGCCTGCTCAAGCTGGTGCCGATCCTGGTCGGCGTCGCCGTCGGCTACACCGTCTCGCTGTTCGTCGGCATCGTCGACTTCAGCAAGGTCACGGCGGCGGCGTGGATCGCCGTGCCCGAGTTCGGCACGCCGGAATTCAACCTGGCGGCGATCCTGTTCATGATTCCGGTGGCGATTGCGCCCATCGTCGAGCACGTCGGCGGCATCCTCGCCATCGGCTCGGTTGCCGGCAAGGATTTCACCGAAAGCCCGGGCCTGCATCGCACGCTGTTCGGCGACGGTCTGGCGGTCAATGTCGTCGGCCTGTTCGGCGGCCCGCCGGTGACCACCTACGGCGAGGTGACCGGCGCCGTGATGCTGACCAAGAACTACAACCCGGTGGTGATGACCTGGGCGGCCGGCTTCGCCATCCTGATGGCTTTCGTCGGCAAGTTCGGGGCGCTGCTGCAGACCATCCCGATGCCGGTCATGGGCGGCATCATGGTCCTGCTGTTCGGCTCGATTGCCGGCATCGGCCTGAAGACGCTGCTCGACGCCAAGGTCAACCTGACCAGCGCGCGCAACCTGTGCATTGTCTCGGTGACGCTGGTCACCGGCATCGGCGGTCTGGGCGTGACCATTGGCACTTTCTCGCTGCAGGGCATCAGCCTGTGCGGCGTGCTCGCCGTGCTGCTCAACCTGTTGTTGCCGGCCGAGCCGGCGGAGGCAAACGGGGCGCATTGATTTCCCGGACGCGGGATTGGTACGCATGAACTGAAATGTGATTGAAGATCCGGCATGGAAATCGATAAATTCCTGATGCTTTTCAGTAACTTGTCCGGCTTCGAGGCGTGGGCCTGGGGGCTGGTGGGGGTCGTGTTGCTGCTGGTGATCGGCGCGATCCTGTGGCGGGAGCGCCGCCATTTCGGTCGCCAGGGCAAGGCCGGCAGCTGGCTGTCGCTGCGCCTGCTGGCGCTGTTCCTGCTGCTGCCGCTGACTGTCGGCGTGGTACTCATCCCGGGCCGGATGGTTTCCGGCATGGAGGCGCTGGCGGTCTTCTACGCGGCCTTGCTCGTTGCGGCACCGCTCGTCTGGTTTGCCGGACACGTGTTTGCCGGCCATCTGCTCAGGCCGGCTTTGAACAAGGGTGAGAGCTTGTATCTGGGCGCCAGCGGCTTGTTCATCCTGCTGTCGCCGGCGATGGCGATGACCCTGGGGCAGAGCGCAGTTTTTCAGGCCAGGCATAGCTTGGCGGCAAATGCCGTCAAGGGGACATTGGCTGCCGCCATGCCGTATTCAGTCGGGTCGATCCAGCGTTTCGAACTGTCCGGGGTAGGGCCGGTCTTTGCCCAGTCGCTGTCGACGCCTGCGGGGTTCGTGCTGGAACGGATCGACCGCAGGTTTGGCGATGCCTGGCTTGACACCCGCAGCACGACACGCACCCTTTACTGCCGCAATGCCCAGGACCTGCATTTCTTCTGGTCGGCGGGTGAAGCCCTGCCGGAACTGCGCTTTTACTGGCGCCAGAACGATCGCCTGGTACACGCCGATTTCGTGCCGGCGAACGCTTCGGCGGATGTCGCCGCGACGCGGGAGTTCCGCATTGCCTTCCGTCCCGACGGGATCGATCCGCCGGTGCCCATCCCCCGGGAGCGCACGGCCATGGGCTATTTTGTCGGCCAGGAACAGCTTGTTTACGCATCCGCGGGGGCCTTGCAACCGGGGGAAAACTTCGATGAGGATTGCATCATGCCCGGGTACAAGCGTGTTGCCTTGGAGCGCGAGGGGCCGCCGCAAGCCGTTGCGCTGATGTTCCGGCCGGACGTTCAGGCGCCGACGCTGCGGGTGGAGATCAGGCGGCCGCCGGCCGGCGACGGGCAGTGAGCCTTCGTCTCCGCAGCCGGTTTTTTTGTGGTCAAACCGTTTTCTTTTCATACGCCCGATGACGACAGACGCCTACTGGATCTTGCGCTTTGAGCATCGCCTGCTGGTTTGCACCGCTCATGCTGGCGAGGCCATTTTTCCCCGTGCGCCGGCGAACGCTTTCGGAACGCCAGAGAACGCCCTTTACGTCGGTGAGTACCTGGGCCTGCCCTGTCATGCCGTCGATCTGGCCGAGTTTCCGCAGATTGCCGGCGCCGAGCCGACGCCATTGCGCGCCATCTTCACGCTGGCCGGGCCTGAACTCTTCGCGCTCGCCGGGCGGGCGACGCAACTGCTCGACTGGCGGGCCAATCACCGTTATTGCGGCCGTTGCGGCACGCCGACCGAAATCATGGCCGGCGAGCCGGCGATGCGCTGCCCGGCCTGCGGCCTGCTGGCCTATCCGCGCCTGTCGCCGGCGGTGATGGTGCTGGTGCGCGATGGCGAGAAACTGCTGCTGGCGCGCAGTCCGCATTTCAAGCCGGGCGTGTACAGCGCCCTGGCCGGTTTTGTCGAAGCGGGCGAGACGCTGGAGCAATGTGCCGTGCGCGAAGTGCGCGAGGAGGTCGGCATCGAGATCGCCAACCTGCGCTATTTCTCCAGCCAGCCCTGGCCGTTTCCCAATTCGCTGATGATTGCCTTCTTCGCCGATTACGCTGGCGGGGCGATCACGCCGCAGCCCGGCGAAATCGAGGATGCCGGCTGGTACCTGCCGGGCGAGCTGCCGCTGCTGCCCGATCCGGTGAGTATCGCGCGGCGCCTGATCGACGCGGCGCTGGCGGCTTAATCCGGCGTCTTCATGAAATCCGGCAGCGGCACCGAGGTCGGCGCGGCCTGAGCAGCGTGGCTTTGGGCGAATTGCCGGATGCGCTCGATGCGTTCCTCGTGGCCGGGATGGGTGCTGAAGATGGCCAGCGGTTCGCCGGTGGTCTGCTGGCGGGCGATGTGCTCGAAGAAGGCGGCTGCGTCGCCGACGTGGCCGTAGGTGCGCAGCATGGCCTGCAGTGCGTCGGCGTCGGCCTGTTCTTCCTGGCTGCGGCTGAACGACAGGATCGGCAGCATGCCGACGCCGGTCAGCCATTGCTGCATGGCGCCGTCGCCGATGCCGGCCAGGCTGGAGAGCGCGAAGATCACGGCAAAACCCCGGCCCATGGCGACGATGGGGTGGCGGTGGCGGATATGGGCGATTTCGTGGGCCATGACCATGGCCAGCGCATTCTCGCTGGGCAGTGTGTCGATCAGACCCTGGAAGACGACGATGTGACCGCCCAGCGTGGCCAGCGCATTGACCGTGTTCGACGCCGAGTAATGCACGGTCAGCGTCATTTCCGGCGGCAGGTCCATGGCCGTGGCCAGGCGGTCGGCCAGTTGCTGCAGGTATTGCTGGCGCTCGCGATGCGCCGGCTCGGCCGGGGTTTCCGGCAGCCAGCGGCCGAGGCTGCCGGCCAGGGCGCGCTCTTGCTCAAACGGAACGTGACGGGCCAGTTGGCCGGCGAGCAGTGACAGGGCCAGTACGGCAACCAGGATCAGCGCGCTGATGCCGCCGACCAGCAGCGCGAAATCCTTGAGCGGATGCGTCGGACTGACGTTGATGCCTTCCGGAATCTGTGGGTTCTCGTACTCGGCCATGACTCAGCGGCGCTGGCGGACGGCAGTGCCGTAGGCGACGACTTCGACGGCGCCGACAGCGTTTTGCGCCCCCTTGTAGATCGACGCGGTTTCCAGGCGCAGGTTCCAGACGGCGGTGGCGCCTTTGCGCCGGGCGGCGTCCTTCATGCGCAGGATGGCTTCGCGGCGGGCGCGTTCGAGCAGCGATTCGTAGGAACTGACACGGCCGCCGACGAGGTTGCGCAGGCTGGCGACGAAGCGCTTGAAGAAGTCGACCGAGATGACGACGTTGCCGCTGACCAGGATGCCTTCGAGCTGGTCCTCGTCGGGGATGCGGCGTTCGGAGAAGACCAGGATGTCGCGCAGGGTCTGCTCGCGTTCGATGATGGACTTGAAATGCCGCTTTTCGGCGCGCTGTCCGAAGACATAGCCGAGCAGCAACAAGACCAGGAATAGGATCAGGTCGTACATGGCGTCATTCCACGACGACAGCGGTGCCGTAGGCGAACAGTTCGGCAGCGCCGGCGGCAACCGACGAGGTCGAGAAACGGACATTGACCACGGCGTTGGCGCCGATGGCTCGGGCCTGCTCGATCATCCGCTCGGTGGCTTCCTCGCGCGATTCGGTGAGCAGTTCGGTATAGCCCTTGAGTTCGCCGCCGAAGATGTTTTTCAGGCCGGCCATGATGTCGCGGCCGGCGTGTTTGGAACGGACGGTGTTGCCGCTGACCAGCCCGAGATGCTTGACGATCTGCTTGCCGGGGACGGTTTCGATATTGGTGACGATCATTGCGGTATTTCCTGAACGGTTGAATGGGCCGGCTTTTCCGGGTGGGTGTACCATAGCGCTTTTGTTGCATTGCGGGAATACGGATGTCATTGCCCTACGAGTTGCTGATCGGCTTGCGCTACACGCGTGCCAAGCGGCGCAACCATTTCATCTCCTTCATTTCGCTGATCTCGATGGCCGGCATCGGCCTCGGCGTTGCCGCGCTGATCGTGGTGTTGTCGGTCATGAACGGCTTCCAGAAGGAATTGCGCACACGCATCCTCGGCGTCGCCTCGCATATCCAGATCACCGCGATGGACGGCGCGCTGCGCGACTGGGCGTCGATTTCGGCCCAGGCCAAACAGCATCCGGAAGTTCGCGAGACCGCGCCCTTCGTGCAGTCGCAGGGCATGTTCTCGGTCGATGGCGAGGTCAAGGGCGTCCTGGTGCGCGGCATCCTGCCCGACCTGGAAGACGGCGTTGCCGACTTCCGCCAGACGATCCGGAGCGGTAGCCTGGATGCGCTCAAGCCAGGCGAGTTCGGGGTCGTCCTCGGCGCCGATCTGGCGCGTTCGCTGCGCGTGTTCACCGGCGACAAGGTGACGCTGATCGCGCCGCAGGGCACGGTGACGCCGGCCGGCGTGGTGCCGCGGGTGCGTTCGTTCACCGTGGTCGGCATCTTCGAGGTCGGCATGTACGAGTACGACTCGGGACTGGCGCTGATCCACCTGCAGGATGCGCAGCGCCTGTACCAGATGGGTGACGCGGTCAGTGGCGTGCGCCTGAAGGTCGACGACCTGTTCAAGGCGCCGCGCATCGCCCGCGAACTGGTCGCCTACATCAACGCCGATGCCTGGCTGCACGACTGGACCAAGAGCCATGCCAATTTCTTCCGCGCGGTGCAGATCGAGAAGACGATGATGTTCATCATCCTCTCGCTGATCGTCGCGGTCGCCGCCTTCAATCTGGTGTCCACGCTGGTCATGGCGGTCACCGACAAGCAGGCCGACATCGCCATCCTGCGCACCCTCGGCGCCCGGCCGCGCTCGATCATGGCGGTGTTCATGATCCAGGGCGCGCTGGTCGGCTTCATCGGGCTGGGGCTCGGCGTGGCCGGCGGTGTCGCGCTGGCGCTCAACATCGACGTGGTGGTGCCGGCGATCGAACGTGTGCTCGGCATCCAGTTCCTGGCCAAGGACGTCTATTACATTTCCGACCTGCCGTCCGAATTGCTGTGGAGCGATGTCTGGGGCGTGACCGGCATCGCCTTCGTGCTGTCGCTGCTGGCGACGCTGTATCCGAGCTGGCGGGCGGCGCGGGTCAATCCGGCGGAGGCGCTGCGCTATGAGTGATTTGATCCTGCAGGCCCGGGGACTGGGCAAGGTATTCCGCGGCGGCGGCCTGGAGGTGGCCGTGCTCAACGGCATCGACCTCGATCTGGCGGCCGGGCAGACACTGGCCATCGTCGGCGCTTCCGGTTCCGGCAAGAGCACCTTGCTGCACCTGCTGGGCGGCCTCGATGCGCCGAGCAGCGGTTCGGTGGCATTGATGGGGCGCGATTTCTCGGCGATGAACGAGGTCGACCGGGGCGACTGGCGCAACCGTCATCTGGGTTTTGTGTACCAGTTTCATCATTTGCTGCCCGAGTTCTCGGCACTGGAAAACGTCGCCATGCCGCTGCTGATCCGGCGCGAACCGCGTCAGCAGGCGCTGGCGGCGGCCGCCGACATGCTCGGCGCCGTCGGTCTCGGCCATCGCCTGGCGCATCGGCCCGGCGAACTGTCGGGCGGCGAACGTCAACGCGCCGCCATCGCCCGGGCCCTGGTCAGCCGGCCGTCTTGCATCCTGGCCGATGAACCAACCGGCAATCTCGACAGTCACACCGCCGGTGCCGTTTTCGACCTGCTGGTTGCGCAGGTGAAGCTTCAAGGGGGAAGTCTGGTCATGGTCACGCATGACCGTCGTCTGGCAGAGCGTACCGATAGAACAATCGAATTGGACGATGGCAAATTAGTTGTTTCTTGATGTATCCGATAGAATCCGGCCGCTTTTGATGATTTTATGGCCGGATCGTGGCCTTGGAGGTTGAATATGCGCACATTGTTCGCACCCGCAGTTGCCCTGATGAATCGCATGCGTTTCCGGGCCAAGTTCGTTTTTCTCGGCAGCGCGCTGGTTGTCGTGCTGCTGGTCCTGCTTTACACCTTGTTCCTCAATCTGAGCCGGGACATCCGTACCGCCCAGCATGAGCTCGACGGTCTGCAGATGCTCAAGCCGATGAACCGTGCGGTGCAGTTCATGCAGCAGCACCGGGGGCTGTCTTCCGGGGTGCTCAACGGCAACGAGGCAATGAAGGAGCGGCGCGCGGCGGTTGAGCGCGAGGTCGAGAAGGCCATCGGCGAGACCGATGCCAGCCTGCTGCCGGTGCTGCGCGACAGCGATACCTGGAAGGAAATCCGCGCCGACTGGGCGGAGATCAGCAAGCAGGGTCTGAACTGGGAGGCGCCGGACAATTTCAAGCGGCATACCCAGATGGTGAACAAGGTCCTGGTCTTCATGGTCGATCTGGCCGATGAAACCGAGCTGACGCTGGACCCGCAGATCGATACCTACTATTTCATGGATACCGTCGTCGGCAAGATGCCGGCGATGCTGGAGCCGCTGGCGATCACGCGCGGGCGCGGTACCGGTGTGCTCAGCGCCCAGGAACTGACGCTGGATAACCGTCGCGAGATCGCCGCCCTGATCGAGCGCATGAGCGGCACCCTGCGCACGCAGAACTCCAACCTGGAGAAGGCGATGCGCTACTCGCCGTCGCTGCGCACGACGCTGGTCGAGCCGACGCAGGCGTTCACCAAGGCGGTTCAGGACATCGTCACCCTGGTCCAGCAGGACATTCTGAGCGAGCGTTTCGAAACCAAGCCGGCGGATTATTTCGCCCTGACCACGCAGGCCATCGACCTGGGTTACAAGATCATGTTCGAAACGCTGATGCCGCAGTTCGAGCAGCAGCTTGAAGCGCGCAAGGCGGCAGCCGAGCGTGTGCTCCTGTTCCAGGCCGCGTTGGCGACGCTGGTGATGCTGGCGGTGGGCTACTTCGGCATTGGTGCCTATTACTCGGTGACCGATACGGTTCGGGTGTTCTCGGCCGGCGCCAAGCGCATGGCTGACGGTGACATGACCGTGCATTTTGCGTCCGAAGGGGCCGACGAGCTGCATGAGGCGGGTTCCGATCTGAACAATATGGCCGCCTCGATCCGCGAACTGCTTGCCCGCATCCAGGCCGACGTCGGCCATCTGCGCGTGGCGGCCGGCGACCTGTCGACGTCCAGCCACCAGATTTCGGGCAGCGCCGGTTCGCAGAGCGATGCCGCATCGAGCATGGCGGCGTCGGTCGAGGAAATGACCGTCGGCGTCGATCACATCGCCAAGAATGCGCAGGATGCCGAGGCCTATTCGCGCGAATCGGACCGCGTCGCGGGTGAGGGCAGCGCGATTGTCAGCAAGGTCGTGATCGAGATCCAGGGCATTGCCGATACGGTCAATCATTCGGCGAGCACGGTCGAGGCGCTGGGCCGTCAGTCCGACGAGATTTCGGCGATTGTCGGCACGATCAAGGACATTGCCGACCAGACCAATCTGCTGGCGCTGAATGCGGCCATCGAAGCGGCGCGCGCCGGCGAGACCGGCCGCGGTTTCGCCGTGGTGGCCGACGAGGTGCGCAAGCTGGCCGAGCGGACCGCCAAGTCCACCCAGGAAATCGCCGGCATGATTGCGGCCATCCAGTCGGGAACCGCGGTCGCCGTCGACAGCATGAAGCAGGGGGTCGACCGGGTGGCGGTCGGTGTCGTCGAAGCGCAGCGCGCCGGCGAAACCATCGGCGAAGTCCAGCAGCATGCCCGCCGGGTCATGGACGCCGTTTCCGAAATCACCGTGGCCTTGCGCGAGCAGGCGGCGGCGAGCACGGAAATCGCCCAGAACGTCGAGCGCATTGCCCAGATGGCCGAAGAGAACAACGCCGCGGCCGGCAGCAATGCGCATACGGCGGACGGCCTGCGCCAGCTGGCCGAAACCCTGAATCAGGAAGTCGGACGCTTCCGTACCTGAATCTGAAGGCCGCCGTGCCCACGCCCGCTTCGGCGGGCGTATGATTTCTCCCTCAAACAAAAACAGCATCAGGGAGATGACACAATGATTTTCGATATCGAGAACGAGACCTTGCCGCGCGAGGATCTCGAGGCTTTGCAGTTGCGTCGGCTGCGTAGCACCGTCGAGCGTTGTTATGCGACGGTCAAGTTCTACCGCGAGGCGATGGACGAACTGGAGGTCAAGCCGCATCACATCCAGTCGCTGGCCGATGCCCGCCTGCTGCCCTTCACCAAGAAGGAGCAGTTGCGCGAAAACTACCCCTTCGGCATGTTCGCCGTGCCGACCGAGCAGGTTGTCCGGGTGCATGCTTCGTCCGGCACCACCGGCAAGCCGACCGTGGTCGGCTACACCCGTCGCGACATCGCCAACTGGGCGCAACTGGTCGCCCGCAGCCTGGCTTCCGCCGGCCTGCGCCCCGGTGACCGACTGCACAATGCCTACGGCTACGGCCTGTTCACCGGCGGCCTCGGCCTGCATTACGGCGCCGAGGAACTGGGCGTGCTGACCGTGCCGATGTCCGGCGGCCAGACCCAGAAGCAGGTCATGCTGCTGTCGGATTTCCAGGCCACCGCCCTGTGCTGCACGCCGTCGTACTCCCTGAACATCGCCGAGGAAGCCGAGAGCATCGGCGTCGACATGCGCAAGCTGCCGCTGCGCGTCGGCATTTTCGGCGCCGAGCCGTGGACCGAGGAAATGCGCTACGAGATCGAGGCGCGCCTGGGTCTGGAAGCCATCGACATCTACGGCCTGTCGGAAGTCATGGGGCCGGGCGTCGGTGTCGAGTGCATCGAGGCCAAGAAGGGCCTGCACATCTGGGAGGACCATTTCCTGGTCGAATGCGTCGACGTCAATACCGGCCAGCCGGTGGCGGACGGCGAGGAGGGCGAGATCGTGTTCACCTCGCTGACCAAGGAAGCCTTTCCCATCCTGCGTTACCGTACCCGCGACATTTCGGTGATCGACCGCTCACCGTGCAAATGCGGCCGCACCCATGCGCGCATCCGCCGCATCTCCGGGCGTTCCGACGACATGCTGATCATCCGCGGGGTGAATGTCTTCCCGACCCAGGTCGAGGCGGTGCTGATGCGTACCGAAACGCTGTCGCCGTTCTACCAGATCGAGGTGTTCCGCGAAGGCTTCATGGATTCGATGGCAGTCAACGTTGAAGCCAGCCCGCCGCTGTTCGCCAAGGGCCAGGAAGCAATGGACCGCATCGCCGCCAAGGTGCAGAAGGACATCAAGGACTTCATCGGTGTGTCGTGCCAGGTCAATGTCAAACCGACCGGCGCCATCGAGCGCTCAATGGGCAAGGCGATTCGCGTCATCGACCATCGCAGGAAGTCAGGCTGAACGCCGGCGGCGCCGGTGCCAGTGGCGGACGAGGTAGAGCCGCCAAGCGCCGCGCGTCAGCAGGTAGCCGGCCAGCGCCAGGCCGTCGGCAAGCACGATCAGGCCGACGGCGAGTGGTCGGGCGACGGCCAGCATCCACGCCTGCATGGCCTGAGTCCATGCCGTAAAACTATCGAAATCGAAGGCCGGCGGCGCCAGGAAGCCGGCCGTATCGCCGATCAGCAGCCGGCCGATCTGGTAGGCCAGCAGGTAGAGCGGAACGATGGTGAAGGGGTTGGTGTAGAGCGTCACGAATAGCGCCAGCGGCAGGTTGACGCGGAACAGGATGGCGCACAGCGCCGCGCCAGGCATCTGGAACGGCCCCGGGATCAGGCCGCAGAACAGGCCGACGGCCACGGCGCCGGCGGCCGAGCGGCGGTTCAGATGCCATAGCCGGGGGTGCAGCAGCGAGTTCTCGAACGGGCGCAACCAGGGGTTGCGGCGTATCGTTTCGTGATCCGGCAGGAGATTCTTCAGGAAGCGGCGCATGGGCGGATTATCGCAAAATGCGCCGGTCGCCGTTTGTGACGGTTCGTGCCATGATATTGGCATGAATCTGGCCGTGATCTCCTTTGGGCTTGGTGTCCTGTTTCTGCAGACCCGTGCCGTACTGCCGTCTAGCACATTGCTGCTGGTGCCGGCATTGGCCCTGATGCTGCCGGCCTTGCGCTGGCGCGGGCCGGTGGTCCGTCTGGCACTGTTGCTCGGCTGTTTCCTGATCGGTGTCGCCTGGGCCGGCTGGCGTGCTGAATGGCAGCTGGCCGACGAACTGGGCAGCGCCTGGGAAGGCCAGGACATCGAAGTGGTCGGCGTGGTTAGCGGTCTGCCGCAGGAGTTCGAGCGGGGCGTGCGTTTCGAATTCGCCATCGAACAGCGGCTGACACCCGGCGCCGTCGTGCCGTCGCGGGTACAACTGGCCTGGTATCACGGCAAGCAGGCGGCACCGGCGGTGGCGCCGGGACAGCGCTGGCAGTTCACCGTTCGCCTGAAACGTCCGCACGGTGGCGCCAATCCGGGCGGTTTCGACTACGAAGCCTGGCTGCTTGAACGTGGCATTCGGGCGACCGGTTATGTCCGTCCCGGTGCGGCGACCCGAGTGGAGGATTTCGTCTGGCGCCCGGCCACCGTCGTGCAAGCCCTGCGCGCCACCGTCCGGCAGAATTTCGCGCGCCTGCTGCCGGCCGAGCACTATCCCTGGCAGGGCATCCTGACGGCGCTGGCGGTGGGCGACCAGAAAGCCGTCGACAGCGATCTGTGGGTGGTTTTCAACCGTACCGGGACCATTCATTTGATGTCGATCAGCGGACTCCATGTCACCCTGGTGGCCGGACTGGTCGGCGGATTGGTCGGTTTCGGCTGGCGCCGTGTGCCGGCGCTGGCTCTGCGTTGTCCGGCGCAGCGCGCGGTCCTGGCCGCGGCAGTGCTGGCCGCATTTGCCTATGCCTTGCTGGCCGGCTTCGGGGTGCCGGCGCAGCGCACCCTGTACATGCTGCTGGTCGCCGCAGCAGCGCTGTGGTCCGGGCGCCTCGTTGCGCCCAGCCGGATTCTGGCGCTGGCCTTGCTGCTGGTGCTGATCGTCGATCCCTGGAGTCCGCTGGCGCCGGGTTTCTGGTTGTCTTTCGGCGCGGTGGCGGCCTTGCTCTATATCGGCAGTGCCGTACTCGGCACCGGCGACGGCTGGCGCCAGCGCTTGCGCGGCTGGGGGCTGGTGCAATGGGCGGCGACGCTGGCATCGCTGCCGGTGCTGATGCTGGTGTTCCAGCAGTTTCCGCTGGTTTCGCCGCTGGCCAATGCGCTGGCGGTGCCGGTGATCAGCTTCATCGTCACGCCGCTGGCGCTGCTGGCGGCGCTTCTGCCCTGGGCGCCGTTGATGCTGCTGGCGCACGGGATACTCGACGCTTTGATGGCCTTTCTGTTCTGGTGCGCGGCCTGGCCGGTGTGGCAGGCGCCGGCGGCGCCGCCCTGGGTGGCGGTCGGTGCTGCTGCCGGCGTGGCGCTGTGCCTGCTGCCGCGCGCGGTGCCGGGCAAATGGCTGGGGCTGGTGCTGATGGTGCCGGCGGTGTTCTGGCCGGCACAACTGCCGCCGCCGGGCGAGGCGTGGATCGACGTGCTCGACGTCGGCCAGGGGCAGGCGGTGGTGATCCGGACCCACGCGCACGCCATGGTCTACGATCCCGGGCCGCGCTACAACGCCGATGCCGACGCCGGCCAGCGGGTGCTCGTTCCCTATCTGCGCTGGCTGGGCGTGCGCCGCATCGACACAGTGCTGGTCACCCACGGTGACGCCGATCATGCCGGCGGGCTGGCTTCCCTGCTGGCGGCCGTGCCGGCGGATCGCCTGTTGTCCTCAGCCCCGGAGGTGGGCGGCGAGTTGTGCGCGGCCGGGCAAGGCTGGCGCTGGGACGGTGTCGATTTCCGCATCCTGCATCCGGCCGAGGCGGCGCATCGTCGAAGCAGCCGGCGCAACTCGCTGTCCTGCGTGCTGGCGGTGGATACGGGCGGGCGCCGCATGTTGCTGACCGGCGATATCGAGGCGGGCGACGAGGCGGCCATGGTCGAGCGCGATGCCGCTGCCTTACGCGCCGACCTGCTGCTGGTGCCGCATCACGGCGCCCGCGGTTCGTCCACGCCGGCTTTTGTCGAAGCCGTTGGGGCGGGCGAGGTGATCTATTCGGTTGGCTACCGCAACCGCTTCGGTCACCCGCGTGCCGACGTCGTCGCCCGCTACGCCGCGACGCAGGCGCGGCAATGGCGTACCGATCGCGACGGCGCGCTGCGCATCCGGATGGCGCCGGCCGGTGTGACGATCGATGCGACGCGCCGGCAAGCTGCGCGCTACTGGCACGGTCGGTGATACATTTCAGTCAGGAGGAGCGCGATGACAGCAAAACAACAAACCGTCCAATGTCTCAGCCCATCGGGCCTGCACCGGATGTCGTATTACGAATGGGGCGCCCGCGACAATCCGCGGGTCCTGGTCTGCGTCCATGGCCTGACCCGCAACGGGCGCGATTTCGATGCGCTGGCCGAAGCCCTGTCCGGCCATTACCGGGTGATCTGCCCGGATGTCGTCGGGCGCGGCCAGAGCGCGCATCTGCGCGATCCTTCGGCGTACGCCATTCCCCAGTACGTGGCCGACATGGTGACGCTGATTGCCCGGCTCAATGTCGATTCCGTGCATTGGCTCGGTACCTCGATGGGCGGCCTGATCGGCATGGCGCTGGCGGCGCAGGAAGGAACGCCGGTACGCAAGCTGGTGCTCAACGATGTCGGGCCACTGGTCACCGTCGAATCGCTGCGCCGGATCGCCGCCTATGTCGGCAACGATCCCGACTGGGCGAGCATCGATGAGGCGGTGGCCTACGTCCGTGAAGTCAGCGCGCCGTTCGGCCCATTGACCGACGCCCAGTGGTATCACCTGACCGAAAGCAGCGTCGTGCAGCGGCCCGACGGGCGGTGGGCCTTCCGCTACGACCCGCGCATCGCCGAGCCTTTCCGCGCCGCCTTTGCCGACAAGGACATCGAGCTGTGGTCGCTCTATCAGGCGATCAGTTGTCCGACGCTGGCCATTCGCGGCGGCGAATCCGACCTGCTCACGCGCGACACCTGGCAGCGCATGGGCGAGTGCGGGCCGCGCGCCCAACTGGCTGAAATTCCCGGGGTCGGCCACGCGCCGATGTTCCAGTCCGATGCGCAGATTGCCATCGTTCGCGATTTTCTTCTGAGTGCATGAAACATATCCTGGTTGCCGGACTGAATCTGGAATACCGCGACATCCCCGCCAGCGCCGTCGACCGGCCGACGCTGGTGATGTTGCACGAAGGTTTGGGTTGCGTCGCCATGTGGCGCGATTTTCCCGACAAGCTGGCGGCGACGACCGGCTGCCGCGTGCTCGTCTATTCGCGGCCGGGCTACGGCAGCTCGGACCCGCATCCGCAGCCGCGTCAGCCCGACTACATGCACCGCGAGGCGCGTGAGGTGTTGCCGGCTTTCCTGGCCGCGCTCGGCATCGTCCGGCCGGTGCTGGTCGGCCACAGCGACGGCGGCAGCATCGCCTTGATCCACGCCGGCAGTTTCCCGCAGGCGGTGGCCGGTCTGGTGGTGATGGCGCCGCACGAGTTCGTCGAGGAAGAAACCCTGGCCGGCATCCGCACCGCGCGCAAGTTCTGGAGCAGCAGCGACTGGCCGCAGCGGCTGGCGCGTTATCACCGCGATGCGCAGCGTGTCTTCCACGACTGGAACGATTGCTGGCTGTCGCCCGAATTCCGTGACTGGAACATCGAGGATAGTCTGCCGGCGATCGGCTGTCCGGTGCTGGCCATCCAGGGCGAGGACGACGAATACGCGACGCTGCGCCAGATCGAGGTGATTGCCGAAAAAGTGCCGGGCACGCAACTGCTGTGCCTGGCCAATTGCGGCCACTCGCCGCAGCGCGACCAGGAAGCGGCCGTGCTGGCGGCGATTGCCGGATTCGTCGGCTAGATTTCCTTGATCCGCTCGCGATAGCGGGCGGCGTTGTCGACGTAGTGCTCGGCCGATTTGAGCAGCTTCGCCGCGTCTTCCTCGGACAGTTCGCGCACCACCTTGCCCGGCGAGCCGACGATCAGGCAGCGGTCGGGGAAGACCTTGCCTTCCGGGATCAGCGTATTGGCGCCGACGATGCAGCCTTTGCCGATCACTGCCCGGTTGAGGATCACCGAGCCGATGCCGATCAGGCTGCCGTCGCCGACGGTACAGCCGTGCAGCATGACCAGATGGCCAACGGTGACGTTGTCGCCGATGTGCATCGGCACGCCTTCGTCGGTATGCAGCACCGAGCCGTCCTGGATGTTGGTATTGGCGCCGATGTGGATCGGGTCGTTGTCGCCGCGCAGCGTGGCATTCCACCACACCGAGGCATTGGCGCCCAGGCGCACGTCGCCGATCACGGTGGCGTTCGGGGCAACCCAGGCGTTGTCGCCGAGTTGCGGAATCTTGTCGTCGAGTTGGTAGAGCGGCATGTTGTCTCCTTGAAGGGTTTGCCGATGATAAGTGTTCACTGTACGTCCGGGTGTTATATAGCCAATTAATATATTAAAAACATTTTTCATTCTTTCTGTACGAGTCGGCGAGCGCTAATCTGTCGGCCTTGTTGCCTGGATCGCTCCCGATGTCTTTGCCCGAACACCTGCACGCCGCTGTCGTCGGCCTTGTCCTGATCGGCCTGTTCGCCGCCTTCGTGCGCGAATGGCTGAAGCCGGACGTGGCCGTCATGCTGGCGGTGGCCGTGCTGCTGGCGCTGGGGCTGTTGTCGGCCAAGGATGTGACCGGCGTGTTTGGCAACAGCGCGCCGATCACCATTGCCTGCCTGTTCATCATCAGCGGTGCCCTGTCGAAAACCGGCTGCGTCGACCGGCTGGGCGACTGGCTGGGGCACCTGGCCGGGCAGAGCGAGTTCCGCTTGTTGCTGGCCTTGCTGGCGGTGGGTTTGCTGGTGTCGCCGTTCATCAACAATACGCCGGTGGTGATGGTGATGATTCCGGCGGTGATCGCCATGGCCGGGCGCTTCAATATCGCGCCGTCGCGGCTGCTGATTCCGCTGTCGTACGCAACCATTCTCGGCGGCCTGATCACCATGGTCGGCACCTCGACCAACATTCTCGTCGATGGCGTCGCCCGGGCACATGGGCTGGCGCCGTTCACCATGTTCGAGATCAGCGCGCCGGCGATCGTCATGGCGCTGGCCGGGTGCGCCTTCATGGCGCTGTTCGCCCAGCGCCTGCTGCCGGTGCGCGAGACGCTGACGCAGCAATTCACCGGCAGCGGCGACCGGCTGTTCATGACTGAACTGTTCGTGCCGGCCGATTCGCACCTGATCGGCAAGACGCTCAAGGAAACCAAGCTGGCCAACGGCGTCATCCAGGTGCTCAACCTGTGCCGCGGTGAAGACGAGATTGCCAACCCGGACCCGGCGACGCGCATCGAGGCCGGCGACCGCATCGTCGTCCATAGCCGCAGCAGCGACATGATGGCGCTGCGCAGTACCGACCTGGTCGGTCTGCAGGTGCAGGCCGGGCAGCACGATCTGGAGACGCTGCGTCGGCGCGACGTGGTCATGGTCGAAGCCATCGTCGGCCAGACCTCGCGCTACGTGCTGCGCCCGATCCGCGACCTCGACCTGCTCGCCCGTTACGGCATCCACCTGATCGCCGTGCATCGGCGTGATGCGTCGTTCTCGCAGATCGGCGACGATTTCCAGTTGCAGGTCGGCGACGTGCTGCTGGTCGAGGGCACGCCAGCGCAGATCAAGCGTTTCTGCGACAACGGCGACCTGTTTGCCATCACCGAGGGCCGGCAGGTGACCAACCGCCAGGCCAAGGCGCCGATTGCGCTGGCGACCATCGCCGGCGTCATGCTGCTGGCCGCGTTCAACGTGATGCCGATTGAAGGGCTGGCGATCATCGGCGCGGCCATCGTCGTCGCCACCGGCTGCATCCGCGCCGACGAAGCCTACAAATCCATCGAATGGCCGATCCTGATCCTGATCTTCGGCATGCTGGCGATCAGCATCGCGATGCGGAATTCCGGCCTGGCCGACCTGCTGGCAGCACAGCTGGTGGTTTTCGGCGACGGTCTGTCGCCCTGGTTGATGCTGTCGCTGGTCATCCTGCTGACTTCGATTGCCACCGAGTTCATCAGCAACAACGCGATTGCCGTGCTGTTCACGCCGGTGGTCATCGGCGTTGCCGAACAACTCGGCGTCGATCCGCGACCCTTCGTCGTCGGCGTGATGTTCGCCGCCAGTTGCAGCTTTGCCACGCCGATCGGCTACCAGACCAACACCCTGGTCTATAGCGCGGGCAATTACCGCTTCGCCGATTTCGCGCGCATGGGCATCCCGATGAACCTTCTCACCTGGGCGCTGGCCAGCGTGCTGATCCCGCTGTTCTGGCCGCTGCACGGCTGAGCTTGTGGCATCATCCGGTTGAACCGACCGGAGGATGACGTTTGGCCGACCTCGATGCCCTGACCGCGGAGCTGCTGGCTTTCCGCGACGCCCGCGACTGGCGCCAGTTCCACACGCTGCGCCAGTTGATCGTCTCGCTCAACCTGGAAGCCGGCGAGCTGCTTGAACTGACGCAATGGAAGAGCGACGCCGAAATCGACGCCTTGCCGGCCGATCCCGTGTCAGCCGAAGCCCTGCGCGACGAGTGTGCCGACGTGCTGCTCTACCTGCTGTTGATCGCCGACAAGACGGGGATTGACCTGCTCGCCGCCGCGCGCAGCAAACTGCGCAAGAACGCCGAAAAATACCCGGTGGACAAGGCGCGCGGTTCGCGGGCCAAATACACGGAACTGAAATAGGCCGCCATGCCCAACACCGGTTTTTATCGCGACCTGACGCCGCTGCCCAGTTTCGAGGCGGCGATGGATACCCAGGCCCACGTCGATTTGCCGGACGACTGGTGGGTGGTGATCGCCGATGTCGTCAACTCCACGCAGGCGATTGCCGAGGGCGCCTACAAGAAGGTCAATACCGTCGGTGTCGCCTGCATCGCGGCGATTGCCAACATCGACCGGCGCCTGGAACTGCCCTTCATCTTCGGTGGCGACGGGGCGACCTGCGCAATTCCGGACAGCTTGCGCGAGCAGACCATCGTCGCCCTGCGCGGCGCCCAGCGTCTGGCCGCCGACAGCTTCGGTTTGAAGCTACGTGCCGGGCTGGTGCGTGTCGCCGACCTGCGTGCCGAGGGGCAGTGGACGCGGGTGGCGCGGATCGCCTTGTCGCCGCTGGTGATGCTGCCGGTGTTGTCCGGGCGCGGCTGGGAGGCGGCCGAGTCGCGGGTCAAGGCCGGGCAGGGCGCGCTCATGGTCGATCCTGCTGCTGGGCCGGCCGAGGCCAGTTTCGAGGGCTTCGAATGCCGTTGGCAGAATGTGCCGAGTTTTCTCGACGTCAAGTTGTCGCTGATCGTGGTCGCCACCTCGGCCGACGCGGCGAGCAACCAGCAGACCTACCAGCAGGTACTGGCGACGATACACGAGATATTCGGCGAGCCGGGAGCGCATCATCCGCTGCGTCTGGAAGGCATGCGCCTTGCCTTCTCGCCGATGAGCCTGGCCGGTGAAACGATGGTGCGTACCTATGGCCGGAGTCTGCTGACGAAATTCGGCTACGCCCTGCGCATGCTGCTGCAGAATGCCGCCGGCTGGTGGCTGTTCGCGCGCAACATCGATACCAAGGCGGTGCACTGGAGCCGTTACCGCGACGACATGGTGCGCAATACCGACGTGCGCAAGTTCGACGGTGCGCTGCGCATGGTGCTCGACGCCAGCGAAGCGCAGGCGGCCGAGCTCGAACGGCGGCTGGCGGCGGCGCACGCCGCCGGGCAACTGGCCTGGGGCATGCACAAGTCACGCGAGGCGCTGATCACCTGCCTGGTCGAGTCGCACGAAGGCCGGCACATGCATTTCATCGACGGCAGCGACGGCGGCTACGCGCTGGCGGCGCGTCAGCTCAAGGCACGGCTGGCGCGCGGCTGAGGCTGGTCAGCAGCTGCTGGTAGAAATTTTCGGGAACGATGGGCTTGGCGATGAAGGCGTCCATGCCGCTGGCCAGGCAGCGTTCCCGGTCCTCGGCAAAGGCGTTCGCCGTCATCGCGACGATGGGCGTGGCGGCATGGCCGGGCAGGGTGCGGATGCGCCGGGTCGCTTCGAAACCATCCAGATGGGGCATCTGGATGTCCATCAGGATCAGGTCATAGGCTGTCGCCGTCGCCATCTCGACCGCCTGCTTGCCGTCTTCCGCCGCTTCGGCGTTCAGCCCGGCATCGGCCAGCAGCATCAGCGCGATCTCGCGGTTGATCGGTTCGTCCTCGACCAGCAGGATGCGCCGCCGGGCGTAGCGGCTGGCAAGCAGGAATTCCAGGCCATCGACATCGCGGCGCGGACTGCTGGCCGGCGTCTGGCCTTTGTCCAGCCAGGCCGTGAACCAGAAGGTGCTACCCTGGCCCGGGATGCTGTCGGCGCCGGCTTCGCCGCCCATGGCCTCGGCGATCTTGCGGGTGATCGCCAGGCCCAGCCCGGTGCCGCCGTACTTGCGCGTGGTCGAGTTGTCGGCCTGCTCGAAGGCATTGAACAGGCGGTTGACCACCGCCGGCTCGATACCGATGCCGGTGTCGCTGACTTCAAAGCGCAAATGCAGCCGATGCGCTTCCTCACCCAGCACGACGGCGCGTAGCGTGACGCTGCCGCGGTCGGTGAATTTGAGCGCGTTGCCGGCGTAGTTGAGCAGGGCTTGCTGCAGGCGCGTGGTGTCGCCGTTGAGCCAGTCGATGCCCGGCGGCAGTTCGCGCTTGAGTGTCAGGCGCTTGCTGTCGGCACGTGCCTGCAGCATCGAACAGATGTTTTCGAACAGCGCCGGCAAAGCGAAATTCCGTGGTTCGAGTTGCAACTTGCCGGCTTCGATCTTGGACAGGTCGAGCACATCGTTGATGATTTCGAGCAGGTGGCCGCTGGCCGCTTCGAGCTTGTCGAAACGCGCCGTCTGCTGGCTGTCCAGGCCGGCACGGCGGATCAGGTGGGCCATGCCGGCAATGGCGTTGAGCGGGGTGCGGATTTCGTGGCTCATGTTGGCCAGGAAGGCGCTCTTTGCCCGCGTGGCCTGTTCGGCCTGCAGTCTGGCCTGCTCGAGTTCGGCGGTGCGTTCGGCCACGCGGGCTTCGAGTTCGGCGTTGAGCGAGAGGATTTCGGCTTCGGCTGCTTTCTGCGCCGAGATGTCGGTGTGCGTGCCCAGCATGCGCAGGGGCTTGCCGGCGGCATCGCGGGCCTGGATGCTGCCCTTGGCCAGGATCCATTTCCACTGCCCGTCGCGGGTCTGCATGCGGAATTCCACCTGGTAATCGGGAATCCGGCCGGCGACGTAGTCGTCGTAGGTGCGCAGCGTGGCGTCGAGGTCGTCGGGGTGGATCATGCCGGCCCAGCGCGGGAAGCTGAAGGGGCCGAATTCCGGCGCCGGATAGCCGAGCATTTCCGCGTATTCCGGGCTGACTTCGGCGTCGCCGGTCTGCATGTCGAGGTCGAACAGCCCCTGTTTGGCACCCGACATCGCCAGCCGCCGGCGCTCCTCGCTTTCCTTGAGCGCCTGCTGGGTCGTTTGCAGCGAATCCAGGGCTTCGAAAACTTCGGCGACTTCCTTGTTGCGTGGTCTGGGCAGCGGCGTGGCCGCCGTGGCGCCGGAACGCATGGCGGCGAGACGATTGGAGACCGCGAGCAGGGGGTCGATCAACTGGGCCTTGAGCAAGCGCAACAGGGCGACCAGGCTGAGGATCAGGAGCGCCGAGAAGGCCATCGACACGAGCAGCATCTCCCGGGCCGAACGGGAGGCGGTATCGGCCAGTTCGGTGGTGTGCGAGATCATCTGGCCGGAGGTCATTTCGGCGATGTCGCCGAGCAGGCTGCGGTGTCTGGCCCAGATGGCCTCGATCTCCTGGTCGGGGGCCTGGCGCTCGCGCATCTCGATCAGGCGCTCGGCCAGTTGAAAGCTGTCGGTGACGCTGCCTTTCTCGTTGCTCAGTCCCTGCAGCGACGGGTGGTAGCTGAGCGCCTGCATGGCGCGGCCGGCCGACTGCCAGTCTTCGCGGCCGGGGGCGGCGCTGAGCTGGTCGCCGAGCAGGATCAGGCGCTCGATGTTGGTTACTGCCCGGACCTTGTCACCCAGGCTGCTGGCCGCTTGCGCCCGGTGGGTTTCGGCCAGTTGCTGCAACGCCAGCATCTGCCGCGTCAGCAGCGTGCCGGCGACGAACAGCAGCACCAGCAGGACCGAGAGTACGGCCGCCGACACCAGTCGCAGGCTGGGTGGGCGCTTCTCCGGCATGGACTTACAGGATGCTGTAGGGGAAGTGACGGCGGGTCAGGCGTTCGTGCGTGCCGTCGCGGATCAGCGCGTCGAGGGCGGTGTCCACCTGGTCCTTGAGATTGTCGCTGCCCGGGCGCAGCGCGATGTGCACATCGCCGCCCAGGCCGCTGTCGCCGAGCGGCGCGCCGATGTAGCCGAAGCGCTGGCCGTCCTTGCCCTGCAGGAACGCCAGTGCCTGTTGGGTCGGCATCAGTGCCAGGGTGCAACGTTGCTGGCTCAGTTGCTCAAGCAGTTCGGCGTTGCCGCCGGCAGCCAGCGGCGGTTTGGCCGCATGTTCGCCAAGCCAGCCGAATTGTCGCGAGCCGGCGATGGCGCAGGTTTGTTCCTGGGCCAGCAAGGTGTTGCGCTGGGCACCGCCGAGTTCGCGCAGGCCGATCAGGCTGGAGGTGGAGCGCCAGATGACGCGGCTGAAGCGGACCAGTTTGTCGCGTTCCGGGGTGCGCAGCGTGTTGGCGACGCCGAGATCGAAGCGGCTGCTGCTGACGGCAGCAATGACTTCCGGGAAACGCAGGACTTCCAGCGTGCATTTACGTTGCAACTGCTGGCACAAGGCATTGACCAGATCGACGTTGAAACCCTTGAGGTTGCCCTGTTCGTCGCGGTAGGCGAAAGGCGGTGCCGAATCGGTGATGGCGATGGTCAGCGGTTGATCCTGTGCCGCCACCGGCAATGCCTGGGTGACGAACAGCAAGAGCGACATCGAGGCAATCCGCTTGAAACCCATCATCATCTCCGCCCGCATCGTTTGATTTATGCGTGCATATTACCTTCGTGATAGCGTTGCCGCCAGCGCCCCAGCGTGTGTCGATCAGCTCGACTGGCTCTCCAGCGTGTATCGGGCACCAGGCCCCTGGGCCAGCAGTGCGGCCAGCGGCGGCAGGGTTTCGTGCAGGGTTTTTTCAAGCGTCCACGGCGGGTTGATGATGAACATGCCGCTGCCGTACATGCCGAAACCGTCGCGCGGTGCGGCCTTGACCTCGAGCGTGGCGTTCAGCCAGTTGGCGGCGCCCAGGCGCTTGAGCCGATCCGGCAGCTGGCGAGACTCCGGCTTGATCAGCATCGGGTACCACAGCGCGTAGGTGCCGGTCGGAAAACGCTTCAGCGCTTCCTGCAGCCCCTTGATCACGTTGGCGTAGTCGTCGCGCGTTTCGTACGATGGATCGATCAGCACCAGCGCGCGGCGCGGTGGCGGGGGTAGCAGCGCCTTCAGGCCAGCAAAGCCGTCGCCCTCGGTGATGCTGACCTGACGGCCGGCGCCGCGGAAACATTCCTGCAGCAGCTTGCTGTCGCTGCTGTGCATCTCGTACAGGCGCAGGCGGTCGGATTCGCGCAGCAGCTGGCGGGCCAGCCAGGGCGAGCCCGGGTAGTGCCTCAACTGGCCGTCCGGGTTGAGCATGCGCACGAAGTCGAGGTAATCGGCGGCAGCCGGCGGCAGGCCGCTGGCGTCCCACAGGCGGCCGACGCCGTCGCGCCATTCGGCCAGCTTGCTGGCGTGGGCGGAGTCGAGCGCGTAGCGGCCGGCGCCGGCGTGGGTGTCGATGATCCAGAAGGGCGCAGGTTTTTCGCCCATGTACTGGGCGATCTGCAGCAGGATCAGGTGTTTGAGTACGTCGGCGTGGTTGCCGGCGTGATAGGCATGGCGGTAACTGAGCATGGCAGGCAGTATACTTCGCCGCCATGCCCATATACGAAAGCATTTTCATCCTCGTCGTCGCGGCCTTGATCTGGTTCTGGCTGGATTCGCTGAAGGCCCGCGAGATCGGTACCCGCGCCGCGCAGGCGGCGTGTGCCGGCGAGGGCCTGCAACTCCTCGACGACACCGTGGTCGGCCGGTTGCGCGGCCTGGCCCGCAACGACGACGGCCACCTGTGCCTGCGCCGCAGTTTCGAGTTCGAATACAGCGATAACGGCGACAACCGCCGACGCGGCAGCGTCATCCTGCTCGGCCACGAAGTCGAGCTGTTGCACCTGCGTCCCAACCTCTACGAGATACCCAAGTCCAATGAAACCCGGCATTGAAGAAATCGAATTCCATGGCATTCCGGCCCTGCGCCTGATCGGTCCGCAAGGCAGCAGCGCCGTCGTCAGCCGGCTCGGCGCCCAGGTCCTGTCGTGGATCACGCCCGACGGCCGCGAGCGCCTCTACCTGTCGCCGCGAGCCGTATTCGATGGCAGCGTTGCCATCCGTGGCGGTATCCCGGTCTGCTTCCCGCAATTTTCCGACCGTGGCGAACTGCCCAAACACGGTTTTGTGCGTACCCGCGAATGGCAGGTCAGCGCCCGCCGCAGCGGCGACGATTACGCCTTGGTCACGTTCGAAACCGGCGACGACGAGACCACCCGCGCGCTGTGGCCGCACGCCTTCCGCCTCGAACTGACGCTGATGATCGAAGCCGACCGCATCGACCTCGAACTGTGCGTGGTCAATACCGGCGCGCGCGAGTTCGAATTCACCGCCGCCCTGCACACCTATCTGCGCACGATCCAGGTCGAGGATGTCGCCCTTGAAGGCCTGCACGGCCACGATTACCGGGATGCCGCCAACGGCGGCAAGGTCGTCCGCGAGACCGGCACCGAGCTGCTGGTCGAAGCCGAAACCGACCGTGTCTATCGCCAGGTCCGCCGCCCGCAAATGCTGCGCGCCGGCAATCTCAGCCTGGGCATCCAGCAACAGGGCTTCCCCGATGTCGTCGTCTGGAACCCGTGGGTGGAAAAATGCGCAGCGCTCGCCGACATGCCGGCCGACGGCTGGCGCCACATGCTTTGCGTCGAGGCGGCCGCCGCCGATACGGCGCAACAACTGGCCGCCGGCGACGAGTGGTACGGAAGGCAGACGCTGGTCGCGGTGTAACGTCGTTGCTGCCGAATCAGCCCAGCCAGCGGCTGGCGAAAGTCTCGGGGCTTTCCGGGCGGCCGAACTGGTAGCCCTGGCCTTCCTGGCAACCGAGCCGGCGTAGCGCCGCCGCCTGTTCGTCGCTTTCTATCCCTTCGGCGATGGTGCTCATGCCCAGCGTGCGGCCCATGGCGACGATGGTGGCGACGATGGCGTGGTCGTTCGGGTGGTCCTGCATGTTGCGGACGAAGGACTGGTCGATCTTCAGTTTGTCCGCCGGCAGTTGCTTGAGGTAGGCCAGCGACGAATAGCCGGTGCCGAAATCGTCGATCGCCAGCGTGAAGCCGGCGTCGCTGAGTTGCCCGGCGAGCTCGATGGCCAGGTCGATGTTGCGCATCATGCCGCTTTCGGTCAGTTCCAGTTCAAACAGTTCGGGCGACAGTCCGAAGCTGCGCACGCGCGTTTCGACCCATTGCGGGAAGGCCGCATCCTCCATCTGCTGGGCGGCGATGTTGATCGCCATGCGTCCCGGGAAACGTGCGCCGGCCGATTGCCAGGCAAGCAGTTGCCGGCAGGCGGCGTCGATGACCCAGTGGCAGATCATCAGCATCATGCCGCGTTCTTCGGCAATCGGGATGAAGACGCCGGGGCTGATCGGGCCGTGTTGCGGATGTTGCCAGCGCATCAGCGCTTCGGCGCCGATCAGCGCCTGGGTGGCCAGGTCGAACTGCGGCTGGAAGACCAGCGACAACTGCCCGTCGTCGGCCTGCAGTGCGGTTTTCAGGTCGCGGGCGAGGGCGATGCGCTCGGCCAGGCCGCTGCTCATGTCGGCGTTGTAGAACATGTAGCGCTGCGGGCTGCTCTTGGCCCGGTACATGGCGATGTCGGCATTGCGCAGCAATTCGTCGGGCGTCGCGCCGTCGTTCGGGAAGATGGCGATGCCGATGCTGACACCGAGCGAGAAGGTATGCCCGCTACTGGTCAGCGGCTCGTTCAGGGTCTGGCCCAGGCGTTCGGCGATGAAGGTTGCGCCGGCATGATCGGTGGCCGTCGACACCACGGCGAATTCGTCGCCGCCCAGGCGGGCCAGCAACTCGTTATGGCGCAGGACCAGGCGGAAACGGTTGGCGACTTCGCGCAGTACGGCATCGCCGATTTCATGCCCCTGGGTGTCGTTCACTTCCTTGAATCGGTCGAGATCGAGGAAGAGGACGGCGAGCCGGCTGTCGTTGCGCAGCGCCTGGCCGATCGACTGCAGCAGGCGGTCGAGGAAGAGGGCGCGGTTGGGCAGTTCGGTCAGCGGATCGTAGAGCGCCAGTTGTTCAAGGGCCTGTGCCGCCTGCTTGCGATCGGTGATGTCCTGCAGGCTGAATTGCAGCAGCAGATGGTCGCCGTGGTGGAAGGGCATGAGATGGACTTCGGCGTCCCAGTGTTCGCCGTCCGGGCGGCGGTGGCGCCATTCGAAGACCTGCGGGCCGCGCTCGATGACCTGGCGGACCTTTTCCTCGCAGGCGAGATGACTGAGCATGCCGTCCGGCTGGTAGGGGGCCGAGACGTCGCGGATGCCCAGACCGATGACGTTTTCCCGCTGGCCCAGGCGGTAGATGTCGGCCGCTGCCTGGTTGCAGTCGATGAAGCGGCCGCTTTGCGGGTCGAGCACCACGAGCGGGATGCGCGAGCCGAGGAAGAGCACCTTGTTGTAGGCCTCGCGGTCGCGGATTTTTTCCTCGGCCTCGTGCAGGGCGGCGATCTTTTCCTGCAGCAATCGGCGCATTTCCTCGTGGGCGTTGGCCAGTTGCCGGATTTCCCGGATCGGGCTGGCCGGCAGGGGCGGTGCGGCGAAGTCGAGCTGGCCGATGCGGCTGCTGGCCTTCGCCAGTTCCTCAAGCGGGCGGGCGATGCGCCGCGCCTGCTGGCGGACGACCCAGGTGGCGAGCACCAGCATGACCAGCAGACCGCCGCCGACGATGCTGCCGGCCGGCAGCCAGTCCGGGACGAAATCGCTGGACGGCGCCAGGGTGACCAGCAGCAGTCGGCTGTCGCCCAAGGGGTAGCCGGCAATGCGCGCGAACCAGTCGGTCCCGTTGACGGCAATCCGGTGGACGCGGGCATCCGGATTGCGCAGCCATTCGGCAACGGCCCGGTCGAGTACCGGCAGGCCGAGCGCCGTATGCGGTTGCAGGGCATGTTTGAGCCATTCCCCGGTTTGCGTGCCGGACGGTGCGGCGGGCAGGGCCAGGGTGCGCAGATCGTCGGTCAGGACCAGGGCCAGACCGTTCTGTCCGACCTTCTCTTGCATCGTGGTCAGCGACAGATCGCGCAGCATCAGGTCGATGCCGATAACCAGCGTCCGCTCGTCGTCGAGCCTGATCCGGCGGGTCGCGGTGATGCCCGGGTCGCCGGTGGTGTAGAAAGTGTAGGGGGCGGTCCAGCGGGTGCCGCTGCCGAGCATGGCCGCTTCGTACCAGCTGCGCCGGCGCGGGTCGTAGTCGAGGGTTTCCCAGTATTCGCGAACCTGGCCGCTGGCGTCGCGGTCGACGAAGCGATGCCGCTGCCCCCAGCGTGGCAGGTCGGTGAGCCGGTTGCGCCAGCCGCCGTCGGCAAGTTGCAGCAACATCCAGCCGTGACCGTCGCTGTCGCCAGCGACGATGGAAGTGGCTTTGGGCTGTGCCTGCAGGATGGGTTCGAACAGACGGTTGAAAGTCGCCAGGTCGTCGACTCTGGGTGGGGCGTCGCTCAGCCAGCCGGCGGCCATTTCCAGCGCGTTGGCGGCCGGGGTCAGGCTCAGGTCGAGGCGCGCTTCAAGGCGCGTGCTGGCGCTGGCGAAATCGGTGGCGGCAACGCGTTCGGCCAGCGGACCGAGCGCCAGCGAGAGAAAACCGGCTGCGACAAGCAACACTGCTCCCGCAACCAGCAGGCCAACCCTGACCCGCAGGCTTTTGCGCAGTGGAACGGTCTTCTCGTCTGGCAGGTTCACGGCATGCTGGCTTCATCCGTATGTATGTGGAAACAATATCACAAAGGTCATAGATCGATAATGACAGTGTGGCGTGAAACTTCTCGTGGTTCCGTCCTGTCTGAAACTCGTCTATAGTTGCTGCCCATGTCCATGCTGTTTTCCCGATTCCTCGTCCTGATCATGCTGCTGACCGTGCTCGCACCCGGTTTCGGCTGGCAGGCGGCTGGCGGCATGCCGGCCGAGGTGGCCGCGGTCGACATGCACCACGGACATTCGGCCGACGGGCACGATGCGCACGCAATGCACGAAATGCCCTGCGAGGACTGCGCGACCCATACAGCGTCCGACGAAGACTGCGCCGAGACGCTGCACCACTGCTGCCCCGGGCACATCCTCGGCCATCTTGCCGTGCAGCAAGTCGCGCCGATGCCGGTGCTGTCGCCCGGTGCCTCGTCGCTGCTCGATCGCGGCGACCGTGAATTCGCCTCGCGCGTCCCCGCCGGGCTCGAACGACCTCCCAGACATTTCTCCGCCTGAGCGTCGGCGGCTGAACGTTCCGTTTCCGTAATCCGGTCTGACCGGGCTATCGCGGCGTGCCGCCGACTGATCCTTCATCAGTCGGAGAAACCTGATGCGCATTTTCCCGCGCTTTCCCTTGTGGATACTTTGTTCCGTGGTCCTGGCCCCGCCGGTCCACGCCGAAAACCTGGCCCGCGCCTTTGCCGATGCCTGGGCGCGCCAGCCCGCTGCGGCGGCGCAGGCCGAGCACCAGCAGGCCGTGGCCGCCCGCCGCGCGGCGGCCAGCGCGTGGACGCCCGAATCGGCAGCGGTCGAGCTGGGCGGGCGTAGCGACCGCTTCAATCGCGACACCGGCGCCGCCGAAGTCGAGCTTGGTCTGGCCATACCCTTGTGGCTGCCCGGCGAGCGTCGTGCCAGCCAGGGGCTGGCCGGAGCCGAAGCCGCCTTGCTCGACGCCCGGCTGGCCAGCCAGCAATGGCAACTTGCCGGCAGCTTGCGCACCGCCTGGTGGGACTGGCAGCTGGCCCGCGAGTCGCAGTTGCTGGCCGAAGGGCGGCTGGCGGCCGCCGAGCGTCTGCGCGACGATGTCGGCCGTCGGGTCAAGGCCGGCGATCTGGCACGCAGCGATCTGCATCAGGCCGAACTGGCCGTGGCTGTGGCCGAAGCCGAACTGGCCGAGGCCAGCGGGGCGCACGCGCTGGCTGCCGGCGATTTGCAGGCGCTGACCGGCAAGGCGCCCGCCGATGTCGCGGCAGCCGGCGAAATGCCGCCGGCCGAGACGCCCGACGACGACTGGCTCGACCGCCACCCGCAAGTGCGCTGGCTGCAGGCCGTCGCCGAGCAGGCGCGCCAGCAGCAGGTGTTGGCCCGGACCCGCAACCGACCGCCGCCGGAAATCACTGTCGCCACCCGCCAGGAGCGCGATGCCCGCGGTGCACAGCGCGATCAGAGCTGGGCGCTGGGCGTGCGCATTCCGCTGTCGGCCGGCGCCCGCCACGATCAGGCCGTGGCTGAAGCCAGTGCCGGCCGGACCGAGGCCGAGATCGCTGCCCAGCGCGAGCGCGAACGGCTGCAGCAGGCGGCCGCGCTGGCTGCCCGCCAGGTCGCCCTGGCGCAGACCCGGCTGGCCGCCGCCGAGAAAGGCTTCCGCCTGGCCAGCGAAAACCTGCGCCTGTTCGACAAATCCTTCCGCCTGGGCGAGACCGACCTGCCGACCCGCTTGCGCATCGAGCACGAGGCCTTCGTTGCCGAACGCAAGCTGCACCAGGCCCGCCTGCAACTGGCGGCCAGCCTGTCCGCCCGGCGCCAGGCGCTGGGCCTGCTCCCCGAATGAACGAGACGATCATGAAAAGACACTTATTTGCCCTGTTGCTTGCCTGTGCCGCCCTGCCGGCGATGGCGGCCGAAACCCCGGCGCCGCTGCCGGTCGTGGTCGCCGAGAGCGAACTGTTTGAAATCGTCGGCCGGCTCGATACCGCCGGCCTGATCCTGCATGTCGATACGGCCCCGGACAACGCGCCGGTGCTTGACGCCAGCCTGGGCCTCGAACTGGCCGGGCGCGAAATCCAGGCGGTTTTCCGCCCCGCCGAGGGCGATTACCTGATCGCCGACGCCGACTGGCTGACGCCGCTGCGCCAGCCCGGCGAACACCTCCTGTCCTTCACCCTGCTGGCCGGCGACGAGGCCGACCTGCTCAGCGGCGAGCTGATCGTCGATGCGGCGGCACCGATGCCGGCAGCCGGCTGGCAGCTTTCACCCTGGCTGGGGGGCGGCTTGCTGGCGGCCTTCGGTCTGATCGGCAGTGTCTGGTTTTATCGTCGCCGCCGGGGAGTACAAGCATGAAGCCGCATCTCTTTGCCCTTGCCCTGGCCGTGCTGGCCAGTTCTCCAGTCTTGGCCCACGAAGGCCACGATCATGGCGATGAAAAGGCGGCGCTGCCCAATCTCGGCAACACGCCGCAGCGCCAGCCGGACGGCGTGGTTTTCCTGCCCAAGGCGGCACAACGCCTGATCGGCGTGCGTACGCTGCCGGTCAGTGCCGGCGAACAGCCACGCGGGCTGGAACTGAACGGGCGGGTGATCGTCGATCCGCGTCATGGCGGTCAGGTGAACACCATGCAGGCCGGGCGCATCGACGCGCCGGCCGATGGCGTGCCTTTACCGGGCAGCAAGGTGCGCAAGGGCGCCGTGCTCGCCTGGCTGACGCCGGCCAGCGGCCAGATCGAGCGTGCCGGCCAGGCCGCCCAGCTGGCCGAGCTGAAGGCGGCGCACGCGCTGGCTGAACGGCGGCTGGCGCGTCTGCAGGAACTCGCCGACACCGTGCCGGCGCGCGAGATCGACGCGGCGCAGAGCGAACTGGGCAGTCTCGGTGCGCGCATTGCCGCCATCGGCGGCGGCCTGTCCGGGCGCGAGGCGCTACGGGCGCCGCTGAGCGGCGTCGTCGCTGCCGTGCATGCAGTGCCGGGGCAGATGGTGGCGGCTGGCGAGACGGTGTTCGAGATCGTCGATCCGGACAGCCTGCACGTCGAAGCCCTGAGTTATTCGGCGCTGCCGGCGGCCGACATCGTCGGCGCCAGCGTCGCGGCCGGCGGTGACAGCCTGGCGCTCGATTTCCTCGGTGCCGGCCAGCGGCTGCGCGAACAGGCCTTGCCGCTGTTGTTCGGTCGGCGCGGCGACGGCCTGGGCTTGCGCCTGCCTCTCGGTCAGACGCTCAGCGTGCAGGTCGAGTTGCGCGGCCAGGTCCGGGGCTGGGCCGTGCCCAGGCAGGCGGTGGTACGCAGTCCGGCCAATGAGGCCATGGTCTGGGTCAAGACGGCGCCCGAGCGCTTCACCCCGAAAGCGATCCGCAGCGAAGTGCTCGATGGCGCCCGGGTGCTGGTCGTCGATGGTCTGGCCGATGGCGACCGCGTGGTCGTCGACGGTGCCAGCCTGATCAACCAGATTCGCTGAGGTCGCCATGTTCCAGTGGTTATTGAACAAGAGCCTCTCAGCCCGCCTGCCGGTACTGGCGGTGGCGCTGATCCTGATGGCTTACGGTGCCTTCGAGGCGCAGCGCCTGCCGGTCGATGTCTTCCCCGACCTCAACAAGCCGACCGTGACGCTGATGACCGAGGCCGGCGGCATGGCCCCGGAAGAGGTCGAGCAACTGGTCAGCTTCCCGCTGGAGACGACGCTCAACGGGCTGCCCGGCGTGTCCGGTGTGCGTTCGGTGTCGGCGGCCGGTCTGTCCATTGTCTATATTTCCTTCGACTGGGATACCGAGCTGTATCGCGCCCGGCAGATGGTCGCCGAACGCCTGACCGCCTTGCAGGGCAGCCTGCCGCCGGGCGTCGTGCCGCACATGGGGCCGGTGTCGTCGATCATGGGCGAGGTGATGATGCTGGCGATCCCGCTCGATCCGGCGCAGGGCGATGCCATGCGCGCGCGCGAGTACGCCGACTGGGTATTGCGCCCGCGCCTGATGGCCGAACCGGGCGTCGCCCAGGTTATTCCCATCGGCGGCGAGGTCCGGCAGTTCCAGGTGCAGCCGGACGGTGCGCGCATGGCCGAGCTCGGCGTCAGCCTGGAGATGCTGGAAAACGCCTTGCGCGGTCACGCCGCGAATACCTCTGGCGGCTTCCTCGAAATCAACGGCCGCGAATATCTGATCCGCCATCTGGGCCGTTCGGCCAGCCTCGACCACCTGCAGAACCTGGCGGTCACGGCGCGTGCCGGCCAGCCGGTGCTGCTCCGCCAGGTCGCGCAGGTCGGCTTCGCGCCGGCCGTGAAACGCGGCGACGCCGGTTTCAACGGCGCGCCGGCGGTCATCCTCAGCATCCAGAAACAGCCGACGGCCGATACCGTCGACCTGACCCGGCGCCTCGAGGCGGCGCTCGACGGCATCACCCGCGGCATGCCGGCTGGTGTGCTGGCGCCGGAAGTGATCTTCCGCCAGGCCGATTTCATCCAGGCCTCGATCGACAACCTGCAGGCCAAGCTGCTGCTCGCTGCCTGTCTGGTGGCGGCGGTGCTGTTCTTCTTCCTCGGCAACCTGCGCGCCATGCTCATTTCGCTGACCGCGATCCCGCTGTCCATCCTGGTCGCCGTACTGGTCTTCAAGTGGCTTGGGTTGTCGATCAACACGATGACGCTGGGCGGGCTGGCCATCGCCATCGGCGAACTGGTCGACGACGCGGTGGTCGATGTCGAGAACATCCTCCGCCGTCTGCGCTCGGCGGTGGCGCGCGGCGAGGATTTCAAGTTGCGCGAACTGGTCATCGCCGCTTCGCTCGAAGTGCGCTCGGCCATCGTCTATGCGACGCTGATCATCGCGCTGGTCTTCGTCCCGCTGTTTGCCCTGCCGGGTATCGAGGGGCGGCTGTTCGTGCCGCTCGGCATCGCCTACATCGTCTCCATCCTGGCTTCACTGCTGGTCTCGGTGACGGTGACGCCGATCCTGTCCTACTACCTGCTGCCCAGACTGGCCGCCAGCCAGCATGGCGATACCCGCCTGGTCGCCTGGCTGAAGCGCCATTACGACCCCCTGTTGCGGCGGGTCCTGGCGGCGCCCGGATTGCCGCTCGGGCTGACCGCGGCGGCGGTGATCGCGGCGGCGGCCAGCGTGCCGTTCTTCCCGACGACCTTCCTGCCGCCGTTCAACGAGGGGTCGATGACGGTGACGCTGCGCCTCAATCCCGGCGTCACCCTGGCCGAGTCGGTCCGCGTCGCCAGTCAGGCCGAGCGCCTGCTGCTGGGGGTGCCGGAAATCGAGCACATCGGCCGCCGCTCCGGGCGGGCCGAGCTCGACGAGCATGCCGAAGGCGTTTATGTGTCCGAGCTGGAAATCCGCCTGAAGCCCGGCGGCCGCGACCGCGAGGCGATCAATGCCGAAATCCGGCAGCGGCTCAAGGACCTGCCCGGCAGTCTCAACCTCGGCCAGCCGATCTCGCACCGCATCGACCACATGCTGTCGGGCGTGCGCGCCCAGGTGGCGATCAAGATCTTCGGCGACGATCTGGATATCCTGCGCGCCAGTGCCGCCACGCTGCAGCGTCAGTTGGCCGGCATTCCCGGTGTCGCCGACCTGGAAATCGAGAAGCAGGTGCTGGCGCCGCAGGTCAAGGTGCAGGTCGATTTCGCCGCCGTCGCGCAGCACGGGCTGTCGCCGGGTGAATTGCTGCGCCGCCTGCAGATGCTGGTCGATGGCGAAAAAGTCACCCAGATCATCGACGGCAACCGCCGTTTCGACCTGCTGCTGCGCCTGCCCGAGCGCGAGCGGGCGCCGGACGGGCTGGCCAGCCTGTTGATCGACACGCCACTCGGCGCCGTGCCCCTGTCACGCCTGGCGAGCATCGAGGAAAGCGACGGGCCGAACCAGGTGGTGCGCGACGACGGCCGGCGGCGCATCGTCATTTCGCTCAACGCCCAGGGTCGGGCGCTGTCCGAGGTGGTCGCCGACATCCGCGCGGTGACCGGCGAACTGCCGTTGCCCGAAGGCTATTTCATCACCCTCGGCGGCCAGTTCCAGGCGCAGGAGGAAGCGGCGCGGCTGATCGCCGTGCTCGCCGTCGGCTCGGCCCTGCTGATCTTCATGGTCCTCTACGCCCGCTACCGTTCGGCGCTGCTGGCCGGCCTGATCATGGCCAACGTGCCGCTGGCGCTGGTCGGCGCGGTGTTCGGCCTGTGGGTGTCCGGGCAGCCGCTGTCGATCGCGGCGCTGATCGGCTTCATCACGCTGGCCGGCATCGCCACCCGCAACGGCATCCTCAAGGTCAGCCACTGGCTGAACCTGATGCGTTTCGAGGGCGAGCAGTTCGACCCGGCGATGATCGTCCGCGGCGCCCTGGAACGCCTGACGCCGGTGCTGATGACCGCGCTGGTGGCGGCTTTTGCGCTGGCGCCGCTGCTGTTCGAGGCCGACCAGCCGGGCACCGAAATCCTGCATCCGGTCGCCGTGGTCATCTTTTCCGGGCTGGTCGGCGCGACCCTGCTCGACACCTTCATCACCCCCGCGCTGTTCTGGCGTTTCGGCCGCAAGCCGGCCGAACGCCTGCAGCGCGATTCCTTCAGCGAAGCACTCTGATTCATCAACCAGGAGATATTCCATGAAAACCCTGATTTCCACCCTCGGCCTGGCCGTCCTCCTTGCCGCCTCGCCGGCCATCGCCCACGAAGACCACGGCAAGTCCATGCACGGCGGTTTCGTCCTCGACGCCGGTCATGCGCAATTCGAGATCGTTGGCAAAGGCGAGACCGTGACCGTTCATGTCAGCGACCACGGCAAGCCGGTGGCGACCGCCGGCGCCGCCGGCAAGCTGACGATCCTGACCGGTTCGAGCAAGCGCGAGATCGAACTCAAGCCGGCCGCCGCCGACCAGTTGCAGGGGCAGGGCGTGATCAACCCGGGGGACCGCGTGCTGCTCAACGTGGGCTGGCCCGGCCAGAAGCCGATGAGCGCACGGACCACGGTGAAGAAGGAGAATGCTCATGCCGGCCACCACTGAGCGTCAATTGCGCCGCCGGTTGCTGCAGGCCGCCTTGCTGCTGCCGTTCGCGGCGCTGGCCGCACCGCCGCAGCGGCAGCAGGTCGAGGTCTGGAAAAGCCCGTATTGCGGTTGCTGCAAGGACTGGATCACGCATCTGGAAAACGAGGGTTTCGCGGTGATTGCCCACGAAGTCGACGATCTCGACGCGGCCCGGAAACGCCTGGGCATGCCGGCGCGCTACGCCTCGTGCCACACCGCACGGGTCGGCGGCTACCTGCTCGAAGGCCATGTGCCGGCGCGGGAAATCCGCCGGCTACTGGCGGAAAAGCCCAAGGCCATCGGTCTGGCCGTGCCCGGCATGCCGGTCGGTTCGCCGGGGATGGACGGCCCGGCTTACGGCGGCCGGCGCGATCCTTACGACGTGCTGCTGGTGCAGGGCGAACGCAACGCCCGGGTGTTTGCCGCCTACCGTTGACGCCGGCCTGCCTGCAGCCACTTGTGGATGGTGGCGAACAGGCGGTCGGGATCGACCGGCTTGGTCAGGTGCTCGTTCATGCCCACCGCCAGACACTGCTGGCGGTCCTCGAGGAAGGCGTTGGCCGTCATCGCCAGGATCGGTGTCGATTCGTAGGCGGGCAGGGCACGGATGGCGCGTGTGGCGTCGATGCCGTTCATCTTCGGCATCTGCATGTCCATCAGGATCAGCGCGTAGTCGTTGCTGCTGGCCATCGCCACAGCCTGTTCGCCGTCCTCGGCGATGTCGACCTTGAGGCCGACGTCTTCCAGCAGGCCGAGCGAGACTTCCTGATTGATCGGTTCGTCCTCGGCCAGCAGGATGCGCGTACCGGCAAAGTCCCGCTGCAGCATCAGCGCGCTGTCGGCGTCGGCAGCCGGATTGGCCGGCGTCGCGCATTTTTCCAGGCAGAGACGGAACCAGAAGGTGCTGCCCTGGCCAAGTTCGCTGCGCATCCCGATCTCGCCGCCCATCAATTGCACCAGGTGCTTGCTGATCGCCAGTCCCAGACCGGTGCCGCCGTACTTGCGGCTCATCGAGTTGTCGGCCTGCTCGAAGGCATTGAACAGTCGGCGCTGGTCGGCTTCGCTGATGCCGATGCCGCTGTCGCTGATCTCGAAAGCCAGGCAGACCGAGTGGTCGTCGGCGCGGATCTCGCTGATCTGCAGTCCGACCTTGCCCTGGTCGGTGAACTTGATCGCGTTGATCATCAGGTTCAGCAGGATCTGCCCGAGCCGGACCGGGTCGCCGCACAGGCATAGCGACGACAAGGCGGGCGGCAGGTCGATCTCCAGTTTCAGGCCCTTTTCGCCGGCGCGCTGGGCGAGCAGGCTGTGCAGGTTTTCGGTCACCGCCCCCAGGCGGAAGTCGATGCGTTCCAGTTCCAGGTGGCCGGCCTCGATCTTGGAAATGTCCAGGATGTCGTTGATCACCGCCAGCAGGTGTTGCGAGGCCTGCTCGATCTTCTTCAACTGCTGCTGCAGGCCGGCCGGCGGCGACTGGCGCAGGGCCAGGCCGGTCATGCCCATGATCGCGTTCATCGGCGTGCGCAGTTCGTGGCTCATGTTGGCCAGGAAGGTGCTTTTCGCGCGACTGGCCGATTCCGCGCTCTCCTTGGCTTTCGACAGGGCGGCGGTGCGTTCCTCGACCAGCGCTTCCAGGTGCCCGGTGTGTTTGGCGACCTCGGCTTCGAGGCGCTTGCGTTTACGGATGTCGACCAGCAGGGCGATGGCGATGGCCGAGACGAGCAGGAAGGCCAGGCCAAGCACGCCGATGATCAGGCGGCTGCGCTGTTCGATGTGAGCCGTCTGCAGGTCGACCATTTCCTCCAGGCGTTGCTGGTAGTACCAGAGGTCCTGGCTGGCGTTGCGGCCCGGGGTGATGTCGTGAACGACCGAGAAGAGCAGGCGGCGGCCGTCGAAAACGTAGGGGCGGCTGAATACCTCGACGGTGCGGATGGTGTCGTCGGCCAGCTGATGCCGGAAAATGAAATAGTTACGCCCCTCGGTTTCGGCCAGACGGCGTTCTTCGGCCACTTGCTCGTCGGTGAAGGTGTTGATCTGCTGGATCGACATCTGCCGCAGTTTGTCGCGCTCGTAACCATAGAAACGGCTGGCCGCCGGGTTGGCATCGACGATTTCCCCGCTTTTCGGATCGATGAGCAGCATGACCGTCGCCTGCTGTTCGAAGATTTCCTGGAATGACGGAGTTTGCGCACGTACCGGAGAGAGCAGGGCGAGGGTCAGTCCGAGGAGGGCGAAAAGGCGAAGCGGCAAGGAATATCCAGTTTTGGGGCGACTTGAACGATTTTTTCCGATACTAGGTGTGGATATTACTTTAGTAATACAAAGTCCGTCCATGATCCGGATCATCAATTCGGGGCACGATGGCGGGCAGGTATAATGCCGCCCTTTACCTGACGTATCCGGATACCCGTGAGCCAGCTCGACGAAGAAATCTCCCGCCGCCGCACTTTTGCGATCATTTCCCACCCCGACGCCGGTAAAACGACGCTGACCGAAAAGCTGCTGTGGTTCGGCGGCGCCATCCAGGTGGCCGGCGAAGTGCGGGCGCGCAAGGCGTCGCGCCACGCCACCTCGGACTGGATGGAGCTGGAAAAGCAGCGCGGCATCTCGGTGACCTCGTCGGTGATGCAGTTCCCCTACCGCGAATGCATGGTCAACCTGCTCGACACGCCGGGCCACGAGGACTTCTCGGAAGACACCTACCGCACGCTGACCGCCGTCGACTCGGCGGTCATGGTCATCGACTCGGTCAACGGCGTCGAAGCGCAGACGATCAAGCTCCTGAACGTCTGCCGCATGCGCGACACGCCGATCCTGACCTTCATCAACAAGCTTGACCGCGAAGGCAAGGAGCCGATCGACCTGCTCGACGAAATCGAGTCGGTGCTCGGCATCCAGTGCGCGCCGATGACCTGGCCGATCGGCATGGGCAAGCGTTTCCGCGGCGTCTATCATCTCTACGACGACACCATCGCCTTCTTCGATCCGCAGGCCGAGAAGGGCACGGCCGAAATGATCAAGGGGCTGGACAATCCGCGCCTGGATGAACTGATCGGCAGCCAGGCCGACGAACTGCGCAGCGACATCGAGCTGGTGCGCGGTGCGTCGCATCCCTTCGACGCCGAAGCCTACCTGTCGGGCAAGCAGTGCCCGGTGTTCTTCGGCTCGGCGGTCAACAACTTCGGCGTGCAGAGCCTGCTCGACGCCGTCGTGGACCTGTCGCCGGCACCCAAGGCGCGGCCCGCGGTGAGCCGCACGGTGGATGCCTTCGAGCCCAAGTTCTCCGGCTTCGTGTTCAAGATCCAGGCCAACATGGACCCCAAGCACCGCGACCGCATCGCCTTCCTGCGCGTCTGCTCGGGTCGCTTCGACCGGGGCATGAAGGTCAAGCAGGTGGCCACCGGCAAGACCCTGTCGATCAACAACGCCATCACCTTCATGGCGCGCGACCGGTCGACCGCCGACGAAGCCTGGTCGGGCGACATCATCGGTATTCCCAACCACGGCTCGATCCGTCTCGGCGAGACCTTCACCGAAGGCGAGGACCTGCGCTTCACCGGCATCCCGTCGTTCGCGCCGGAACACTTCCGCCTCGCCCGCATCGCCAATCCGCTGAAGATCAAGCAATTGCAGAAGGGCCTGCAGCAGCTGGCGGAAGAGGGGGCGACCCAGTTGTTCCGTCCGCTGTCCGGCACCGACCTGATTCTCGGGGCGGTCGGCACGCTGCAGTTCGACGTGGTCGCCAGCCGCCTCGAAAACGAATACGGCGTGCAGGTCATTTTCGAAAGCTACAATTGTTCGACGGCCCGCTGGATTCATGGCGACGCCGGCGAACTCAAGCAGTTGTCGGAACGCTACAGCGCCAACGTCGCGCTCGACGGCGCCGACGACCCGGTTTACCTGGCCCCGAACAATGTCTACCTGAACATGGTCAAGGAAAAGTATCCCAAGCTTCGTTTCGAAGAAGCGCGCGAGGTCGCCTGATCATGAGCGTACGCGTCCAGCAAGCGGATTTCGATGTCGGTGCCGAACTGAGCGCCTTGCGTGCGGCCGATCCGCGGGTCGGGGCGCTCGCTTCCTTCCTCGGCCTGGTGCGCGACATCAACGACGGGGCCAGCGTTTCGGAAATGACGCTCGAGCATTACCCGGGGATGACCGAGAAAGCGCTTGAGGAAATCGTCGCTGAAGCCCGGTCGCGCTGGGATATCTACGACGCGCTGGTGATCCACCGCGTCGGACCGCTCAAGCCCTGCGACCAGATCGTGCTCGTGGCGGTGACCAGCGCGCATCGCGGCGAAGCCTTCGCCGCCTGCGAGTTCATCATGGACTACCTGAAGACGAGGGCGCCGTTCTGGAAGAAGGAAGCGACGCCGGACGGCGGGCGCTGGGTCGATGCCCGGGAGACCGACGACAGCGCGGCAGCGCGCTGGCAGAAATAAGAAAGGGGCGCCGCGGCGCCCCTGTTCTTTCCTGGTAAGGAATCCGCTCAGGTCTTGAAGCGGGCAACCGCCTCATGCAGTTCGCCGGATAGCTGATGCAGGCGACGCGCCGCATCGGCGGTGTGGCGCACGGCAATCGCGCTTTCCTCGGACATCTGGGCGATGGTTTCGAGTTTCTGGGCGATGTCGTTGCTGGCATGACTCTGTTCGGAAATCGAGTCGGAAATGCCATTGACCACGAAAGTGACGCGCTGGGCCCCGTCGCGGATACGCTCGATCGAATCGCCGGCCTGGTTTGCCAGTTCGACGCCCTTGCCAACCTTGGCGACGCCGGACTGCATGCTGCCGACGGCGCTGCGCGTACCGTTCTGGATCTTGCTGACCATTTCGGCGATTTCGGTGGTCGACAGGCTGGTCCGTTCGGCCAGCTTGCGCACCTCGTCGGCAACCACGGCAAAACCGCGACCCTGTTCGCCGGCACGCGCCGCCTCGATGGCGGCATTGAGCGCCAGCAGGTTGGTCTGGTCGGCGATTTCGCGGATGGTATTGACGATGGAGGTGATCTGGTCGGACTGGCGGCCCAGGTCTTCGACGATTTCCGACGAGGACTGAACGGCCTCGGAAATCTTGCGCATCTCGGTCGCGGCGCTGTGAATGACGGCTGCGCCTTCTTCGGAAATGACGGCCGATTCCTGGGAAATGCCGTGGGCTTCGCCGGCGTTTTCCTTGACCTGGTCGATGCTGACGGCCATTTCTTCGACCGAGGCAGCCATCGACGAGGCCGCGTCGCTTTGCTGGCGGGCACGGTCGGCGACTTCCTCGGAGGCATGCAGCAACTGGTCGGCGGAACTGGCGACCTGCTCGGCATTGCTGACGATGGTGGTGATCATCGTGCGCAGCGTGTCCTGCATGGCGCGGATGTCGGACAGCAGGTTTTCACCCGGCGGGCAGTCGACCGGCGTAGACAGGTCACCGGCAGCGATGCGCCGGGTAATTGCCGTGGCCGCCGCCGGATCGCCGCCGAGCGTACGGATGATGCTGCGTGTAACCAGCAGCAGCGAGACGGCGATGAAGCCGCCAATGGCCACGCCCCACAGCAGCAGCTTGAGCGCATCCTGGCGGAACTTGGTGTCGACGTCGTCGATGTAGATGCCCGAACCGATGACCCAGCCCCAGGGCTTGAAGCCCATGACGTAGGAAATCTTCGGTACGCCTTCCTCAGCGCCCGGCTTGGGCCACAGGTAATCGACGAAGCCGGCGCCCTGGGTCTTGACCACCGTGTTGAATTCCCGGAACAGGAACTTGCCGTTCTTGTCCTTCAGTTGGTCGAGTTTCTTGCCTTCCAGGTCGGGCCGGATCGGGTGCATGACCATGAGGTCGTTCAGGTCGTTGATCCAGAAATATTCCACTTCGTCGTAGCGTAGCGCACGGATGTTTTCGGCGGCTGCCTTGCGCGCGTCGTCGTCGCTCAGGCGACCGGCCTGGGCTTCCGCATGGAAGTGTGCGGCGATGCCGTGGGTGACTTCCACCAGATTACGAACCTTGTTCTGCCGGTCTTCCATCATCCGTTGCTTGCCGTTGATGAGCAGTACGGCGAAAAGGATGATCAAGGCGCCGATGGTGGCCAAGGTCATGGCCGTCAGTTTGCCGCGCAAAGTCATTGGCGAACCCCCATTTGCATTCTCCTGATAATGTTTCTAAGGTTTTTTCGATTTGCGGAGATTACCCCAAAATCCTGGGTTGGCAATAGGGGGAATCCTGTGCTCGATTCCGCTCACTTGAAAACTGTCTGATTGCCCTCACTTGGGTGTCATTCCAAGATTCCCGCCGGGAGCCAGCACATGCGTATCGACAAATTCACCACCAAGTTCCAGCAAGCCCTGGGCGACGCCCAGAGTCTGGCCAATGCCAACGACCAGCAGTTCATCGAGCCGCAGCACCTGCTGCTGGCGCTGCTCGGCCAGGACGACGGCGGCACGGCCTCGCTACTGGCGCGCGCCGGCGTCAACGTGCCGGCCTTGAAGCGCGACCTCGAAGGGGCGCTGAACCGTCTGCCCAAGGTCGAAGGTCACGGCGGCGACGTCCAGGTTGGCCGCGACCTCGGCAACCTCCTGAACCTCACCGACAAGGAAGCGCAGAAACGCGGCGATCAGTTCATCGCCAGCGAGATGTTCCTGCTCGCCCTGTGCGACGACAAGGGCGAAACCGGGCGCATCGCCAGGCAGCACGGCCTGCAGAAGAAGGCGCTGGAAGCCGCGATCATGGCCGTGCGCGGCGGCCAGAACGTCGATTCCCAGGAGGCCGAAGGCCAGCGCGAATCGCTGAAGAAATTCTGCATCGACCTGACCGAGCGCGCCGCGATGGGCAAGCTCGACCCGGTGATCGGCCGCGACGACGAAATCCGTCGCGCTATCCAGATCCTGCAACGCCGCACCAAGAACAACCCGGTGCTGATCGGCGAGCCGGGCGTCGGCAAGACCGCCATCGTCGAAGGCCTGGCGCAGCGCATCGTCAATGGCGAAGTGCCGGAGACGCTGAAGGGCAAGAAGGTGCTGGTGCTCGACATGGCCGGCCTGCTCGCCGGCGCCAAGTACCGCGGCGAGTTCGAGGAGCGCCTCAAGGCGGTGCTGAAGGAAGTGGCGCAGGACGAAGGCCGCATCATTCTGTTCATCGACGAAATCCACACCATGGTCGGCGCCGGCAAGGCCGAAGGCGCCATCGACGCCGGCAACATGTTGAAGCCCGCCCTGGCGCGCGGCGAACTGCACTGCATCGGCGCCACCACGCTGGACGAATACCGTAAATACATCGAGAAGGACGCCGCGCTCGAACGCCGCTTCCAGAAAGTGCTGGTCGACGAGCCTTCGGTCGAATCGACGATCGCCATCCTGCGCGGCCTGCAGGAGAAGTACGAATTGCACCACGGCGTGGACATCACCGACCCGGCCATCGTCGCTGCTGCCGAACTCTCGCATCGCTACATCACCGACCGCTTCCTGCCGGACAAGGCCATCGACCTGATCGACGAGGCTGCCGCCCGGATCAAGATGGAAATCGACTCCAAGCCGGAAGTCATGGACAAGCTCGACCGCCGCATCATCCAGTTGAAGATCGAGCGCGAAGCGGTCAAGAAGGAAAAGGACGAAGCCTCGCAGAAGCGCCTCGGCCTGATCGAGGAAGAAATCGCCCGGCTGACCAAGGAGTACTCCGACCTCGAGGAAATCTGGAAGGCCGAGAAGTCGGCCGTCCTCGGTTCCGCGCAGATCAAGGAGGAAATCGACCACCTCAAGGCCGAGATCGCCCGCCTGCAGCGCGAGGGCAAGCTGGAGAAGGTCGCCGAGCTGCAGTACGGCAAGCTGCCGCAGCTTGAAGCGCAATTGAAGAAGGCCGAAGCCGAGGGCGACGGCAGCCAGCAGAAGAACAAGCTGCTGCGCACGCAGGTCGGCGCCGAGGAAATCGCCGAGGTGGTCAGCCGCGCCACCGGCATCCCGGTGAGCAAGATGATGCAGGGCGAGCGCGACAAGCTGCTGAAGATGGAAGAGCGCCTGCACAACCGTGTCGTCGGCCAGGACGAAGCCGTGCGCCTGGTCGCCGACGCCATCCGCCGCTCGCGTGCCGGCCTCGCCGATCCGAACAAGCCCTATGGCTCCTTCCTCTTCCTCGGGCCGACCGGTGTCGGCAAGACCGAACTGTGCAAGGCGCTGGCCGAGTTCATGTTCGATTCCGAGGAACACCTGATCCGCATCGACATGAGCGAGTTCATGGAGAAGCACTCGGTCGCCCGCCTGATCGGCGCGCCGCCGGGCTACGTCGGCTACGAGGAAGGCGGCTATCTGACCGAGGCGGTGCGCCGCAAGCCGTACAGCGTGATCCTGCTCGACGAGGTCGAGAAGGCGCACCCGGACGTCTTCAACGTGCTCCTGCAGGTGCTCGACGACGGCCGCATGACCGACGGCCAGGGCCGCACGGTGGACTTCAAGAACACCGTCGTGGTGATGACCTCCAACCTTGGCAGCCAGATGATCCAGCAGATGCAGGGCGACGACTACCAGTTGATCAAGCTGGCGGTGATGGGCGAGGTGAAAACCTATTTCCGTCCGGAATTCATCAACCGTATCGACGAGGTGGTGGTCTTCCACGCGCTCGACGAAAAGCACATCGCCGGCATCGCCAAGATCCAGCTCGGCTACCTGGAAAAGCGCCTGGCGCAGCTGGAAATGGGCATCGTCGTCGACGAATCGGCGCTGCTCGAACTGGCCCAGGCTGGTTTCGATCCGGTCTTCGGCGCCCGTCCGTTGAAGCGTGCGATCCAGCAGCAGATCGAGAATCCACTGGCCAAGGCCATCCTCGAAGGCAAGTTCGCCGCCAAGGACGTTATTCGTGTCAGTTGCGAGGGCGGCATCCTGCGCTTCGCCAAGGGCTGATGCGCCGGCGGTAAATCAGTGGGCGGGCCCTTGCGGCCCGCCCCATCGTTCAGCAGTTGCCCTTCTTGGCCTGGCCCGGTGGGCAGAAACCGGGGCCCTGGTGCGGCACGCCCTGCGGCCTGCCGGTATAGTATTTCTCGCCGCGCGGGCCGTGGTGCTTCTTCCAGTAACCAGGTTCGCGCCACTCGTAGCCGTCCCAGTAGTAGCCGCGGTCGTTGCGGCTGCCGAAGGTGACGGTGACGCCGCCGGTCTGGACGCGGAGGCTGCCGACATCGACGCGGATGTCGCTGGCACCGGCCAACAGTGGGGTAGCCGCGATCAACGCGGCGCACAGGAATTTTTTCATGATTCTTCTCTCTTTCGGTAAGGGACCCTGTCCTGAATAACGGACGAGCGGCGGAAAAAGATTACGCAAGGATTGTAAGCAAATGAAAGCGACCCTGGAGGAATGGCGGCAGGCCCGCCATGCGGAACTTGCCGGTGCCGACAGCTGGCTCGGCCTGGTTGGCCTGTTCTGGCTCGACGACGAAATCAGCAGGGTCGGCAGCGGTGAAGATTGCGTTGTCCGCCTGCCGTCCGGGCCGGCGCATCTCGGCGATCTGATCCGCCGCGATGCTTGCGTCTTCTGGCAACCGGCCGGTGGCGAGGCGAGGGCGTTGCAGACCGACCGTGACGGCCGGCCCGATACCATTGAGCATGACAGCCTGTCGTTTTTTGTCGTCGACCGCGAAGGGCGCTTTGCCGCCCGTGTGCGCGACCGCGCCTGGGCGACGCGCCAGCCGTTCGCCGGTGTCGACTATTTCCCGGAAAACGCTGCCTGGTGCATCGACGCCGACTGGCTACCGCTCGATCCGCCGCTGACCATGGAAGTCCCCAATGTCACCGGCGAACTGAAACCGGTGACGGTCGCCTTCAAGGCGGTGTTCGCAGTCGATGGGCAAAGCGTCGAACTCCTGCCGATGTCGGTCGGTGAGCGCGAGGTCTTCTTCGTCTTCCGCGACCGGACGAGCGGTCGGGAAACCTACGGCGCCGGCCGTTTCCTGAAGGCCCGCCCGGCGGCCGACGGCAGGATTCGCCTCGATTTCAACCGCGCCTTCAACCCGCCCTGTGCGTTCACGCCCTTCGCCACCTGCCCGCTGCCGCCGCCGGAGAACTGGTTGCCGTTTCCCGTCGAGGCCGGCGAGAAGCGCTGGCTGGGCGGGCATTGAGCCGTGGCTTGAAATACTTGCTTGCTGCATTGCACCAATGTAATATTAGCGTCTAATTATATTTTGATGGAGTCAGCCATGTTGCGTTTCGACATTGCCCCGGTGTGTTCCAACGCCTATCGCTTTCAGGCGACGATGAGCTTTGCCATCGCCGCCATCTACCTGTTCACCCCGTACCAGTGGGTGTCCCTCCTGCTGGCCGTCGGCGGTTTCATCCGCGGTTTCGTCAATCCGCACAAGTGCCTGTCGTACAAGCTGTTCGCCGGCATTACAGACAAGCTGGGCATCCCCAAGATGCAGAATGCCGGTTCCAAGATGTTCGCCGACAAGATCGCCGCCATCGCCGGGACCGCGATGTTCGTGACCTGGCTGATCGGCTCCCCGGTTGGCATGATCCCGGCCTACGCTATTCTGATCTTTGCCTTCATTGATCTGGCGACCGGCTTCTGTGCCGCCTGCTGGGCTTACGGCGCTTACTACAAGTTCAAGCAGGCCTGAACGTTATCGGCCGGAATGAAAGCGCGGGAAACCGCGCTTTTTTTTGTTAACCGATATGGTTGGCCACTGCCCACACCGCGGCTTCGACGCGTGAGCGGAACTTCAGTTTCTTGAGCAGGTTGCGGATGTGCACCTTGACCGTGCTTTCCATGATGTCGAGTTCGCGCGCGATCAGCTTGTTCGACATGCCGCCGGCCAGGCATTTCAGGATGGCCGTTTCGCGTTCGGTCAGGCTGGCCTGGGTGCGTTGTTCGACCACGCTTTCCTCGCGCAGGGCCGTCGCCAGCAGGCTGGTCAGTTCCGGGCTGATGGCCGTTTTGCCGTGCATGGCGCTGTCGATCAGCTTGAGGATGTCGTCCGGGTCGTTGTCCTTGAGGATGTAGCCGTCGGCCCCGCTGCGGATGGCGGCGATCAGGTCTTCCGGGGCGTCGGAAACGGTGACCAGGATGATGCGCGCATCGATTTCCAGGTCGCGCATGGTGCGCAGGGTTTCCAGGCCGTTCATGCCTTTCATGTTGAGGTCGAGCAGGATCAGGTCGGGATCGAGGCGCTTGGCCAGTTCGATGCCTTCCTGGCCGCTGGCGGCTTCGCCGACGATTTCGAAACCGTCGGCCAGGCCGAGCAACTGGCTGACGCCACGGCGGAACAGCGGATGGTCGTCGATGATCAGGACACGGGTGGTGGTGGGCATGCTGGGTCTCTCAGGGTTCGGTCTGCCGGTATTTTTGCGGCAGGAAATGCAGGCTGATCGTGGTGCCGCCGCCGAAGGCCGTCTCGACATCGATGTCGCCTTCGAGGATGTGCGCGCGGTCGCGCATGATGCTGGTGCCGAAATGGTTTTCGGGGATGTCGGCCGGGTTGAAGCCGCGCCCGTTGTCGCGAATGCAGATGGTCACGGTATGGTCCGGCGCCACGAAGATTTCGACCGAGGCCCGGCTTGCCTGGGCGTGGCGCTCGATGTTGGAGAGCGCCTCGCGGATGATGCGGATGACGTGCATTTCCTCGTTGCCGGAAAGCACGATGCCGGACAGGCTGTTGTGCAGCTGCACCGGGAAGCCCAGTTTGTCGGAGAATTCGGCAATCGTTTCCTGCAGGGCGACGCCGAAGCCGCGCTCGTCGATGCGCAGGCGGAAGGTGGTGATCAGTTCGCGCAGTTCGCGGTAGGCCGAACCCAGTCCGTCCTTCAGTTCTTCGGCAATGGTGCGGGCATCGCACCCCTGTGCGATGCATTTCTCCAGGCGCGTGACCTGGATGCGCAGGTAGCTCAGCGACTGGGCAATCGAGTCGTGCAACTCGCGGGCGATTACCGAGCGCTCCTCGAGCACCGCCAGCCGATGTTTTTCCTCGGTGCGGCGCATGTTGAGCAGGGCGTTCGAAACGTGGTGGCCGATGGTTTCGATCAGCCGCGCCTTGTCGGCGGGTAGCGGTTCGCGCGAGCGCAACAGGATCGGTAGCGTACCGCGCATGCCGCTGGCGTCGCCGATCGGCAGGACGACGGTGCTGCCGGCTGCCGCCTGTTCGCCCAGCGGATGGGCGGCGCGGTCGAAGCACTGGGCGCAATCCTGTCTGCCGCACCAGCGTTCGACTTCCTCCGGCGTCAGGTCGCCGACCACCGGGTGGGCGGGCAGGTGGCCGTTGTCGCTGACGCAGATCATGCTGTGACCGAGTTCCAGCGCGTCCTCGACTTCGCGCAGGATGCCCTGCAGTTGATCGAGCGTCAGGTCGCTGGCCGACAGCTTCTGGCTGACACGATAGAGCAGTTCCAGCGACTGATTGGTGCGGGTCAGCTCCTGCGTTTTTTCCTCGACCTTTTCCTCGAGGTGGGCATACATGCTGGCGATTTCCTCGACCATGGTGTTGAAGGCGCGGCCAAGCTGGCCGAGTTCGTCGCCGCCAACATGGCTGACCCGGGTCGAGAACGAGCCGCGCGAAACGGTCCTGGCCGCCTTGAGCAACTGCGCCAGCGGCTGGACCAGTTGCTGGCGCAGCATCCAGCTGGTCACCAGGCTGACCATGATGATCAGCGTCAGCAGGCCGAATTGCGTGGCGCGCAGCCAGCGGACCTTCTGTTCGAGGTCTTCCTCGATCAGCACGACGACCCGGTCGATCTGCTCGACGAAGGTGGGGATGTCCTGCGCCATGATCGTCAGCGCATCGACATTGCCCTCGGCGGCGAGCCGGGCCAGCGGACGGATGTGTTCGACCCAGCGCCGGTTGACCACGTTGATTGCCTCTTTCGACGGCGAGTTGCCGACCGTCTTGTCCTGGATGAAGCGGTCCAGTCCGTGCAGCCGGCGTTCGAACTGTTCCAGGGTCTGCTGCGCCTGGGCGCGTTTTTCCGGTTGCAGCACTTCGCTCAGGCTGCGGAAGCTCATCATGCGCAGCGAGCCGGAAACGTTGATGGCGCTGGCCTGGCCGCTGATGTTCTCGGCAATGACGGTCGAGGTGACGATGGACGCGAAGGAGAGCAGGGCGAGGATGCCCATGGCCAGCCCCAGCCGCACCAGCACCGAATCCTGCAAGGCATCCGAAATGGAAGAAAAGAAACGCTTCATGGCCGGTATTGCGGATTACCTCTTTTTTGCCTGGGGGTATTCGGATTGCCCGGGCAGTTTTGTGTGCCCGGATTCATGCGCTTGATTCTACGGGAAAAAACCTCGGCGATTGCGGCAAAGGTACTACCTATTAAGGGGTAGATCGCAGTTCGTCGGGTCATTTTCCGGGGCTGTTGGCGCTCAACTCACGGGCGTAGGATCGGTTGCAGATCAACTTTCAGGCAAGCACAACATGCTCAGTCGCCGCGCTTTTCTCTGTGTCGCCCGCCCCTCCCGGGGAAATCCGGTGCGTCCGCCGTGGGCGTTGGCCGAGAGCGTTTTCGTCGATGCCTGCACCCGCTGCTCCGCCTGCATCGAGGCTTGTCCGACTGGCCTGCTGCTGCGCGGCGACGGCGGTTACCCGGAAGCCGATTTCACGCCGGGCCGCGCCCCGGACGGCTGCACCTTCTGCGGCGACTGCCGCTCGGCATGCACCCCGGGCGCCTTGAAGGCCGATCAAAGCTGGTCGCTCAAGGCGGTCTTTTCCGACGATTGCCTGGCCGAACAGAAGGTTGTCTGCCGGACCTGCGGTGAAAGCTGCGAGGCCCGCGCCATCCATTTTCCTCCCCGGCTGGGCGGTGTCGCCGGGCCGCAACTCGATGCCCTGGCCTGTACCGGCTGCGGCGCCTGTCTCGCCGATTGCCCGACCCGGGCGATCCGCATCCTTTCCATGAATACAACTGCCAACCGAGGTGTCGCATGAAGATCGTCAGTCTCGTTCTCAAATACCTGCCCGAGCACACGCGTGCCGTGCAGCTTGGCGTCGAGGCCGTGCCCGGCGCCTCCGTCGCCCACGATCACGGCGACGGCCGGATGCTTGTCCTGATCGAAGACGGTGAAGGCTATGCCGTTTCCGATTCCATCATCGGGGTCCATCACGTGCCGCACGTGATGTCGGTGACCCTGGCTTACGAATACTGCGACGACGCGCTTGAACCCGAGGAGGCTTGACCATGACCATGAATCGCCGTGAATTTCTGAAGACCCAGGCTGTTGCCGCTGCTGCGGCGACCGCCGGGATTCCGCTGGCTGCCAGCGCCCAGACCGCCCGTGCCGGCGGCCCGACCGAAGTCCGCTGGGACAAGGCCGCCTGCCGCTTCTGCGGTACCGGTTGCGCCGTGCTGGTCGGCGTCCAGAACGGTCGCATCGTCGCCACCCAGGGCGACCCGGACTCCCCGGTCAATCGTGGCCTGAACTGCATCAAGGGCTATTTCCTGTCCAAGATCCAGTACGGTGAAGACCGCCTGACCAAGCCGCTGCTGCGCATGAAGAACGGCAAGTTCGACAAGAACGGCGATTTCCAGCCGATCTCGTGGAAGCAGGCCTTCGACATCATGGAAGAGAAGTGGAAGGAAGCGCTCAAGGCCGACATGCAGGCCAACGCCGGCAAGCCGGTCAATGAGATGACCTCGTCGATCGGCATGTTCGGCTCCGGCCAATGGACGATCTGGGAAGGCTATGCCGCCGCCAAGCTGTGGAAGGCCGGTTTCCGCTCCAACAACCTCGACCCCAATGCCCGCCACTGCATGGCCTCTGCTGTGGCCGGCTTCATGCGTACCTTCGGCATCGACGAACCGATGGGTTGCTACGACGACATCGAGAACGCCGACGCCTTCGTGCTGTGGGGCTCGAACATGGCCGAGATGCACCCGATCCTGTGGTCGCGCATCACCGACCGCCGCCTGACCCATGCTGGCGCCGAAGTCCATGTGTTGTCCACCTTCGAGCATCGCAGCTACGAGCTGGCCGACAACCCGATGATCTTCTCGCCGCAGACCGATCTGGCCATCCTCAACTACATCTGCAACCACATCATCCAGAGCGGCAAGGTCAACCAGGACTTCGTCAAGAAGCACGTCAATTTCAAGATGGGCGAGACCGACATCGGTTACGGCCTGCGTCCGGCGCACGCGCTGGAAAAGGATGCCAAGTCGAACGGTTATCCGGGCGCCGACGGCAAGCCCAAGGGCGATACCGGCGCAGCCAAGCCGATCACCTTCGAGGAATTCGCCAAGTTCGTTTCCGAATACACCCTGGACAAGACCGCCAAGCTGTCCGGCGTGCCGGCCGACCGCCTCAAGCGCATGGCCGAGCTCTATGCCGATCCGAAGAAGAAGGTCGTCAGCTTCTGGACCATGGGCTTCAACCAGCACACCCGCGGCACCTGGGTGAACAACATGATCTACAACGTGCACCTGCTGACCGGCAAGATCTCGACGCCGGGCAGCGGCCCGTTCTCGCTGACCGGCCAGCCGTCGGCCTGCGGCACGGCGCGCGAAGTCGGCACCTTTGCCCACCGCCTGCCGGCCGACATGGTCGTGATGAACCCGGATCACCGCAAGTACTCGGAAAAGATCTGGCAACTGCCGGAAGGCACGCTCAACGCCCGCATCGGTTTCCACGCCGTGCTGCAGAGCCGCATGCTCAAGGACGGCAAGCTCAAGTGCTACTGGACGACGACCACCAACAACATGCAGGCCGGGCCGAACATCAATGACGAGATGTACCCGGGCTGGCGCAATCCGGCCGCTTTCGTGGTCGTTTCCGATGCCTACCCGACGGTGTCGGCGATGGCTGCCGACCTGATCCTGCCGTCCGCCATGTGGATGGAGAAGGAAGGCGCCTACGGCAATGCCGAGCGCCGCACCCAGTTCTGGCGCCAGCAGGTGTCGGCACCGGGCGAGGCCAAGTCCGACCTGTGGCAGTACATCGAGTTCTCCAAACGCTTCAAGGTCGAGGACGTGTGGCCGGCCGACCTGATCGCCAAGAAGCCGGAATACAAGGGCAAGACCCTGTTCGACATCCTCTACAAGAACGGCGTGGTCAACAAGTTCCCGCTGGCCGATCTGGAAAAGGCCAACGGCCACGCGATCAAGGGCTACATGAACGACGAGTCGAAGGAACTCGGCTACTACCTGCAGAAGGGCCTGTTCGAGGAATACGCCGCCTTCGGTCGCGGCAAGGCCCACGATCTGGCCGACTTCGACGTCTATCACAAGGCCCGCGGCCTGCGCTGGCCGGTGGTCGATGGCAAGGAAACGCTGTGGCGCTTCCGCGAAGGCTACGATCCGTATGTCCAGAAGGGCGAGGATTTCAGCTTCTACGGTCACAAGGACAAGAAGGCCGTGATCTTCGCGCTGCCCTACCAGCAGCCGCCGGAAATGCCGGACAAGGAATTCGACCTGTGGATGTCCACCGGCCGCGTGCTCGAACACTGGCACACCGGCACGATGACCCGTCGCGTTCCCGAACTGCATCGTTCGGTGCCGGAAGCCGTGGTCTTCATGCATCCGGAAGATGCCAGGAAGCGCGGCATCCAGCGCGGCATGAAGGTCAAGGTGGCGTCGAAGCGCGGCGAGATCCAGTTGCGCGTCGAAACCAAGGGCCGCAACAAGCCGCCGGTCGGCCTGGTGTTCATCCCCTTCTTCGACGAAGGCAAGCTGGTCAACAAATTGATCCTCGATGCGACTTGTCCGATTTCCAAGGAAACGGATTTCAAGAAGTGTCCGGTCAAGATCACCCGCGCCTGAGATCGCAGCGAGCCTGAATCGTGAGCACGAATCCCACCGCCAAGCCTGAAGGAAAACCCGGCGTGTCGCCTGCCTTCCTGGCACGCCGGAAATTCCTCAACGGCATCGCCGCTGCGGCCGGTGGTGGGGTATTGCTCAGCCTGGTTCCGCTGCTCGCCGCCCGGCCGGCCGGGGCAACCCCGGCGCAGGCCTTGCGGCCGCCCGGCGCACTCAACGAGCCGGATTTCCTGGCCGCCTGCGTGCGTTGCGGCCTGTGCGTTCGCGATTGTCCCTACGACACCCTGGTGCTGGCCCCGGTCGGCGGCGAGGTGACCGGCGGGACGCCATATTTCAAGGCGCGCAGCATCCCTTGCGAGATGTGCGAGGACATTCCCTGCGTCAAGGCCTGTCCGACCGGCGCACTGAATCCCAAGCTCACCGACATCCTCGATGCCCGCATGGGGCTGGCGGTGCTCTCCGACCATGAAACCTGCCTCAATTACCTGGGTCTGCGCTGCGATGTCTGCTACCGCGTCTGCCCGGTGATCGACAAGGCGATCACGCTGGAGAGCATGCACAACCCGCGTTCCGACCGCCATGCCTTGCTGCTGCCGATGGTTCATTCCGAGCATTGCACCGGTTGCGGCAAGTGCGAGGCGGCCTGCGTGCTGCCGGAAGCAGCGATCAAGGTGATGCCGGTGGCGCTGGCCAAGGGCGCCTTGCCCGACCACTACCGCAAGGGCTGGGAAGAAAAGGCACGTCACGGCAGTTCGCTGATCGGCGATCAGGTCGAGATGCCGGTACGCGGTCTCGAAGGCAAGGCCTACGGCGATGTGCGCGTCGATCGCGATGCGCCGCCGCCCGCCGGCATCGATTCGGGATGGAAGCCATGAGCGCCACCCGCAATCCCATGCATCCGGGCCGCGACGCCGTTCGCGACAAGGGCTGGCTGGCGGCACACCGCTACCTGATCCTGCGCCGGGTCTCGCAGTTCGGCATCTTGCTGCTGTTCATGACCGGGCCCTGGTTCGGGCTGTGGATCGTCAAGGGCAACCTGGCCTCGTCGCTGACGCTGGACATCCTGCCGCTGACCGATCCCTACCTGTTCGTGCAAAGCCTGGCCGCCGGTTTCATGCCGGCCTCGGCCGCGCTGATCGGGGCGGCCATCGTCATCGCCTTCTATGCGCTGTTCGGCGGTCGTCTGTACTGTGCCTGGGTCTGCCCGGTCAATGTCGTCACTGACGCCGCAGCCTGGCTGCGCCGGCGTCTGGGTCTGAAGTCGGGGCGGGCGCCCGACGGCAATACCCGTTACTGGGTGCTGGCCGGTTCGCTGCTGCTGGCTGCCTTCACCGGCACGCTGATGTGGGAGGTCGTCAATCCGGTCAGCATCCTGCAACGCAGCCTCATTTTCGGCCTCTCCGGCAGCCTGGCCGTGGTCCTGGCGATCTTCGCCTACGACCTGCTGGTCGCCAGTCGCGGCTGGTGCGGTCACCTCTGTCCGATGGGCGCCTTTTACGGCCTGCTCGGCCAGAAGTCGCTGCTGCGCATCACCGCCGATCAACGCGGCAAGTGCGACGACTGCATGGACTGCTTCGCCGTCTGCCCGGAACCCCAGGTCATCCGTCCGGCGCTCAAGAAGGCCGGTCAGGACAGCCCGCTCATCCTCGATGCCGATTGCACCAATTGCGGTCGCTGCATCGATGTCTGCAACAAACACGTTTTCCACTTTACTCATCGGTTCGATCAAAGGAGCGATTCATGAAAAACAAGAGCCGCCTGTTCACTGCTGCTTTGGCCGCGGCACTCATGGTTTCCACACTGTCGTGGGGGCCGGTCCATGCGTCTGAGGGTGGGCTCAAGAGCCTGCGCGGGGCTGCCATCCAGGCCCCGGAGACCGAATCCGCCGATCCGTTCAAGGTGATGAAGGACAGCCCGCCGATCGAGCGCGACTACGTCCAGCAGCCGCCGCTGGTGCCGCACAAGGTCGATGGCTACAACGTCACGATGAAGTACAACAAGTGCATGGATTGCCACTCCTGGAGCCGCTACAAGGAAACCGGCGCGACCAAGGTCTCGCTGACCCACTTCAAGACGCGCGACGGCCAGGAGTTGTCGAACATCTCGCCGCGTCGTTACTTCTGCCTGCAATGTCACGTCCCGCAGGTCGATGCCAAGCCGCTGGTGGCCAACAAATTCAAGCCGGCCGAAGGCATTCGCTGAACCCGGCTGACGGAGAAGAATCATGGAAAACAACAAGCCTGCAGGGCTGATTGGCAGGGTTCGTGGCTGGGTTGCCGGTATCGGCGTGGTCACGGTGCTCGGTCTGTTCGGTGCCGGCATCATCTTCTGGGGCGGTTTCAACACCGCGATGGAATACACCAATACCGAGAAGTTCTGTATCTCGTGTCACGAAATGAAGGACAACGTGTACGCGGAATACCAGAACACCATCCATTACTCGAACCGTTCCGGGGTCCGGGCCGTTTGCTCCGATTGCCACGTGCCCAAGGAATGGGTGCCCAAGATGATCCGCAAGATCCAGGCGAGCAAGGAGGTCTGGGGCAAGATCACCGGTGTCGTCAATACGCCGGAGAAGTTCGAAGCGCACCGGCTGACCATGGCCACCCGCGAATGGGAGCGGATGAAGGCGAACAACTCGCAGGAATGCCGTAACTGCCATAACTTCGAGTATTTCGACTACGGTGCCCAGGGTCGTCGTGGTGCCAACACCCACCAGCAGGCGTTCAACGACGGCAAGACCTGTATCGACTGCCACAAGGGGATCGCCCACAAGCTGCCCGAGGTCGATCAGTCGATCACCGTGATCAACGCCGACGGCGCGCCGCCGCAGGTCTTCCATCCGCCGGTGAGCGGCAGCAAGGACTAGGACTTTTCAAACCACCTCTCGAGCGCGTCCGGTTCCTGCGAACCGGCGCGCTTTTTTTCGTCCGTCAGGCCTGGAAGAACGCTTCCAGGTCGGTGAACACGGCGTGGTCGGCATGATGCCGGCGCACCGCGCTGACGTCCTCCAGCTTTTCGACCTGCCGGATCATCTGCGGCAGCCGCTGGTCTTCGTTGACCAGCAGCCAGATCCGGCTCTGCCGGCCGTCGCCGACCGGCAGGCAGAGAATGCCTTCGACGTTGTAGGCGCGGCGCGAGAACAGGCCGACCACATGCGACATCACGCCGGGATGGTTGGCGACGTCGATTTCCAGCACGGCGCGGGACAGCGCCTGGTTTTCGTTACGGCTGACAGCGTTCATGCCTGGGCTCCGATCATGTCACGGTTGGCGGCGCCGGGGGGCACCATGGGATAGACCTTCTGTTCGGCGTCGATGCCGGCGTGGATCAGGCACGGGCCGGGGCGGGCGAAGGCATCGGCCAGTGCGGCGCAGGGATTCGCCGCCTGGTCGAGATCGACGGCGGCGATGCCAAGCGCCCGGGCGGCGGCGACGAAATCGGGCATGGCCTGGAATTCCGAAGCGAACAAGCGTTGCCCGTAGAACAGCGTCTGCTGCTGGTGCACCAGGCCGAGAACGGCGTTGTTCATCAGCACGATCTTGACGTTGGCGCGCTGCTCGGCGGCGGTGACCAGTTCCTGGATGTTCATCAGGATCGAGCCGTCGCCGGTGAAGCAGACCACGGTGCGTTCCGGCGCGGCGAGGGCGGCGCCGATGGCGGCCGGGACGCCGAAGCCCATCGTGCCCAGACCGCCGGAAGTCAGCCACTGGCGCGGCCGGCGCAGCGGGTAGGCTTGCGCGGCCCACATCTGGTGCTGGCCGACGTCGGTGGCAACGATGGCGTCATCGTCGAGGCAGGCGGCGACGGCGCGGATCAGGCCGAAGTGCGAGCGCGGGTCGTTGACGCCGGGTAGCGGTTGCGGATGTTCGGCCTTCAGCGCGTCGATCCGGGCATTCCATTCGCTGCGCGGATTTTCCGGCACCAGCGGCAGCAGGCGGGTCAGCGCCTCGGCGACATCGGCAACGATGCCGACGTGGGCGGTCTTGATCTTGTCGAGTTCCGCCGCATCGATGTCGATGTGGATGATCTTCGCCTGCGGGCAGAAAGCCGCGACCTTGCCGGTGGCGCGGTCGTCGAAGCGGGCGCCGACGGCGATCAGCAGGTCGCATTCGTCGAGCGCCAGGTTGGTGTAGGGGGCACCGTGCATGCCGAGCATGCCCAGCGACAGCGGGTGGTCGACCGGCATCGCGCCGAGCGCCATCAAGGTCATCACGGTCGGCAGCGTCGACTTTTCGGCAAGTTCAAGCGCAAGTCCGGAAGCACCGGCATGAATGACACCGCCACCGAGATAGAGCAGGGGGCGTTTGGCTGCGGCGATCAGCGAAGCGGCTTCGGCCAGGGCCATGCCGTCGGCGGCCGCGGGCAGGTTGCGACGACCGGGTTCAGGCCAGTTGGTGACCTCGATGGCGCGGCTCTGCACGTCCTTGGGGATGTCGATCAGCACCGGCCCAGGGCGGCCGGAAGCGGCGATGGCGAAGGCGCGTGGGATGACATCGAGCAGTTCCTCGGTCGAGGAGACCAGGAAATTGTGTTTGGTGATGGGGACCGACAGGCCGTAGGTATCGACTTCCTGGAAGGCGTCGGTGCCGATCATCGCCTTCGGCACCTGGCCGGTGATGGCGACCAGCGGGATCGAATCGAGCTTGGCGTCGGCAATCGCGGTCAGCAGGTTGGTCGCGCCGGGGCCGGAGGAGGCCATGCAGACGGCGACTTCGCCGGAGACACGAGCCATGCCCTGGGCGATGAAGCCGGCGCCCTGTTCGTGGCGGGCGAGGACGTGGCGGATCGCGGTCGACTGACCGAGGGCGTCGTAGATCGGCAGGATCGCGCCGCCGGGATAACCGGTGACCAGGCGCACGCCCTGGCGTTCGAGCAGGCGTACGGTGATCTGGGCACCGGTGAGGGTTTCGTTGGGGGTTTCGCTCATCTGAGGCTCCTGGGGTTCTGGCGGTTCCGGGAGGCTCAAACAAAAACCCCGCCGGTTGCGCCGGCGGGGTTTGGGGAAACTGTCTGCTGCTTCTGCTTACCCGATCCGCGACGGCGCGTGCGTAACGACGCCTACGCTAATGACGCGTACGACGACCAGCAGCGAGACTGCGCGGGCAGCAACGGAGCGGAAGGCGGTGTAAGCGTTCATCGGATCGGAGGATTGAAAGTTCAGCGAAAACGCACTATCGCCGAAGTTTCAGGAAAAAACAACAACGGGATGCGTAGGGTTATTGGCGATCAGCAGGTTTTCGCCGCGCGGCAGGCCGCAATCGACTGGTTTGCCTGAATGGCCGGCCCGCCCGCGCGCAGCCAGCCCATGATGCCGGCGCGCACGTTGTAGACCTTGGTGTAACCGGCCTGTTGCGACAGGAACTGGCTGACCGCCTTGGTCCGGTTGCCGGTGCGGCAGATGACGATGACCGGCTGGTCGGCTGCAGCAATCGGTTTGACTTTCTCCAGCCAGGCCCCGGGATTGGCCCGGCCGCGCTCGTCGAAGAAGGTCAGCAGGTGGCTGCCGGCAACGATCCCGGTCTGCTCCCATTCGGCCTGCAGGCGGATGTCGATGACCGGCACACCTTCCTGCAGCAGACGGGCGAGTTCCCGGTTGTCGATATCGACGACTTCGGCTCGGGCAAACAGGCAAAAGCAGGCTATGCTTGAAGCAATGAGGAAGCGGCGCATCATGGTCTGGTCGGTGATTAATCAGCGTCCGATTATATAGTGATCGATGCGCAATGATTTCCTTGACCTTGTTATTAATAAAACTCAAAATATGTCGTAAATAACAAACAGAATGCATTTGTGACAGTCATGAAACAGCGTCTGCGTTATCTCCCGTTGAACGAGCTTGCCGAGGGCATGGTGCTCGGTGCTTCGCTGACCATCGCCGAGCATGGTGTCACCAACTTTGCCTTGCCGGCCGGCCATGTGCTCACCGAGGACAATCTCTGCCAGATTGCCCGGCGCGGCGGGGAGTTTGCCTGCATTGCCGAGGAAGACCCACGCAGCGACGAAGACCGTGCGGCCGAACTCGCAGCCCATGCGGCGCAGCTGCAGCGCATCTTCGCCAATGCCGACATGGAACGGCCCGCGGTGGCCGGATTGCACGCAGCCGTCCTGGCCTACCGGAGCCTCTGATGCCACTGCATCTCAAGGAAAGCGAGATCATCGAACGGGCAGACCTGTTGCCGGCCTTTCCCACCGTCGTCAATGACATCCTGGAAACCCTGGACGACGAGAACGCGGCAATGGGCGCCCTGATCCAGCTGGTCGAGCGCGACCCGGTGATCACCGCGCGCGTCCTGTCGATTGCCAACGCGGCCGTCATGGCGGGCCGGACCCAGCGTGACCTGCGCGACATGCAGGTCGCCGTTTCGCTGATCGGCCTGTCGAAGCTCCGGGAAATCGTGCTCGCCGTCAGCCTGGCGAAATTCTCGCGCGAAAGCGGCATGGGCAGCCATTTCTGGGAGCACAGCATCGCCGTGGGCGTGGCCGCTCAGGAATTGTCGCGGATCGGTCACTGTTCCCGTGATTTCGCGCTGGTCTGCGGGCTGCTGCACGACATCGGCCAGTTGTGGATGGCGCGTTGCCATCCGCTGGAATTCCAGATGGTGCGGATGAGCATGGAGCAGGCGCCCGACCTCGACATCCTTGACGCCGAAATCTGGCACTTCGGCCTCGATCACTGCACCATCGGCCGTCTGCTGGGTACCGCCTGGCATCTGCCGGCACCGGTCATCGCCGCCATCCAGCATCACCACGATGCGCACCCGCCGGCCGACAAGCTGATCGCGGTGACGCATCTGGGCGAAGCGGTGGTCAATGCGTTGAACATCGACTCCCACAATCACGCCAGCGTGCGTCACGTATCGGCAACCGCCTGCGATGTGCTGGGCATCGACTGGAACGACGACTTCAATTTCCTGTTTGGCCGGATCGAAGCGCGCTCGCGCAATCTGGCCCGGATATTCGGCTGAGCGCCTGCCAGCGCAACCAGTGACCGCAGGCCGAACGCGCACGGCGCTCGGAGCCGTGCCAGCCGCCACCTTCGCACAGACCGGTCACCGTTTCCGACTCGACGCTTACCGTGTCCGGGCTGTCGCCCGTCTGGCGCGGACCGGTCCAGCGCTCACAACTCGCGCAGCGTTTGCGGTCGACCGCCTGGATCACCATGCTTTGCCGTTTCAGCGCGGCGGCTGCCGGCCTTTCATCATTTCCTGCATGTTGTACTTGCCCATCCCCGGCATGATCACGTCGCCGGCCTTCTGGCCCGGTTGGCAGGGGCCGAGCCAGCGGGCCTCCTGAACCATTTTCATTTCCTTCATTCCGTCCTGCGGTGGATTGAAGCGGGTGACCATGTCGCTGCGGTAACTGCGGTTGAAGTCGCCGGTGATCTCGGCATCGGTCGTCGCCGTTGTGCCGTCGTGCCGGCAGACCGAGTGGATTGTCATCTTGCCGGCGCCCGGCTTGATCTGCATGACCGGGCAATCCGGCTTGCCACCGGGGCCGGAAGCATCGTTCATCACATTGTCGCTGTTCTGGTCGATGCACATCTGCATCGGCCCCTGGCCGGGCATGCCGGGAGGCATTCCGGACATCTGCGTGCGGATTTCCCAAAGGCCCGACTTGCGCTTGGGCACGTCGGCGGCTGCGGCGGTCGAGGCAATGCAAGCGGCGAGCAGACTCAGGGCGATACGGGAGGTTTTCATGGCGGCGTCTCCGGTCGGGTAAGAGCACTCATCGTAGTCTGCTTTGGCAGCGTCGTCATGGGATAATCGCGCCTTTTTCCGGGGCTGGTCATGGCGCTCAAATCCACGGTCTTCAAGGCCGAATTGCAGGTATCCGATCTTGATCGCGGACATTTTGCCGAATACCCGCTGACGGTTGCCCGCCATCCCTCGGAGACCGACGACCGGATGATGGCCCGCATCCTCGCCTTCGCCATGTTCGCCGGGCCCGACCTCGCTTTCAGCAAGGGGCTGTCCAGCGACGACGATTGTGCCCTGCAGGAAGTCGACCCGTCCGGCGTGCTGCGGACCTGGATCGAACTCGGCCAGCCCGACGAAAGCCGTATCCGCAAAGGCTGCAACAAGGCTGACCGCGCCATCGTGCTGGCTTACGGCGCGCGTGCCGTCGATGTCTGGTGGCAGCAGACGGGGCCGCTGCTGAGCCGTTTTTCCAATCTCACGGTGCTGCGCCTGAGCGCCGAAGAAACCCAGGCCCTGGGCCGCTTGGCCGAACGGACGATGAAACTCTCCTGCACCATTCAGGAAGGCACGATCTGGCTGGCCAGCGGTGAGCAATCGATCCAGTTGTCACCTGAAACGCTGTTGAGTGCTCGCGCTGCCTGAGGCGCGTCGGTTTGGTCTTCCCCGAGTCAGGCTGAATCCCGGCCTGATTCAAGCCATTTCAACAAGGTCGTATAAAGCACGCCCGGTTTGGCCGGCTTGGCAATGAAGTCGTCCATGCCGGCATCCAGGCAGCGCTCCTTGTCCTCGGCAAAAGCATTTGCCGTCATGGCCAGGATGGGGATAGTCTGGTAGTCGGGCAATTGCCGGATTTGTCGTGTGGCTTCCAGTCCGTCCATTTCCGGCATCTGCATGTCCATCAGGATCGCGGCGTAGCGACCTGAGCGGGCCTTTTCCAGCGCCTGTCGGCCATTTTCCGCCACATCGACCTTGAGCCCGACATCCTCGAGCAGCATCTGGGCGATTTCCGCGTTGATCGGTTCGTCCTCAGCCAGCAGGATGGATTTCCCCGCATGGTCGTGCTGGATCGCCTGCTCGGCAGGGTCGATTCCGGTGGCGGCATGCTCGGCGGCTTCGCGGGTTTTCCTCAGGACGGTGGTGAACCAGAAAGTGCTGCCCTGGCCCGGCGTACTGCTGACGCCGGCACTGCCGCCGGTCAATTCGGCGATTTTCCGGGTGATCGCCAGTCCCAGGCCGGTACCGCCATACTGGCGCGTGGTCGAATTGTCGGCCTGTTCGAAAGCGTTGAACAGCCTGGGCAGGATTTCGGGGGCAATGCCGATACCCGTATCCTCGACTTCAAAACGCAGGGTGGCGGTGTCGTCGGTTTCGCTTTCCTGGGCCACGCGCAGGGTGATGTGTCCGGTGTCGGTGAACTTGATGGCGTTACCGGCGTAGTTGAGCAGCGCCTGCTGCAGCCGGGTGGGATCGCCGCTGAGGTGATGGGGGAAGACCGTGGTTTCGATGTTGAAGCGCAGTCCCTTATCCCGGGCCTTCTGGCCAAGGATCGAGACGACACTGCCGAGCAGGGCTTCAACATGAACGGGGGCATCTTCCAGGGCGAATTTTTCGGCCTCGATCTTGGACAGGTCGAGCACGTCGTTGATGATCCTGAGCAGGTGGCTGCCGGCGTTCTCGATCTTGTCGAGCTTGTCGGCCTGCTGGGTGGTCAGGCCACCACGCCGCAGGATGTGGGCCATGCCGGTGATGGCGTTCAGGGGCGTGCGGATTTCATGGCTCATGTTGGCCAGGAAGGTACTCTTTGCCCGATTGGCCGCCTCAGCCGCTTCCTTTGCCTGCGCCAGTTCGGCGGTACGGGAAGAAACCAGTTGTTCGAGGTGGTTGCGGTACTGCTGCAGTTCGATTTCAACCTGCTTGCGTTCGGTGATGTCGGTCGAAATCCCGCACAGCGCATAGATTTCACCTTGGGCATTGCGCAGCGGCAGCTTGATCGACAGGAAGGCGCTGGTGATGCGGCCGTCAACGGTGGTGTTGATTTCCTCTTCGGTGACCCGTTCGCCGCCTTCGATGACACGCCGGTCATTGCCCCTGAGGTTGGCAACGGTTTTCGGGTCGAAGAATTCGCTGTCGTCGTGCCCGAGTATTCCGTCCATCTCCCGGCCGAACAATTCGCGCACCAGACGGTTGGCGTAGGTGTAGCGGTAGTCCGGATCCTTGATGTAGATGTAGGCGGCGACGCTGTCGAGTATGGTGGCCAGACGTGCTTCGCTCTCGCGCAATGCGGCCTGCTGTTTCTGATTGTTCTGGTGGTAGGTATTGAAGAGTTCGCGCGTCCAGCGCGAGAACAGCCAGGAGGCGCCCAGGCCGAGGAGCAGGGCGGCCAGCGCGGCAAGAACGATGTTCAGCCCCTGCTGTGCCGATATCTCGTGAAACCGTGCCTGTTCGGCCGCCACTGCCGAACGTAGTTCGTCATCGAAAACCGTGGTGATGACAATCCAGTTCCAGGGAGCATAGCTCTGGATGTAAGCCGTTTTCGCAGCCAGTTTGCCGCTGCCTTCGCGTGGCCATTGGTAGCGGACGATGCCGCCGCCCTGTTGCGCAACCGCCTTGAACTTGTCCAGCACTTCGCCGGCGAGACCCGGCAGTGTCGTGCTGTCCTTGCCCTCCAGCGAAGGATCGGAGGGCGAGATCAGCGAGCGGCCATCGGCGTCGATCAACCCGGTGTAACCGGTTTCGCCGAAATGATGGGCACGCAGGCGCTGCATGGCGATTTGCTTCTGCTGTTCCTCCCATTCGTAGAGATAGTCACCGGTGCCGATCAGCCAGTCGTAAGGTTCGAAATAGCGCACATAGGCCAGTTTGTCCGCCATGACCTTGGGGTTGTCCGGTGTGTACCAGCGATAGCGAGAAAACCCTTCGCCGCGTGGTTTGCGCGCCGCCTCGATCAGGCCGCGCATGATGTAGTGGCCGGTATCGTCCTGGTTGTCGAGGTTGGTGATGCCTTCAAGCTGAGGAGCGGTTGGCAGGAGGATGAACTGGCCGTTCATGTCGTCGATGAAGAAATAACCGCGGCCGTTGTAGAAACGTACAGGGCGAAGTGCCTCGATGATCAGCTTCTTGACTTCAGCGGCTGGGCGGCGCAACGACTCACGTTGGTGAATGGCTTCGGCAATCTGTATCGCGTTATCGACCTGCAGCGTGATGCTTTCGCGCAGGACGGTTTCCGTCCTTTTACGGGTAACTTCGATCGCGGTGATGGCGTTGCGCATTTCCGCCTTCAGGCGGGCCTCGGTCTGTTCGTTGAGTGCCTGCTCAATGCGGGCAAGCGACAAATTCGCGTCATGGCGGTTCTGCCAGGAGTAGAAACCGGCGAGGGCAAAGGTCAGCAACAGCACGATCAGCAGCGTGCCGACGAGGTGTATCCTCGGGATGGTTTTCTGGTTTGCGACCAGTGGCAAAGTCTCTCTCCTGCGACACTTCGGTCGCTAACGCCTTGCAGATTCGCGCTGCTGCAGGCCGATTGTTCAACGACGCAAGACCCGCCACAGCATGTCGACGCCGGAGACGATCAGGTCGCCGATGTCCATCTGGTTGCGCTGCTGGCGCTGTTCCCGATCGTAGCGCGATTTTTCGCGTTCGGCGAGAATGATTGCGTCGCCGAGCATTTCGACGTCGCGGGTGGTGCGCCGGGTTTCGGCATGGTCGAAGCGGGACAGCGCCTTATCCACCGCGTCCGGGTCGAGGATGGCGATGGGCGCGCGGCAATGCCGGCAGGCGTGATCCTGGCGGATGTCGACCGGGGCGCCGCAACCGGTACAGCGCACGGTGCCGACCCTGCGCGCCAGTTCGTCGATCTCGCTGTCGCTCAACTGGCGGACGAAACCCTTTTCGATCATCAGCTGGGCGAAAGGTGTGAACCGTCCGTGCTTCTGCAGGCAGCGATGGTAGTTGAACTGGCCGCCGTGCCTGGAGCGGTCCAGACCGTGCAGCAGCCGCTCGTCGCAGCGCGGGCAGTGCAGCACGTCGCGCAGCGGCAGGCGCTGCCGGTCGCGGTGCTCGTGGATCAGGCGGAACAGCTCGATGACGCCGCCCGGGGTGATCTGCACGCTTTCGAATTCGTCGAACCAGATGCCGTGGCAGTGAAAGCACAGGTCGATGACGACTTCGCCGTGGTGCATGCGCTCGAAGCGCCGCTTCTCCATCGGCTGCCGGCACGAAGGGCAGGGCGTCGGTTTCATCCGCAACTGGCGGTCGGGCGGATGCTGCCGAGGTTGAGGGTGACGCCTTTCTTCATCTTGCCGATCACGTGCATTTCGCAGGCTTTGCAGTCGAACTTGAGGATCAGCTTTTCGTTGCCGTTGATCAGCGTCATCGGGTCCGGCTTCAAGTGCTTCACCTCCTTCGGACAGAGGTTGAAACTATAGCGCAGGCAGTGGCGGGTGATCATCAGCGAGACCATGCCCTTTTCGTTGCCGGCCTCGTAGGCCTCGTCGATCAGCCGTACGCCGTGCTTCTCGTAGAAGGCGCGGGCCTTGCTGTTGAACACGTTGCCGAGGTAGGTCAGCTCATCCTGCGGGTAGGGCACGGGGTCGGCTGCCGGTGCCGCGCGCGGTGGGCGCGGATGGCTGGCGATGCGCGCGGCTTCGAGTTTTTCCGCCGCTTCGCGGCGCAGTGCGTTGATCGCGCCGACCGGCAGGAACCAGGCCTGGCTCAGTTGCAGCTCGACCGCTTCGGCGACGAACATCGTGTTGCCGAACTTGCCGAGATTTTCCTTCAGCTTGGCCAGCGCGGCGTCCGGGTTCTGCGCCAGTTCGCGGCCGATCCGCTCGTCGCGGGGCAGGGTGACGGAAACGCTGACCTGGTCTTCGTCGCTCAGCGTCAGCACGAAAGCGTCGGCCTGCTCGGCGAAAACTGCCTTGACGCTGACGCGCCGGTCGGCCGAATCCTTTTCCAGCGCGCGCTCGAATTCCTGGTCGCGGTTGCGGAACAGGGTGGTGCCTTCGCTCAAGTCGGCCGGGATGTCCATCGGGAAGAGTTTCCTGCCCTCGACCCGGTTGATGCGCATCCCCTGCACGTCGCCGTGGGCGTCGTGGAAGCAGACGCCGTCGCCGTTGTGGAAGGTTTCGCCGGTATTGACTGTGAGCCAGCCGTCGCCGATCTCTTCCACCTCGCCAATCGGCTCGCCGACGAAGGCCGGCGAATCGAAGGCGCCGATGTCGTCCTGGCGGTCATTGGCAAAGTAGTCGGTGTAGCCGCGGTTGAAGGTCTTTTCCGGCTGCGGCGTGAAGGTGAAGGTCGAACGGCCGCTGGAAGCGCGCACGTAACGCGGGTCGGTCGCGATGATTTCGTCGAGCAGCGTGCGGTAATGCGCGGTGATGTTCTTGACGTAGGACAGGTCCTTCAAGCGGCCCTCGATCTTGAACGAGGAGACGCCGGCCTCGACCAGCGCGCGCAGGTTGTCGGACTGGTTGTTGTCCTTCATCGACAGCAGGTGCTGGTTCTCGGTGATCGTCTTGCCCTTGTCGTCGACCAGCGTATAGGGCAGCCGACAGGCCTGCGAACACTCGCCGCGATTGGCGCTGCGGCCGGTGTGGGCGTGGCTGATGAAGCATTGTCCGGAATAAGCGACACAGAGCGCGCCGTGGACAAAATACTCCAGCGCCAGCGTCGTCGCGTCGGCCACCTGGCGCACTTCGGCGATGCTCATTTCACGCGCCAGGACGATCTGCGAGAAGCCGGCATCTTCCAGGAACTTCGCCTTGGCCGGGTTGCGGATGTCGGTCTGGGTGCTCGCATGTAGTTGAATCGGCGGCAGATCCAGTTCAAGCAGGCCCATGTCCTGGATGATCAGGGCATCGACGCCGGCCTCGTACAACTGCCAGGCCAGTTGCCGGCTGTCTTCCAGTTCGCTGTCGTGCAGGATGGTGTTCAGCGCGACGAAGACCTTGGCCCGGAAACGGTGGGCGAATTCACACAGCTGTTGGATTTCGCCGACAGAGTTGCCGGCGCCGTAACGGGCGCCAAAAGCCGGTCCGCCGATGTATACGGCATCGGCGCCGTGCTTGATGGCTTCGATGCCGAAGTCGGCGTTCTTGGCCGGGGCCAGGAGTTCGAGGGGGTGCTGGATTCGCGTCATGGCGCCTTAGTAGGTGAAACGGGGGGCAAGTTCCTCGATATTGAACTCGCGCAGGATGGCTTCGGCACGCTCGCGCGCATTGCGGCGGGGCTTGCCGCGCTGGCTGGCGATGATCAGTTCGTTCTTCATCGAGTGTTCCCAGCCGACCAGTTCGGTGACGGTGACGTCGTAGCCGTGGGATTCCAGCAACAGACAACGCAGCACATTGGTCAGATGACTGCCCAGTTCGCGGGTGTGGATCGGGTGCCGCCACAGTTCGGCGAGCGGTGTCTGCGCCAGCGATTCGGCCTTGCGGGCGCGCATCGTCGCCGCCACTTCGGCCTGGCAGCAGGGCACCAGCACGATGTGTTTGGCCTGTCGCGTCAGCGCGAAACGGATCGCGTCGTCGGTCGCGGTGTTGCAGGCGTGCAGCGCGGTGACGACGTCGACGCGGGCCGGCAGCGCGTCCGAGGTCATCGATTCCTCGACCGTGCAGGCCAGGAACTGCATCCTCGGGAAATCCAGTCGCTGGGCAAGTTCCCTTGATTTATCAACGAGCTCCTGGCGCGTCTCGATGCCGATCACGGTGCCGCTGGCACGGCTCTTGATGTACAGATCGTAGAGGATGAAGCCGAGGTAGGACTTGCCGGCGCCGTGATCGACCAGGGTTTCCATGCCATCGAGCAGGGGCTCGATGAACTGGGCGAGATGGTAGACCTGCTTGAGCTTGCGGCGGCTGTCCTGGTTCAGTTTGCCGTCGCGCGTCAGGATGTGCAGTTCCTTGAGCAGCTCGATCGACTGCCCGGGACGGATCTCCGGAAGGGCGGCAGGGGTGGTGGGCGGATGAGGTTTCTTCGACATGGCACGATTATCGCATTCATCTGCACAAGACCCGAGTGTCAACCGGACACCGAATATGTCGTTATTGGTAACATCGTTTAGGAGACAACAAATGGGAAGTCTGAGCAACGAATCCTTCGAGCAATTCCTGGATTCCCTGAAGAAGGCCGGTATCGTGATTTCCAATGAAGCCGAGCTGCGCGAGCGCCTGGCCGAAGCGCAACGCTGGCGCTATGCTTTCCAGACGCTGGCCGCCAACGGCAAGAGCATCGGCATCAGCTTCGAGGACCATACCGCCGGCAGCAATGTCGCTGAAATCGAACGCGCCTTCAGCGAGTTCCAGTTCTCCGAGAAGAGCAAGGCGGTTTTCTCCGCCAGCCTCAAGCACTGAGTTTCGCTGTTCCGCGAAAAGCGGGGCAGGAAAAAGAAAGACGGGCGCCGAAATGGCGCCCGTTCTGTTTTGCGGATCGCGCTCAGCGCGTGATCGGCTTGTAGCGGATACGCTTGGGCTTGGCGCCTTCTTCGCCCAGACGGCGGCGCTTGTCCTCTTCGTATTCCTGGTAGTTACCCGGGAAGAAGGTCCATTGCGAATCGCCCTCAGCCGCCAGGATGTGCGTGCAGATGCGGTCGAGGAACCAGCGGTCGTGGGAGATGACCATGGCGCAGCCCGGAAATTCGAGCAGGGCATCTTCCAGCGCGCGCAGGGTTTCGACATCGAGGTCGTTGGACGGTTCGTCGAGCAGCAGCACGTTGCCGCCGGACATCAGCGTCTTGGCCAGATGCAGGCGGCCGCGTTCGCCGCCGGACAGGTTGCCGACCAGCTTGCCCTGGTCGCCGCCCTTGAAGTTGAAGCGGCCGATGTAGGCGCGGCTGGGCATCTCGAACTTGCCGATCTGCAGGATGTCGCTGCCTTGAGCCAGTTCGTCGAACACCGTCTTCGAACCGTCGAGGCAGTCACGCGACTGGTCGACGTAGGCGAGCTTGACCGTCTGGCCGATCTTCACTTCGCCCGAATCCGGCTTCTGCTGGCCGGTGATCATCTTGAACAGCGTCGATTTACCGGCGCCGTTCGGGCCGATGATGCCGACGATGGCGCCGGGCGGGATGGTGAAGCTGACGTTGTCCATCAGCAGTTTGTCGCCGAAGCACTTGCTGACGTTGTTGAATTCGATGACCTGGTCGCCCAGGCGCTCGCCGACCGGAATGAAGATTTCCTGGGTCTCGTTGCGCTTCTGGTATTCGTGCGAGGACATTTCCTCGAAGCGGGCCAGACGGGCCTTGGACTTGGCCTGGCGCGCCTTCGGGTTGCTGCGCACCCATTCCAGTTCCTGCTTCATCGCCTTCATGTGGGCGTCGACCTGCTTGTTTTCGGTTTCCAGGCGGGCTTCCTTCTGCTCCAGCCAGGACGAGTAATTGCCCTTCCACGGAATGCCGTGGCCCCGGTCCAGTTCGAGAATCCACTCGGCAGCGTTGTCGAGGAAGTAGCGGTCGTGGGTGACGGCCACCACGGTGCCCGGGAAGCGCACCAGGAACTGCTCCAGCCATTCGACCGATTCGGCGTCGAGGTGGTTGGTCGGTTCGTCGAGCAGCAGCATGTCGGGCTTCGAGAGCAGCAGCTTGGCCAGGGCCACACGGCGCTTCTCGCCGCCGGACAGGACGCCGATCTTGGCGTCCCAGGGCGGCAGACGCAGCGCGTCGGCGGCGATTTCCATCTGGTGTTCGGTATCCGAGCCGGCGGTGGCGATGATCGCTTCCAGGCGGGCCTGTTCTTCGGCCAGTTTGTCGAAGTCGGCTTCCGGGTCGGCGTAGGCGGCATAGACCTCGTCGAGCTTGGCCTGCGCCTGCATGACTTCGCCGAGCGCCGATTCGACTTCCTCGCGCACGGTCTTGTCGGCGTCGAGTTGCGGTTCCTGCGGCAGGTAGCCAATCGACACGCCGGCCAGGTGCTGGACCTCGCCGTCGTATTCCTTGTCCACGCCGGCCATGATCTTGAGCACGGTCGATTTGCCCGCGCCGTTCAGGCCGAGCAAGCCGATCTTGGCGCCGGGGAAGAAGGACAGGGAAATGTCCTTGATGATCTGCCGCTTGGGCGGGACGATCTTGCTGACGCGCAGCATCGACATTACGTATTGAGCCATGGTGGTGCCTTGTGACAATGACGAAACGTCAGAGTGTACGAGGGTGTTCCGAAAATGACCAGTCCTTGTCGGCGAGGAGGGGACAAATTGCTGCCCGGCAGGCTTGTCGCTAAAATCCAACGTGTTTTTTCGGTGCGCTCACGAGAGTTCAATCCCAGGCCGGGATAAAATGTCGCTGAATTCCAACATGGTTTGCATGTTGTTGATTTATCAATATAAATGGATGGATTTGGATGAAGCGGATTTCCTTCCTTCAGGGCATGCTGGTCGGCTTTGTATTCATCGTCGCCCTGCTCGGCGGTGTTGCCATCCATGGCTGGCTGTTGCTCGAACAAATGGTCGGTCAGAACCGGGACAACACCGCACATGCGCTGGCACTGACAGCCGCGGTGCAGACCCTGGAAGAGCGTAGCGTCGACCTCGAGCGCAGTGCCCGGCAGTACCTGATTCTTGGCGATGCCGATTTGCGCGAGCGCTTCCGCGAGCATCTCGACGAGTCGCTCCAGCAACTGGCACAGATCGAAACGCTGGCCGGCCAGGCGCTCGGCGATGTGCCCAGGGAGTGGCGTCTGGTGGCGGCCTCGGTCAATCGCAAGCTCAACCGCCAGGGCGAGCGGACCGAGCACGACATCGCCGGCATGCTGGATCGCCTGGGGGCGCTGAACAACCAGATTGCCGAGGCGAGCAAGCGCTGGATCGAGCAGAAGAACGCGCTGCTGCTCGACGAACTCGAACGGCACCGTCTGCAACTGGGGGCCAAGCTGGTGCTCTCCCTGCTCGGCGCGGTGGCCGTCGCGCTGGCCATGGGCTGGTGGCTGCTACGCCCGGTGCGTCAGCTCGACCGGGCGATCCGCCGGCTCGGTGCCCGCCGCTTCGACGATCCGGTGATGGTCGGCGGGCCGGTCGACTTGCGTCGCCTGGGGCGGCGCCTCGACTGGCTGCGCCAGCACCTGGCCGAACTCGAATCCGACCGTCAGCAGACCCTGCGCCATGTGTCGCACGAACTGAAAACCCCGCTGACCGCCCTCAAGGAAGGGGTGGCGCTGCTCGACGAGGAAGTGCCGGGGCCCTTGTCGCCCGGCCAGCGGGAAGTGGTCGGCATCCTGACCCAGAACGTCCGCGGTCTGCAGGGGCGGATCGAGAGCCTGCTCGGCCTCAATGCGGCGGCTTTCGACGCACGCCAGCTCAACCTGGCCCCGGTCGAGCCGTCGCTTCTGCTGGCTGAGGCCGCGCAGCGACACGCGCTGGCGGCCCAGGCCCGGACCCTGGAAATCGCTTGCCGGGCCGACCCCGGGCTGGCCCGGCTCGATGCCGACAAGATGGCACTGATCCTCGACAACCTGCTGGCCAACGCCATCGACTTCAGCCCGCAGGGTGGAAAGATCGAACTGCATGCAGCACGCCTCCAGCATGCCTGGTGTTTCGATTGCATCGACCAGGGCTGCGGTGTGGCCGAAGAAGACGCCGAACGGATTTTCGAACCCTTTGTCCAGGGGCGCCTGCGCGCTCCCGTCGAGCGCCGCGGCAGCGGCGTCGGCCTTTCTATTGTCCGCGAACTCGCCGGTGCGATGAGCGGTAGCGTCCGTCTGCTGAACCGCGGACAGGGCGCGCATTTTCGCGTGGAGATTCCCGATGAGCAGTAAGTTGAGCATGGCCGTCAGCCTGACGGCGATACTGGCAGCCGGTTGCGCCGGATTGTCCGACAAGGCGCCGGTCGCGCCAGCGACATCGGCGGCAGTGCCGGTGGTGCCGGGGCCCTTGGTGCCCCAGGCCCATGAGGACGCACAGGCGGCAGCACTGGCGTACCGACTGTCGGTGCTGCAGTTGCCGATGCCACAGAACGTCAACGAGCGTAATCGCCTGGTGAGCGTCAGCGGCGATCCTGGCGCCCAACTCCGCCTGGCCTTGCTGCTGGCGCAACCCCGGACCGGCAACGGCGATCTGGCGAGAGCCCTGGCCCTGGCCGACGGCATCGTCAAGTCGACCGACCCGGCGGCGCAGGCCTTGCGTCCGCTGGCTGCCCTGCTGGCCGAGCAATTGCTCGAACGCCAGCGTCTGGAACAGCAGGTCGAGCGGCAAGCCACACAGTTACGGGATAGCCAGCGCCGGGTTGGCGAGCTTCAGGAAAAGCTCGAACGGCTCGCCAACATCGAACGCAGCCTGCCCGGTCGCCCGCTGCCCTCCGGGAGAACGCCATGACTGCCCAGGCCGCAAGCGGCGCGCACATCCTGGTCATCGACGATGACGAAGATATCCTGCGCCTGTTGACCATGCGCCTCCAGGCGCGTGGCTTTCGCGTCACCGCGGCGAGTTCTGCGGAAGAGGGGCTGACCAAGATCGCCATCGATCCCCCGCGTGTCGTTGTCAGCGACATCCGCCTACCGGGTCGCGACGGGCTTTCGCTGTTCGAGGAACTGCGCGTGACCCGCCCCAGCCTGCCGGTCATCCTGCTGACCGCGCACGGCACCATACCCGATGCCGTCGATGCCACGTCGCGCGGCGTCTTCGGTTACCTGACCAAGCCTTTCGACAGCCAGACCCTGCTCGGCAAGATCGACCAGGCCCTGGCCCTGTCGGCGGCGGCTACCGGCCAGGCGGCGGCCGCCGGTGACGAGAAGTGGGCGGAAGGGGTCGTCTATCGCAGCTCAAAAATGGCCGAACTGATGGCCGATGCCCGGATGATCGCGGCGTCCGACGCGAGCGTGCTTATTCGCGGCGAAAGCGGTACCGGCAAGGAAGTCCTGGCGCGAGCTATTCACCGGGCCAGCCCGCGGGCCCAGAAACCCTTCATCGCCATCAACTGCGGTGCCATTCCCGAGCCGCTGCTCGAATCCGAGTTGTTCGGCCACGTTCGCGGTGCCTTCACCGGCGCGGCCACGGCCCGCCGCGGCCTGGTCCAGGCCGCCGATGGCGGTACGCTGTTCCTCGATGAAATCGGCGACATGCCGCTGGCGCTGCAGGTGAAGTTGTTGCGCGTGCTGCAGGAGCGGGCGGTCAGGCCGGTTGGCGCGACGCAGGCGGAGGCGGTCGATGTGCGCCTGATCTCGGCCACGCATCGCGATCTGGAGGCGGCGATGGCGCAGGGCCTGTTCCGCGAGGACCTCTACTATCGCCTCGATGTCGTTTCCCTGACCCTGCCGCGTCTCGATGACCGGCGCGAGGACATTCCGCTGCTTGCGGCGCATTTCCTGCGCCTGCTGGCCAAGAAATACGGCAAGCCGATCAACGGATTCGCTCCGGATGCGATCGAGGCGCTGGCCACAGCCAGCTGGCCGGGCAATGTGCGTCAGTTGTTCAATGTGGTCGAGCAATGCTGCGCGCTGACCTCGACGCAGCTGATTCCTGCCTCCCTGGTGCAACGCGCCTTGCGGGCACCGACCATGGAGGCGCTGAGCTATGCGGAGGCCAAGCAGCGCTTTGAACGCGATTACCTGGTTCGCCTGCTCAAGCTGACCGACGGCAACGTTGCCGACGCGGCACGGATCGCCGACCGCAACCGTACCGAGCTGTACCGTCTGCTGCAGAAGTACGACCTGACACCGGCGATGTTCCGCAGCGGGGAGGAGGGCGAAAGCTGAGATCCGGGAGGCGGAAAACAAAAAAGCACCCGATGGGTGCTTTTTTTGTCGACTGGCGCGCCCGGAGCGATTCGAACGCCCGACCCTCTGGTTCGTAGCCAGATACTCTATCCAACTGAGCTACGGGCGCGCTGTCTGAACAAATGCGGAATATCCCAAAAGGATGTTCCAGTTTCTGAATGGCGCGCCCGGAGCGATTCGAACGCCCGACCCTCTGGTTCGTAGCCAGATACTCTATCCAACTGAGCTACGGGCGCGCTGTCAGAGCCGCGCATTATACGGGCCTTGCCAGAGATTGCAAGGGGTTTCGGGAAAATAGCGGAAATAAAAAACCCCGCCGGAGCGGGGTTTTGGAATTTGGTGGGTGCTGACGGGGTCGAACCGCCGACATTCGCCTTGTAAGGGCGACGCTCTACCAACTGAGCTAAGCACCCATCTGCTGCCAGCGCAGAAGGAGCGGCATTATATCAGTTAACGGCGTCCTTGAGGCCCTTGCCGGCGCGGAATTTCGGAGACTTGGCAGCCTTGATTTCCAGGGTCTTGCCGGTGCGCGGGTTGCGACCGGTGCGGGCAGCGCGCTCGCCGACGTAGAAGGTGCCGAAACCGATCAGGTTAACGCTGTCACCGGCCTTGAGGGCGCCCTTGATGGCTTCAACGGCGGCGTCCAGCGCGCGGCCGGCAGCAGCCTTGGAGATGTCGGCCGAGGTGGCGATCTGATCGATCAGTTCAGTCTTGTTCATGTAAGTCCCCTGAGATAGGTTTGGAGTGGTGAAAAATCCTGTGAGGGGCGATTTATAGCGTCCCCGAAATCCTTGTGTCAAGCGGATTTTGAGCCGATTCGGGCGGCCCTGCAGGCTGCTTGCGGATGCTGTTGGCAAGACAACAGCATCCGCGCCTTTGAAATCAATGGGTAAGCAGCGTGTTTTTCACCGATTCCTCGTTTTGCGTCGCCAGTTCAGGCGTGCCAGAAACAAGCTCCGGCAGGGGTTCCGGCATGCTTTCCAGCGCCCGTTCGAGGACCTGGTCGATCCATTTCACCGGCACGATCTCGATGCGATTCTTGAGATTTTCCGGCATTTCGGTCAGATCCTTGACGTTCTCTTCCGGGATCAGCGCCGTCTTCAGACCGCCGCGCACGGCAGCCAGCAACTTCTCCTTGAGCCCGCCGATGGCCAGCACCTCACCGCGCAGGGTGATCTCGCCGGTCATGCACACGTCGCAACGCACAGGAATGCCCGTGTAGGACGAAACCAGGGCGGTGGTCATGGCAATGCCTGCCGACGGGCCGTCCTTGGGCGTGGCGCCCTCGGGAACGTGGATGTGGATGTCGGTCTTCTCGAACACCTCGTCCTTGATGCCCAGGCGGCGGGCACGGGCGCGCACGACCGAGCGGGCGGCTTCGACCGATTCCTTCATCACGTCGCCGAGCGAGCCGGTGCGGATGATGTTGCCCTTGCCCGGCATGTTGGCGCATTCGATGGTCAGCAGTTCGCCGCCGACCTCGGTCCACGCCAGCCCGGTGACCTGGCCGACCTGGTTTTCCTTCTCCGCCATGCCGAAGCTGTAGCGGCGAACGCCTAGGTACTTGTCGAGGTTGCGCGAATTGACCGTGATCTTGCTGTCGCGGGCCTTGAGCACCAGCGTCTTGACCACCTTGCGGCAGATCTTCGAGATTTCGCGCTCCAGCGCCCGCACACCGGCTTCCCGGGTGTAGTAACGGACGATGTCGCGGATCGCGCTCTCGGCGACGACCAGTTCGGTCTTCTTGACGCCGTTGTTCTTCATCTGCTTCGGCAGCAGGTAGCGCATCGCGATGTTGACCTTCTCGTCCTCGGTGTAGCCGGACAGGCGGATGACTTCCATCCGGTCGAGCAGCGGGGCAGGGATGTTCAGCGTATTCGCGGTGGCCACGAACATCACGTCGGAAAGATCGAAATCGACTTCGACGTAATGGTCCTGGAAGGTGTTGTTCTGTTCCGGATCGAGCACTTCGAGCAGGGCCGACGACGGATCGCCGCGGAAGTCCTGGCCGAGCTTGTCCACTTCGTCGAGCAGGAACAGCGGATTGCGCACGCCGACCTTGGTCAGGCTGGTCAGGATCTTGCCCGGCATCGAGCCGATGTAGGTACGGCGGTGGCCGCGGATTTCGGCTTCGTCACGGACGCCGCCGAGCGCCATGCGCACGAACTTGCGGTTGGTCGCCTTGGCGATCGACTGGCCGAGCGAGGTCTTGCCGACGCCCGGGGGGCCGACCAGACACAGGATCGGCGCCTTGACCTTGTCCACGCGCTGTTGCACGGCAAGGTATTCGACGATGCGTTCCTTGACCTTTTCCAGGCCGAAATGATCGGTATCGAGAATCTTCTCGGCGGCGCGCAGGTCCTTGCTGATGCGCGTCTTCTTGCGCCACGGCAGGCCGATCAGCGTTTCGATGAAATTGCGCACGACGGTGGCTTCGGCCGACATCGGCGACATCAGGCGCAGCTTCTTCAGCTCGCCCTGCGCCTTGGCCAGGCCTTCCTTGCTCATGCCGGCGGCGGCGATCTTCTTGTCCAGCTCTTCCAGATCGGCGCCTTCTTCGCCTTCGCCGAGTTCCTTCTGGATCGCCTTGACCTGTTCGTTCAGGTAATACTCGCGCTGGCTCTTCTCCATCTGGCGCTTGACGCGGCCACGGATGCGCTTTTCCACCTGCAGGATGTCGATTTCGGCTTCCAGCTGCGAGAGCAGGCGTTCGATACGCTCGCGGACATTGTCCATCTCCAGCACTTCCTGCTTCTGCTCGATCTTGAGCGGCAGGTGGGCGGCGATGGTGTCGGCCAGGCGGCCGGCGTCCTCGATGCCGGTGATCGACGACAGGACTTCCGGCGGAATCTTCTTGTTCAGTTTGACGAACTGGTCGAACTGGGCGACCACGGCGCGGCGCATCGCCTCGATCTCGTGATCTTCGGCACCGGTCTGGGCCAGCGGCACGGCGGTGGCCATGAACACGGACGACTGGACGTCGATGGCCTCGATGCGGGCGCGCTGCGTGCCTTCGACCAGCACCTTGACGGTGCCGTCGGGCAGCTTGAGCATCTGCAGGATGTTGGCCATGCAGCCGATGCGGTACAGGTCATCGGCTTCCGGTTCGTCCTTGGCAGCCGACTTCTGGGCCACCAGCATGATCTGCTTGCTGGCCTCCATGGCCATTTCGAGGGCCTTGATCGACTTGGGGCGGCCGACGAAGAGGGGAATGACCATGTGCGGAAACACGACGACATCGCGCAGCGGCAGCAGCGGCAATTCGAGGGTTTCCGGGAGCGTGTTGGGGTTCGACATCAGTCTGCCTTTGAAATAGGTATGTGCCCCCTAGCTGGGGGCGAAAAACCGGATTTCAAGAACCCCCGGCTCAGTTCGAGCCGGAGACCTTGGGCTGGTCGGCGTAGATCAGCAGCGGCGGGGTGTCGCCGGTAATCATGTTCTCGTCGATGACGACCTTTTCGACATTCTCCATGCCCGGGAGTTCGTACATCACGTCGAGCAGGGCATGTTCCATGATCGAGCGCAGGCCGCGGGCACCGGTCTTGCGTTCCAGCGCCTTCTTGGCGATGGCGGAGAGGGCGGACGGGCGGATTTCGAGCTCGACTTCCTCCATGCCGAACAGCTTCTGGTACTGCTTGACCAGGGCGTTCTTGGGCTCGGTCAGAATCTGGACGAGGGCGTCCTCTTCCAGCTCCTGCAGCGTGGCGACCACCGGCAGGCGGCCGATCAGTTCCGGGATCAGACCGAACTTGATCAGATCCTCGGGCTCGGTTTCGAGCAGGATCTTGCCGACTTCCTTGCCGTCGTCCTTGCTCTTGACCTCGGCACCGAAGCCGATACCGCCCTTTTCGGAACGGTTGCGGATGACCTTTTCCAGGCCGGCGAAGGCGCCGCCGCAGATGAACAGGATGTTGGTCGTGTCGACCTGGACGAAATCCTGGTTCGGATGCTTGCGCCCGCCCTGCGGCGGAATCGAGGCGGTGGTGCCTTCGATCAGCTTGAGCAGCGCCTGCTGCACGCCTTCACCCGACACATCGCGGGTGATCGACGGGTTGTCCGACTTGCGCGAAATCTTGTCGATTTCGTCGATGTAGACGATGCCCTGCTGGGCCTTCTCGACATCGTAGTCGCACTTCTGCAGCAGCTTCTGGATGATGTTCTCGACGTCCTCGCCGACATAGCCGGCTTCGGTCAGCGTGGTGGCATCGGCCATCACGAAGGGCACATTGAGCATGCGTGCCAGCGTCTGGGCGAGCAGGGTCTTGCCGGAGCCGGTCGGGCCGATCAGCAGGATGTTGCTCTTGGCCAGCTCCACGTCGCCCGTATTCTTGGACGTGTGGCGCAGGCGCTTGTAATGGTTGTACACCGCAACCGCCAGGATGCGCTTGGCAACCTCCTGGCCGATCACGTACTGGTCGAGGATGGCGCTGATCTCGCGCGGCGTCGGCAGGTCGGAACGACCGGCCTTGGCCGACTCTTCCGGCAGTTCGTCGCGGACGATGTCATTGCACAGGGCGATGCACTCGTCGCAGATGAACACCGACGGGCCGGCGATCAGCTTCTTGACTTCATGCTGGCTCTTGCCGCAAAACGAGCAATAAAGCAGCTTTTCCTGGCCGTCCTTCGACATCCGATTCTCCTCGATCAAGCCGCTTCGCGGCGGGTCAGCACCTTGTCAATCAAACCATATTCCATGGCCTCGGTCGAGGACATGAAATTGTCGCGGTCGGTGTCCTTCTCCAGGCGCTCCAGCGGCTGGCCGGTATGTTCGGCCATGATCCGGTTGAGCTTGTCCTTGATCGACAGGATTTCCCGGGCGTGGATCGCGATATCCGACGCCTGTCCCTGGAAGCCGCCCAGCGGTTGGTGGATCATCACGCGCGAATTCGGCAGCGCGAAACGCTTGCCTTTGGTGCCTGCGCACAAAAGGAAGGCACCCATCGAAGCCGCCTGGCCGATGCACAGCGTCGACACGTTCGGCTTGATGAACTGCATGGTGTCGTAGATCGACATCCCGGCAGTCACCGAACCGCCGGGGGAGTTGATGTAGAAATAGATGTCCTTGTCCGGATTCTCGGCTTCAAGGAACAGCAACTGGGCAACCACCAGGTTGGCGCTGGCATCGTTGACCGGGCCAACAAGAAAAATCACCCGCTCCTTCAGCAGGCGCGAATAGATGTCGTACGCGCGTTCGCCGCGTCCGCTCTGTTCCACCACCATCGGGACCAGGCCCAAAGCCTGCGGATCCCAGTTGCTTGCGTTGTCGATCATCATGTTGGCCCTTTGTTGTTGCATTCAATACGCTTGTCGGATTCCTGACGAAAAACCGGCTTACTGCTGCTGGTTCATCAGTTCATCGAACACGGCGGCCTTGTCGGTCACCTTGGCCTTGCCCAGTGCCCACTCGACCACGTTGGCTTCGATCGCCACGCCCTCGACATCGCTCAGGCGCTGCGGTTGGGCGTAGTACCAGCGGATCACTTCTTCCGGCTGCTCGTAGCTGGCGGCCATCTCTTCGACCAGGCTGCGAACCTGTTCCGGCGTTGCCTGAAGCTTCTCCGTCTTCACGACCTCAGCAAGGATCAGGCCAAGGGTGACGCGGCGCTTTGCCTGCTCGGCAAACCATTCCGGCTGCAGCGGCATGTCCTTGACCTTCATGCCACGCTGTTCCATATCCTGGCGGGCAGATTGCATCAGGCGCTGGATTTCCATATCGACCAGCGAGGACGGGATGGCAATCGGGTTGGCCTTGATCAGGGCTTCCATGACCTGGTCCTTGATCTTGGCTTCGATGCGGCGCTTCACTTCACGCTTCAGGTTGGCTTCGACTTCGGCGCGCATCTTTTCCACGTCGCCATCGACCACACCCATCATCTTGGCGAAATCGGCATCGACATCCGGCAGACGCGGCGCCTGGACCTGCTTGACGGTGATTTCGAACTGGACGGTCTGACCGGCCAGATCCTTGGCGTGGTAATCCTCCGGGAAGGTCAGGTCGAACGTCTTGGTTTCGCCGGCCTTGGCGCCTTCGACGGCGTTCTCGAAGTCCGGCAGCATCATGCCCTGGCCGAGCACGAACGGGTAATCGGTGGCCGAGCCGCCCTGGAAGGCAACGCCGTCCTTCTTGCCGGTGAAATCGATCACCACGCGGTCTTCCTTGGCCGCGCCACGGTCAGCATTGTCGTAACGGACGCGCTGCTTGCGCAGGATGTCCAGGGTCTTGTCCACTTCGGCGGCGCTGATTTCCAGCGTCGGACGCTCGATCTCGGCGGACGACAGATCACCCGGAACGAACTCCGGATACACCTCGAAAACTGCCGTGAATTCCATGTGCGTGGTGCTCTCGGTGGCCTTCGGCTCGAGACGCGGGTAACCGGCAACGTGCAGCTTCTGGGCGGTCACGGCCTCGCCGAAAGCGCGATCCAGCTGCTCCGACAGCACCTCGTGACGCGCCTGGTCGCCATACTGCTGCTTGATCATCGCAAACGGCACCTTGCCCGGGCGGAAACCCGGCATCTTCATGTTGCGGCCCATGCGGCGCAGGCGGGGTTCCATTTCCTTCTCGACATCGGCGATAGCGATGGAGAGATCAATGCGACGTTCGAGTTCGTTAGCTTGTGCGGTAGTTGCTTCCATGAAAATTCCTTGTGCTTAAGGCGCCGAAAAATAAAGCTGGCAATCATATCACGGCGAGCCAGCCGCAACGACAGGCCGGCAAGCTGCATTGTCAGACAGGAAAAGGCAGGGCGCCGGAAATGAAAAACCCCGCACAACGCAAGTTGTACGGGGCTTTGAATTCTGGGGCGACTGATGGGGCTCGAACCCACGACAACCGGAATCACAATCCGGGACTCTACCAACTGAGCTACAGCCGCCGCTGCAAGAAAGCGCGCATTGTATGTCGTTCTGGGAAGCCTGTCTACAGCCTTTTTCATTAATCCTTGATCAGCAAGTCCACCCGCTGTGGATTGATGAAAGTCGCCCCGGTCGGCGTCATGAATGAATCGAACTTCTCCCGCACCGCCGCGTAAAGCGCCGGCGAGAGTTTGTGGTCGCTGTGGGTGACGCGGATCATCCGCGCATCGAACTCGGCAAAGTCCGTGAAGAAACTGCGCGTGTTGAAGAACAACTGCTGTTGCAGGCGCAGCGGGCCGCGTTCCACGGCACGGCAGACCGCCGCAAAAGCTTCCTCGCGTACCGTCTTCTCGTCGTGGAACAGGCGGAACACCTCGTTCAGGTCGCCCGCGTACACCGGCTCCGAAATCCACGCCACGCCGCCCGGGCGCAACACGCGGGCGATTTCCGTCAGCGCCTGATCCATCAGCGGCACCGGTACGTGGTGTAGCGACTTGAACATCAGCACGATATCCACGCTCGCATCTGCCGCCGGAATCGCTTCCGCGCCGCCATGTTCAAAACGTACCATCGGCAGATCGGTCGTCTGCAGATTCTTCGTGTGCTGGATCACATCGACCTCCGTCGCCACGATCTCGCGCACCCGGCCCGTTTCCGCCAGCAAGCGCGTCTTTTCCGCCCGGCCGCAACCCAGTTCCAGAACGCGCGCACCATCGAAGGGCAGGGTTTCCAGCATCAGCTTCACTTCATTGACCAAGGGGCTTTCGGCGGGGTTGGCGATCAGCATGGTGGACTCGGTGGCTTGAAAATCAGAATATTAACATACGGTGATGGATGGCCGTTGCGGCCAGCACAGGCGCCCCATTAACGCGCAACGCATTCGCGGAGCAGCGCATGGCAAGCTTCGTGTCGGGCCAGCAGCTTTTCCAGTGCGCCAAACTGCAAGGCTGCGGCCCGTTTGACTTCTTCTGGCGCGGCATCGAAGGCGCTAGTCAGGTTTTCTGGCTCGGTTTCAGCCAAAACGGCCGCCAGCGTTGCAGCCTGCAACCTGTCTTTGGCAGCTTTCTCGGGGAATCCTCGGCGATTGGCGGCGGCGTACAGTTTGTGCCAGACCAGTCGGGAGGCCTCCGGCAGGTGAAGGGGAATGCAATGCCCGCCGGCCAGCAGCGTCGCAGGTACCGGGTCGGCGAGCAGGTAGTCGTAATGCGGAATGGCTTGAGCCGCCCAGGACAACTCGGGAATCTGGATGATGTGGCCCAAGGGCGCGCCCGGCGCCAGAATGTCCACCCGCAGACCTTGAACCCCAGGCAACTTGACCGATGTCGATGCCTGCGTTGAAGGAAAACCGGGAACCTCAGCAAATGGCAGCCCAGTCGCCTGTATGGTTTTCAGAAACTTAAGCGGTGTAGCCAGCTTGAGTGTCTGCCGACGGGCAAGATCGATATCCTGCGTACGTGCGCTGACCGCAATCGCACCAAACTCGTTGAGCCAAGCCATATAAGCCAGTGTTCCGACAAGGACCAAGCCAGCCTCGAAGGCGCCAAGGTTGTGCAGTTCAACCAATACGCGCGCGACAGTCTTGTCGGCAACCTGAAACCCCAGCTTGCGCAAAGCCGATACCTGTTTGGCAGACCAGTTGGCGAAATCAATCTTGTCCTGCATCGCATCTCGGCCAGCCGTGTCATCTTCCCGGCAAACCAAAGTTTCCGATTGTTTGCCAGGGACAGAATAGTAAACGCGATACCAGTAACCGCTACCGGAGCCCCGGCGCAGATAAAGTGTGCCCGGCGTTCCCGGCAATAGCGCGCCGGCTTGCAGGCTACGCTCCTTCAACTCGGCGTACTGGGTAAGAAAAGCCAGTTCTTGCGGGCGATAAAGCGGCATTTTCAGCATGGTTACCCAATAAAAAACAAATTCATTGGGTAATTTATCACAGGCGCCGATTTCCGGCGTGATTGCGCACAAAATTGCCGTGCGCTCCAAGTTTCTATGCCCAAATGCATACCAAAATATGCACACGTGTTGCACTGCAAAATATTTCTTCATCATCAAGGCTAAAGCTGGCAAAATCCGTCGGCCAGCCTTGTAAAACCGTCATTCCAGAGGGGAATGCTGTAGGTATTGGCATATAAGCTTCAGCACTGCCAAGAACATGAAAATCGCCATCGCCGGAACCGGCTACGTCGGACTCTCCAACGCCATCCTCCTGGCCCAGCATAACGAAGTCATTGCGGTCGACATCCTTCCCGAGAAGGTCGAGATGCTCAACCGCCGGCAATCGCCCATTGTCGATGCCGAAATCGAGGACTACCTCGCCAACAAGCCGCTCAACCTCAAAGCCACGCTCGACAAGCGCGAAGCCTTTGCCGGGGCCGACTTCGTCATCATCGCCACGCCCACCGACTACGATCCCGAAACCAACTACTTCAACACCGGCTCGGTCGAAGCCGTCATCCGCGATGTCCTGGCCATCAACCCCGATGCGGTGATGGTCATCAAATCCACCGTCCCGGTCGGCTACACCGCCAAAGTGCGCGAAGCCTTCAGCATTGCCACCGGCCGGCCGGCAAACATCCTCTTCTCCCCCGAATTCCTCCGCGAGGGCAGGGCGCTCTACGACAACCTCCACCCCTCGCGCATCATCGTCGGCGAAAAGAGCGAACGCGCCCAGACCTTTGCCCGCCTGCTCCAGCAAGGCGCCATCAAGCAGGACATTCCCGTCCTGTTCACCGACAGCACCGAAGCCGAAGCCGTCAAGCTCTTCTCCAATACCTACCTCGCCATGCGCGTGGCCTACTTCAACGAGCTCGACACCTACGCCGCCACCCACGGCCTGGACACCCGGCAGATCATCGAAGGCGTCTGCCTCGACCCGCGCATCGGCAACCACTACAACAACCCCAGCTTCGGCTACGGCGGCTACTGCCTGCCCAAGGACACCAAGCAACTGCTCGCCAATTACCGCGAAGTCCCGCAGAACCTCATCCACGCCATTGTCGAAGCCAACACCACGCGCAAGGACTTCATCGCCTTCGACATCATCAAGAAGAATCCCAAGGTCGTCGGCGTCTATCGCCTGGTCATGAAAGCCGGCTCCGACAACTTCCGCGCCTCCAGCATCCAGGGAATCATGAAGCGGCTCAAGGGTAAAGGTATCGAAGTCATCATCTACGAACCGAACCTGGCCGAAGACGAGTTCTTCCGCTCGCGGGTCATCAAGGATCTCGCCAGCTTCAAGCAGGAGGCCGACATCATCATTGCCAACCGCAATACCGATGATCTGGCCGATGTGGCGGCCAAGGTTTATACGCGTGATTTGTTTGGTGGGGATTAAAGGTCATGACGATACTTGTCACAGGCGGCGCCGGCTTCATCGGCAGTAATTTCGTTCTTGACTGGTGCGCGCAGCATAACGAGACGGTCATCAACCTTGATGCCCTGACGTACGCGGGCAATCTGGAAAATCTCGCGACACTCGACGGGAATCCGGCGCATGTATTTGTGCGCGGCGACATCGGCGATTTCGATCTGGTCGCCAGACTGCTTGCCGAGCACAAGCCGCGCGCAGTCATCAATTTTGCCGCC
>NZ_CALJNI010000013.1:0-9424 GCF_937982035.1 uncultured Azonexus sp.
CCTCGCGAACGGCCCGCGAATCGAGCGGCGCCCGCTGGTTATTCATGGCCAGATAACCGACGTTGAAGAACGGCCGCGTCACGACGCGATACGGCGGCGTGTCGTCCAGGCTGCCGTCGTAGTATTCGGGTATGGGCTCGACGATGTGGAAGCGCCCCTCGGCCAGTCCCCTGAGCCGCTCGCCCTCGTCCAACACGGTCCTGAACTCGATGCGCTCTAGGCGCGGCGCGCCCTCCCAATAGGAGGGGTTCCTCCGCAGCGTCACCGTCCCGTCCTCGGCCCAGCTCTCGAAGGCGAAGGGGCCGGTACCGACCGGCCGCTGCTTGAACGACTCGTTATAGGTGACGATGGCGTCGGGGCTGGCCATGCCGAAGGCCGGCAGGGATAAGGTCTCTAAGAGCAGGGCGTAGGGCTCGGACAGCTCTATCTCCACCACCGAACGGGTCAGCGCCCGGACCTCGCGGACGATGCCGGGGAAGCCGCCGAAGCTGGCGCTCCAATAATGGAAGGAGCCGACGTGGTAGGGATTGCTCGAGTGCATCCAGCGCTTGAAGTTAAAGACGACCGCCTCGGCGTCGAAGGCCGTGCCGTCGTGGAATTTAACGTCACGACGCAGGGAGAAGCGCCAGCGGAGGCCGTCCTCGCTCACGGCCCAGGCCTCAGCCAGGCCGGGGGCCACGATTCCGGCCTCGGCGTCGCGCCGCATGGCGAAGCGCCAATGGAAGCCGTCCTCGCCGGCGGCCCAGGCGTCGCCGGAGAAGAGCGTCGCCGAGGGCGCGCGGACGTTGGAGCGGACGAGGGTATCGAAGATGTTGACGGCGACGCGTAGCGATTCCTGGTCGGTCACCACGGCCGGATCAAGGGCGACCGAGCCGCCGGCCCGCGCCACTACGAGGGTCTCGCCGCGCGACGACTCGGAAGCCCTCGGCAGCTCCCTATAGAGCGCGACCGCGGCGATCCCCAAGAGCATGCCCGCGATAAGCCAGCCCGCTTTCCTCAATGCGCGCCCTCCGAGAAGCCCGGCTAAAAGCCGGGGAGAATCAAGGAGGCTATAGTATCATGGAAACAACCTACTGTCCCGCCCGCGAGCTTAAGCCCGGAGCCTCTTAGCCTCCGACAGCCGATTCGGTACCCAGATAGGCGGCGCGTACGGAGGGGTCGGCCTTGACCTCGGCCGCGGGCCCGGCCTTGACGATTCGCCCCTGCTCCAGCACGTAGGCCCGGTCGGCCACCTCGAGCGCCTTGTAGGCGTTCTGCTCGACCAGGAGTATGGTCTTACCCAGCTTCCTAAACTCCTCGATGATGTCGAAGACCGTCTGCACGAGGATAGGCGCTAGGCCTAGGGACGGCTCGTCCATGAGGATGAGCTCGCCGTCGGTCATCAGGGCGCGGCCCATGGCCAGCATCTGCTGTTCGCCGCCGGACAAGGTCCCGGCGCTCTGCTTAAGACGCTCCTTCAGGCGCGGGAAGAGGCCGTAGACCCGCTCCAAGTCCGACGAAACCCCCTCGCGGTCGTTCCGCAGGAAGGCGCCCATCTTCAGGTTGTCCTCCACGCTCAGGTTGGCGAAGACGAGCCGGCCTTCGGGAACGTGGCAGATGCCCGCCTGCACGATGCGGTCGGGGCGTTTGGGCAAGGGCTTACCCTTGAAGGCCAGCTCGCCCTGCTTGGGCTTTAGGAAACCGGAGATTGTATTGAGGAGCGTCGACTTGCCGGCGCCGTTGGCGCCGATCAGGCCGTAACGATAGCCCTCGCCAAACTTGACATTGACGTTTTCAAAGAGGGGCTTGGCCCCGAATTGCATGGTAATGTTGGCAGCAACGAGCACGACGTTTTCCGATCCGGCAAGTATTTCAAAAGAGACGGGATTTTACCCTTTTTGCGCGCCGGACCGCGGCCGCCGGCCCCATTTTGTGCACCGCGGTGTAACATCGCGGCCGACAATAACGCGCAAAAAACCCTGGAGACAGCACCATGGTCCCCCATCTCACCACGGCCCTGACCGGCCCGCTACTCGAACTCGAACGACGCTTCCTCGAAGCCAGTCCGCAGATCGAACACTGGCTGCGCGGACAGTGGCTGGAACACACCCCGCCCTTCTACTCCTCGGTCGACCTGCGCAATTCCGGCTTCAAGCTGGCGCCGGTCGATACCAACCTGTTCCCCGGCGGCTTCAACAACCTCAATCCGGCCTTCCTGCCCCTGTGCGTGCAGGCCGCGATGAGCGCGATCGAGAAGTTCTGCCCGGAAGCCCGGCGCCTGCTGCTGATTCCCGAGAACCACACGCGCAACCAGTTCTACCTGCAGAACGTTGCCCAGATCGCCGCCGTACTCAAGCAGACCGGCCTGGAAGTCCGCATCGGCTCGCTGATTCCCGACCTCGCCGGACCGACCCCGGTGGACCTGCCGAACGGCCAGCAACTGCTGCTCGAACCGCTGGTGCGCAACGGCAACCGCGTCGGCGTCGCCGGCTTCGAGCCCTGCGCCATCCTGCTCAACAACGACCTGTCGGCCGGCATCCCGGAAATCCTCGGCAATCTCGACGAACAGTACGTGCTGCCGCCGCTGCACGCCGGCTGGGCGGTGCGCCGCAAATCGAATCACTTCGCCGCCTACGACCAGGTCGCCAACGACTTCGCCCGCGAAATCGGCATCGACCCGTGGCGCATCAACCCGGCTTTTTCGGTCTGCCGCTCGATCAATTTCCACGAGCGTCAGGGCGAGGAATGCCTGGCCGCCAATGTCCAGGCCGTGCTCGACCTCGTCGCCGAGAAGTATCGCGAATACGGCATCGCCGAAACCCCCTACGTGGTCGTCAAGGCCGACGCCGGCACCTACGGCATGGGCGTGATGACGGTGCGCAACGTCGATGAAGTGATCGCGCTCAACCGCAAGCAGCGCAACAAGATGAGCGTGGTCAAGGAAGGCCTGGAAGTCTCCGAAGTGCTGATCCAGGAAGGCGTGCATTCCTTCGAGACGGTCAACGACGCGGTCGCCGAGCCGGTCGTCTACATGATCGACCGCTACGTCGTCGGCGGCTTCTACCGCGTCCATACCGGCCGCGGCAAGGACGAGAACCTCAACGCGCCGGGCATGCACTTCGAGCCGCTGGCCTTCGAGACCGGCTGCAACCTGCCCGACTACCGCTGCGGCAACCCCGATTCGCCGCCCAACCGTTTCTACGCCTACGGCGTCGTCGCCCGCCTGGCCTGCCTGGCGGCGGCGGTCGAACTGGAAAACACGGGCTAGGGCGAATGCAGCTCAGCTTCGCCAAGGAAATCTCGGGCAAGGGGGCCAGTCTGTCGCTGGCCTTTGTCGTCGATCCGCTGAGCACCCGAAAAGCTTTCAACGACCCCGGCGTGGCCCTGATGCGCGCGGCGCAGAGCCACGGTCACGAGGTCTTCGCCATCGAAGCCGCCTCGCTTGGCTGGCGCAAGCCGGAAGCCGGCCATCCGGGCGGCGTCTTCGGCGAGTTAATCCACCTCCACCTGCGGCCGGACGACCACGACTGGTACCGCGAAACCGGCCGCGAATGGCGGCCGCTGAAAGGCCTGGACGCGGTCATCGTCCGTCTCGACCCACCGCTCGACCGCGAATTCCTCGCTGCCACCTGGCTGCTGGAGCGGGCCGAAGCCGACGGCGTACGCGTCATCAACCGGCCGCGCGCGCTGCGCGAGCACGCGGAAAAGGTGGCCATCGCCGAATTTCCGCAATTCGCCCCGAGCAGCCTGATCAGCCGCGACATGGGGCAGATCCAGCATTTCATCGACGAACAGCGCGATGTCGTCCTCAAGCCGCTGGACGGCTGCGGCAAGGTGCCGGTTTTCCGCGTGCACCGCAACGATCCCAACCGTAACGTCATCGTCGAGACGCTGACCGACCACGGCAGCCGCACGATCATGGCGCAGATCCACCTGCCCGAGATCGGCCAGGGCGACAAACGCATCCTGCTGATTGCCGGCAAGGTCGTGCCCTGGTGCCTGGCGCGCATTCCCAAGGCCGGCGAGACGCGCGGCAGCCTGGCCGCCGGCGGCACCGGCGTCGCCCAGGAAGTCAGCGCCCACGACCGCCACCTTGGCGAAACCCTCGGCCCGCTGCTGCTCAAGCGCGGTCTGCTGATCGTCGGTCTCGACGTCATCGGCAACGCGCTGACCGGCATCAACGTCACCCACCCGGCCGGCATGGTCGAAATCCGCCAGCAAAGCGGTTTCGATTCCGCCGGCGCCTGCATCACTGCCATTGAACACGCATGCGGACTCTCCTGATCGCCCTCCTTTCGCTGACCCTCGCCGCCTGCGGCAAGGCGCCCCTGCAGGAACAGCAGGCCTTCGTCTTCGGCACCCGGGTCGAGGTCATCGTCGTCGACGCCGACCCCGAGCAGGGCCGCAAGGCCATCGCCACGGTACTGCGCGAATTCGACCGCATGCACCGCACCTATCACGCCTGGCAGCCGTCCGAACTGACCGGGGTCAATGCTGCATTCGCCGCCGGCCGTTCGCATCAGGTCAGCCCGGAGATGGCCGAATTCATGACCGAAGCCAAGACGCTGGCGGCGCAGGGCAATTACCTGTTCGACCCGGGCATCGGCGGGCTGATCAAGCTGTGGGGCTTTCACGCCGATGAATTCGAGGCGCGCCTGCCCGATCCCACGGCCATCGAGGCCTGGCGCGGCCAGCGGCCGTCGCTGGCCGACCTGATCATAGACGGAACCACGGTATCCACGCGCAACCCGGCGCTGGCCCTCGATTTCGGCGGCTACCTCAAGGGTGTCGCCCTCGACCGCGCCGCCGCCATCCTGCGCGAACAGGGGATCCGCAATGCGCTGATCAACATCGGCGGCAACGTCCTTGCCCTGGGCAGCAAGGAAGGCCGCAAATGGCGCATCGGCATCCAGCACCCGCGCCAGCCCGGCCCGCTGGCCACGGTCATGCTCGACGACGGCGAGGCCATCGGCACCTCCGGCGACTACCAGCGCTACTTCGAACTCGACGGCAAACGCTACGCCCACCTGATCGACCCGCGCACCGGCTGGCCGGTCGATCACACCCAGGCGGTGACCGTACTCATCCCGGCCGGCGCCAAGGCCGGCACCCTGTCCGATGCCGCGTCCAAGCCCATTTTCGTCGCCGGCCCCGACCGCTGGCGGGCGATGGCCGACAAGATGCAGACCCCGCTGGTCATGCGCGTCGACCGTGACAACCGCATCTTCGTCACCGAGGCCCTGCACAAGCGCCTGGAATACCTCGGCAAACCGCCGGAAATCACCGTGGTGCCGTGATCTTTCCTTGAAAGGCCAATGCCGCTCCGTTATGCTGGCGTAGCAACGAAAACAATAAAATTCACTGGCAGGCGGGATAAGGCAGCACGGAGGAAGCGCCTTGCGCGGCATTTCATTCAGAAAACCGGGGTTCGCCTACAGCCTGGTGCTGCGCATCGGGCTGCTGACGCTGCTCGCCCTCGCCGCTTTCGCCGTCGGCATCATCAAGCTGATCGGCCAACCGACCGTCGAGCGCCTGGCCGAAGCGCAGATGCGCCTGGCCACGGAGCAGCTCGAATCGCGCTACGAACGTCTGCTGCATTCGGTCGAGATCACCCTGCGCACCAGCCACGGCTGGGGCCGCGCCGGCAGCGTCGACCACACCGACCTGCTGCGCTTCAACGAATTCTTCTTCCCGGTCCTGGCCAACCACGACGAGATCAACTCGATCATCCTGGCCCATGAATCGGGCCGCGAATTCTTCCTGCTGCTGACGCCGGAGGGCGGCTGGATCAACCGCATCAGCAACCCGGCCGAATGGGGCCGGCTGAGCTTCTGGATCACTTGGAACGCCCAACGGCAGATCGAACGCGTCGAGGTTCGCGAGAGCGATTACGACCCGCGCCAGCGTCCCTGGTTCAAGGGCGCCATGGCGCTCGACAGCGATACCGGCGTGCACTGGACCCAACCCTACATCTTCTTCACCACGCAGGAACCCGGGCTGACCGCGGGCATGCGCTGGCAGGATGCCGGCGGCGAACGCTTCGTCATTGCCCACGATGTGCGTCTCGGCGACATCGCCGAGTTCACCACCAGCCTGGTCCTCGGCAGCGCCGGCCAGGCAGCGCTGCTGCTCGGCGACGGTCGCCTGATCGCGCCGCCGCGCGACGAGCGTTTCACGGACAGCGAATCGATCAATCAAACCCTGCTGAAAACCCCCGAAGAAACCGGCTTCGCCGAACTCGCCCAGGCCTACCGCCTGTGGCAGCAGGAATCCCCGCCGGCCGGCAGCATACGCGCCTTGGAGCGCCCCGAAGGACGCTGGCTGGGCATGTTCACCCGGCTCGACGAGAAGCGCACCGGCGTCTGGCTCGGTGTCGTCGCGCCGCAACGCGATTTCGTGCCGATCACCGGCAGCGACCTGAGCGTCCTCGGCCTCATCCTGCTCGGCGCCCTCGGCCTGGGCATCGCCGTCGCCATCCGCATCGCCGGCCGTTTCGGCGAGCCGCTCGGCGAACTGACCGCGGAAAGCGAGCGCATCGGTCGCCAGGAACTGGACCAGCCGGTCACCACCACCGCCCCCTGGCAGGAAGTGGTACAACTCGCCGACGCGCTGGAAAACATGCGCCAGCAACTGCAATCCGGCCGCCAGGCGCTGCAAAGCATCAATGCCGACCTCGAAATGACGGTCGCCCTGCGCACCAGCGCCCTGCGCCAAAGCCAGGAACACCTGCAGCAGCGCGAGGCCTTCTTCCGCGCCATCTTCGACAACGCCGCCGTCGGCATCGTCAGCCTCGATCCCGAACTGCGAGCCACCGAAAGCAACCGGGCCTTTGCCGATTTCGTCGCCCGGACCCAGGACAGCCTGCGCGAATTGCACGACCTGTCGCTGACACCGGCCGAAAGCGAACGCCTGCAGAACGCGTTGCAGGCCATTCTGGCCGGTCAGGAGAACGGCCTGCGCAGCGAATTCGAGTTCATCGACGCCCACGGCGCGGCGCGCTGGGGCGACGTTCAGGTGGCAGCGGTCCGCGACGAGGCCGGCGCCGTATCGTCGCTGCTGGTCAGCGTGCTCGACATCTCCGACCGCCACGAAATGCAGGTCGAGCTGATCCGCCAGTTCGCCTTCCAGCGCGCCCTGCTCGACACCATTCCCAACCCCATTTTCTACAAGGGCGAGCACAGCCGCTTCCTCGGCTGCAACCGCGCCTACGAAGAGTTCTTCGGCATCGACCGCGGCCAGTTCATCGGCAAGCGCGTGCTCGATCTCGACTACCTGCCGGCCGATGAACGCGCTGCCTTCCAGGCCGAGGATGAAAAACTCATCGCCGACTGCGGCCAGATCAGCCGGGTGGTCAGCATGCAGCGGGCCGACGGCGAGATCCGGGACACCCTGTACGCGGTCAGCGGCTTCCGTTCGCCGGACGGCGCACCGGGCGGGCTGATCGGCGTCATCGTCGACATCACCGCTCAGAAGGAAGCCGAGCGCGAAGCCGAGAAGGCCCGCGCCGCCGCCGAATCCGCGGCCGCCGCCAAGGCCGACTTCCTGGCCAACATGAGCCACGAGATCCGCACCCCGATGAACGCCATCATCGGCATGACCCACCTGGCACTGCAGACCGAACTCAACCCGCGCCAGAAGAACTACCTGAACAAGGTCGATGCCGCCGCCAAGGGCCTGCTCGGCATCATCAACGACATCCTCGACCTGTCCAAGATCGAGGCCGGCATGATGCGTTTCGAACGCACCGTCTTCAGCATCGACGCGGCCCTGCAGCATCTCGGCGACCTGTGCGCGATCAAGGCCCGCGAACGCGGGATCGAACTGCTGTTCGACCTGTCGGCCGACGTCCCCGACCGGCTGATCGGCGATCCGCTGCGCCTCGGCCAGGTCCTGCTCAATCTGGTCGGCAACGCCGTCAAATTCACCGAACAAGGCGAGGTCACGGTCACCGTGACACTCGCCGAGAAACGCGATCACGACGTCCTGCTGCGCTTTGCAGTACGCGACACCGGCATCGGCATGAGCGAGGAACAACAGGCCCGGCTGTTCAGCGCCTTCTCCCAAGCCGACAGCTCGACCACCCGCAAATACGGCGGCACCGGCCTCGGTCTGTCGATCTGCAAACGCATCGTGGACCTGCTCGGCGGACAGATTTCGGTCACCAGCACGCCCGGCGAAGGCAGCTGCTTCACCTTCGAGCTGCCTTTCGAACCGGCCGGCAGCGAAGCCGACGAACCGCGCCGGCTGGGCATCCCGTCCGACCTGCGCACCCTGGTCATCGACGACAGCCCGGGCGCTCGCGAAGTGTTCGTCCACATGTTCGCCGCACTCGGCATCGAATGCCGGGTGGCGGCCAGTGGCGCCGAAGCCCTGGTCGAGATGGCCGCCGCCCGCCAGGCCGGCCGCCCTTACCAGTTGCTGTTGCTCGACTGGAAGATGCCGGGCATGGACGGCGTCGAACTGGTCGCCTCGATCCGCCAGGACGCACCCGGCGACGATGCGCCGGCGGTGATCATGACCACCGCGCACGACCACGACGAATTGCGCGACGCGCTGCATCCGCACAAGGTCAGCGCCATCCTCGGCAAGCCGGCGACGCCGTCCTGCCTGTTCGACAGCATCATGCTGGCCCTGCACCGGGCGCCGGGCGTGCCCGAAGCCCCGCGTGACGCCCAGGACAACAGCCGGCTGGCCGGACACCGCGTGCTGCTGGTCGAGGACAACGAAGTCAATCGCGAACTGGCCGAGGAAATGCTGGCCGGCTTCGGCCTGCGCGTCGCCACCGCAGCCAACGGCGCACTCGCCGTGGATGCCCTCCGCACCGGCCGCTTCGACCTGGTGCTGATGGATTGCCAGATGCCGGTGATGGACGGCTATGTTGCCACCGCTGAAATTCGAAAGCTCGAAGGATACACACGCGACGTACCGATCGTTGCGGTGACGGCAGACGCCATGGAGGGTGATCGTGAGCGCTGTCTGGTGGCGGGGATGACTGACTACATTGCCAAACCGGTAACCAGCGCGCGACTGGGCGAAGTTCTGGATCGACTGCTGTCAAAACGTGGACCTAATGTTCAGAAATCCGCCGCCGCCGATCCTCGATTCGATAACAACTCAGTAAAGCGTGCCGGCAACGAAGACATCGTCGCCTGAATCGCCTTGAGCGGCAGCGAATCCTCGCTACCGCCAGTTCCGGATTGACGAAATTCTAACCGCCCGCGCTCAGAAGCTCATGAATCTTGCGCGCCTCTTCAACCAGCGTACCGAGCTCTCCCTCGCCCGCGATGCTGCCGCTTCGATAGACGATAAACTCAGTGCCCCTCGCTTCAATCGATAGCGGTGCGATACTTCCCAGATACTCGAGAGTTTCCTCGGACAATGCACCACCTATGGCTTCCGGGCTTGCGCCAACGAGAATATATTTCTCGGAAAACTCAGGCTGATC
>NZ_CALJNI010000014.1:0-140317 GCF_937982035.1 uncultured Azonexus sp.
GGCCGAAACCACTGCATCAAGACACCCACACCTATCGGTTGTCCAAACTTTTAAAGAGCAACGCCGCGCCAAATCAACACATCAATTCGTCTGCAGCAGAGAAGCGAGATTATGTAACACTCCCTCACTCCCGTCAAGCACTTCAGCAAAATTTCTTTCACCTCACCGCTTCACTACATTCTCTGACTTCCGCTTACACCAACAACTTTCGCTGGTTGCGGGGGCAGGATTTGAACCTGCGACCTTCGGGTTATGAGCCCGACGAGCTGCCAGACTGCTCCACCCCGCGTCCGTCAGAGAGGCCGAATTATGCAGAGCTTCAGCACCCTCGTCAACCCCTTGTGCCAAATTATTGGAATTTAGTTCTCCAGCCACTCAAGTAAGGTTCTCCATTGTTCGACGTCCTTCTTGTTGCGCGCCCGCGGCGGATCGAAGACTGTCGCCCCGGCGGCGGCGGCATTGACGTAATTCTGCGTATTCCGCAGATAGGCGACGATGGGCAGATCGAAATGCTTCAGGAACTCCTCCAGCATTGCCGCTGCCCTGGTGCGCGGATCAACACGCATCGCGACGATTGCCACTTTGGCGCGCTGCCCGCGGATTTCACCACGGATCGAATTGAGGAAGTCTTCCGTCGCCGCCATATCAAAGACCGATGGCACCAGTGGGACAACCACACGATCCACCGCCCGGATGTAATCGGTGAGTTTGTACCCCTGCAGCCCGGCCGGCGCATCAACGACGACCCAGTCGGCTTCTCGCGGCAGACTCAGGGATATCTGGTTGCCGCCGTAGTAGCCGGTCACTGCCGGTAACGCAGGATCGCGAAAGGCCATCCAGCGCAAGGCCGATTGCTGCCGGTCGAGATCGCACAGGGTTGTCACCTTGCCCTGATTGGCAAAATGACCGGAGAGATTTGTCGCCAAGGTGGTCTTACCCGCCCCACCTTTGGGATTTGCCACGAGAACAGCCCGCATACCACCTCCCTCTATATTGGAGGCGCAATTATATTGCCGCACGCAAGGGCGTCATAGATGCATAGAATATGGACTTTAACCCGATGCGCGCACCATGATCACCAAAGTAGCCAGTGAACGACAAGGCATTCAATCCATCGAAGTCGGCTTTCGCCTGCTCGACGTACTTGCCAGGAACAATCGATCGATGATGCTGCGCGACATCGCCAAAGGTGCAGGCATGCCGGCAGCAAAGGCACACCGCTACCTGGTCAGCTTCATGCGTATCGGCATCGTCGAGCAGGATGCCGGTACCGGCCGTTACGATCTTGGTGCCTACGCACTCGACCTCGGCCTGTCCGGGCTTGGCAGGCTGGACCCGGTCAGGCTGGCCGGCCCCGTGCTCGATTCGCTGTGCGAAACGATTCATGAAACCGTCGCCCTGGCTGTCTGGGGAACGCACGGGGCGACCATCGTCCGGATTGTGGACGCCGGCAGCCCGATCACGATCACCTTGCGCCCGGGCACAGTTCTCTCGCTCAGCCGTTCGGCCACCGGCCGCGCCTTTGCCGCGTTCTATCGCTCGCCATTCTTGAAGAAGATGATTGACGAGGAATTGCATGAGCAAGCCCAGTCCAGCAAGACCGCGATTGGTACCTGCCGTCGCCAACTGGAAAAGACGCTTACCGAAATCCGCGAACGCGGACTTTCCCGCGCCACGGGAAGCCTGACCCCGGGCATCAACGGTTTCAGCGCACCGGTATATGATCACAGCGAACACATGGTCGCCGCCATCACCTCACTGGGCTCGGTTGGAGAATTCGACGTGGAATGGGACAGCCCGACCGCCCGCGCCATGCAGCAGGCGGCGGCAGACCTGTCGCACCGGCTAGGCTATGCGCCGACAGCGCGGTAACTCAATCACCTGTAATTCTGAAGGCAAGATCAGTCGCCGTATGGCAACCAACCCTACGGTGTCATTTTCCTCGCAAGGCCGCTCATCTGCCATGTGAATCAGAGACGCTCTGACCAAGACGAGTTCCAGAACGGAAAGCCCCACATCGCCAGTCTTGGCATGTAGAATCCGGCCATAAAGAATGCGGCCACAACCCCGGGAGACGAAACAGCCATTCGTCAGGATGGCGTCACAAGCAAGAAGCAAGCGATTTTCTGGTGCCCCCAGTCGGAATCGAACCAACACCTGATGATTACAAATCAACTGCACGACCTTCATGCTATGGGGGCTGAAGTCGGGCCGCGATTATAGCCGATCGACTGACTCTCGACATGAGCAACGCCGCAACACCCTTCGAAATTGCCCGTGACACGCTCAAACAGCTGGCACAGCGGCGTATTGCACCAACGCCCGACAATTATCAGACGCTGTATCACGAGATTGCCGGCACGAAACCTGTCAGCAAGGACTTCCCGGAGAAGCACCTGCGCACGCTCGCCGGCGCTTTGCCCAAAAGTTCCCCTGACCAGATGCGACTGGCACGTCAGCTCGACGAAGCAGTCAAAGCCCAGGATTGGGAGGCTTATCAAAAGCACCTGACAAGCTTCATGAACGGCCTCATCGACTCCCAAAAACTCGCCTGGGGTGAACTTATTGGCGATCTGCTGCGCCAGTGGGAAGCCAAACACGCGGGCGTCACTGCCGCCCGCAAAAGGGAGTCCCTCGAACATGTACTAAACGGCAGCGCCAACAATCCAGACAACCTGTTCTCCCGCCTGCAGAGCCTAATGCGCTCCTGGGGACAAGGGCGAGACGGGGACAAGCCGACCGATATCCCTCCAGAAGAAAACGAACCGGTCTCAGAAGTTGTTTCTGCCACAGCTGCCAACAATGCCCCCACATTGCTCAGCGAATTGCGAGAGTTGTTCGCCTTCACGCTGGAAACAGCCATAGCGACGCAGCTGATTGAAAACCCCCAACTCGCTCAAGATGCCAAACACCTGGCAGTAAATGTCCGGCGCGCGCGTAAAGCCGATGATCTCAAGGATTTTCTAAGCAGCCTGAAACGATTTGCTTTCAAGCTCGAACTACTTGCCGAAGACCAGCAAGAGCTGCGTAAAAGTCTGCTCGGACTGCTAAGACTCCTAGTCGAGAACATGACCGAGTTGGTGATTGACGATCGCTGGCTCAGCGGACAAATTGAAGTCGTCCGCGACATCATTGAAAAGCCTCTATCGCAACGAGCCATCGACGATGCCGAACGCCGCTTGAAGGAAGTGCTGTTCAAACAAAGCCAGCTCAAGGCCAGCCTGTTCGAAACCCGCGAAGCGATCAAGCAAATGCTGACCGGCTTTGTCGACCATCTCGCAGATTTTGCTGATGCCACCTCCGACTATCACGACAAGATCGGGCGTTACGCGGACAAAATCAGTGCCGCCGACAACATCACCGAACTGGAAAACGTCATCGACGAGGTTATGAGGGAAACCCGCAACATCCAGATCAATGCGCAACGCTCCCGCGACGAACTCCGACTGACTCAGGAAAAGGTCAAGGCATCCGAAGAGCGCATCCGCGAACTGGAAATGGAACTGGAGAAGACCAGCGATCTCGTACGCCATGACCAACTCACCGGCGTCCTTAACCGACACGGCCTGGAAGAAATGTTCGACAAGGAAATGGCTCGCGCACTACGCCACGATACCGTGCTTTGCGTCGCCCTCCTGGACATCGATAATTTCAAGAAACTGAACGACTCGCTAGGTCATGACGCCGGCGACCAGGCACTCATCCATCTCGCTGCGGTGTGCCGCGAAACCTTACGCCCCCAAGATACAATTGCCCGATTCGGTGGCGAGGAGTTCATCATTCTCTTACCCGAGACGCAAATTGGCGATGCTGTCCACGTGCTGGCAAGACTTCAGCGGGAACTGACCAAGCGTTTCTTCCTGCATGACAACGAGAAAGTTCTGATTACATTCAGTGCGGGCGTAACGCAGATGATGGCGCAGGACAATCAGGCAAGCGTTATCAAACGAGCTGATGAAGCGATGTACGAAGCCAAACAAACAGGCAAAAACCGGGTGATCAGCAAATGAAGGCCGTGATTTTGGCAGGTGGACTGGGAACGCGTATCAGCGAGGAGTCCCATCTCAAACCCAAGCCCATGATCGAAATTGGCGGCAAGCCGATCATCTGGCACATCATGAAAATCTATTCGGCCCACGGAATCAATGATTTCATCATCTGCCTGGGCTACAAGGGTTATGTCATCAAGGAGTATTTCGCCAATTATTTCCTGCACAACTCGGATGTCACCCTCGACTTGCAGAATAATCGGATAGAGGTACATGAACGGCATGCAGAGCCATGGAAAGTCACGCTGGTCGATACAGGGGAGCAAACCCAGACAGGCGGCCGCCTGAAGCGCGTCAGGCATTTCCTGCACCCTACCGAGCCGTTCTGCTTCACTTACGGCGACGGCGTTGCGGATATTGACATCGGCGCACAGATCAAATTCCACCAAGAACATGGACTATTGGCAACCGTTTGTGCGGTCACGCCTCCCGGAAGGTTTGGTGCACTGGATATTGAGGGCATTCACGTCAACAGCTTCCAAGAAAAACCGTTTGGTCAAGGAGGCCTGATCAATGGCGGCTTCTTCGTACTTTGCCCGGAAGTCATCGATCTTGTTGTTGACGACAAGCAAGCATGGGAAGCGGCCCCGATGCGTCAATTAGCCCAAAGCGGGCAACTCGCTGCTTGGATGCACCAGGGATTCTGGCAACCAATGGACACCCTGCGCGACAAGATGCAGCTTGAAGAGCTCTGGCAAAGCGGCGCTCCCCCATGGAAAAAATGGTAAGCCAGAAATTCTGGCAGGGCCGCCGGGTCTTTCTCACCGGCCACACCGGATTCAAGGGTAGCTGGCTGGCCATCTGGCTGGACAAGCTCGGGGCCGAAGTCCATGGCTATGCACTACCGCCGCCAACCAGCCCCTCGTTATTTGACTGCGCCCGCATCGCGGAAAGGTTGCACTCAACCACCGGCGACATCCGAAATCAAGCCGCACTCGCCGATGCGTTACGCGTGGCGCAGCCCGAGATCATCTTGCACCTGGCCGCGCAACCGCTGGTCGGTGAAGGCTACCGCGACCCGGTCGGCACCTATGCGACCAATGTCATGGGCACCGTCAACTTGCTTGAAGCCGCCAGGCACCAGCCCGGCCTACGCAGCATCGTCGCCATCACCACCGACAAGTGCTACGCCAACGACGAGCTTGGCCAGCCCTTCCGCGAATCCGACCCACTCGGCGGACACGACCCCTACAGCAGCAGCAAGGCCTGTACCGAACTGGTCTGCGCCGCCTACCGGCAATCCTTCCTGGCCGAGGCTGGCATCCCGCTGGCGACCGCCCGCGCCGGCAATGTCATCGGCGGCGGCGACTGGGCCGCCGACCGCCTGGTCCCCGACCTGCTGCGCGATCTGTCCGCCGGCCGCTGCGCCAGTTTGCGCAACCCGCACGCCGTCCGCCCCTGGCAACACGTGCTCGAACCGCTGTGCGGCTACCTGATGCTCGCCGAAGCCCTGTTCGCGTCGTCCGAACATGCGCGCGCCTGGAACTTCGGCCCGGAAGCCTCCGATTGCGTCAGCACCGGGCAGTTGGCCAAGCTATTGTGCGAAGCCTGGGGCGACGATGCGAAGTGGGCGCACACTGCCGCCAATTTCCCGCACGAGGCGAAGCTGCTCAGCCTGGACGCCGGTGCCGCAAAAAAAATGCTCAAGTGGCGCCCCAAATGGTCGTTGAAGCAAGCCATCCGGCACACCGTCGAGTGGCATCGCGCCTGGCTGGCCGGAGCGGACATGCGCGCGGTCTGCCTGGCCCAGATTGAGCAATACACCCAAGAAGAACAATGACTGAAGACCAAGAAAGACAACACATCCTGGAACTGGTGCAGGCCTATGCCGAACGCAAGACTCAAACCGCCAGCTTCGTTCCGGGCACCACCCCGATCCCGCCGTCCGGCAAAGTGCTCGGTGCCGCCGAGTTCGTCAATCTCGTCGACGCCTCGCTCGACGGCTGGCTGACTACCGGCCGCTTCAACGCCGCCTTCGAGAAGAAACTCGGCGGCTTTCTCGGCATCGAACACGTCCTTACCTGCAACTCCGGCTCGAGCGCCAACCTGCTCGCCCTCACCGCGCTGACCTCGCCCCGCCTCGGCGCCCGCGCGCTGCAGCCGGGCGATGAAGTGATCACGGCGGCGGCCGGCTTCCCGACCACCGTCAATCCGATCCTGCAGAACGGCCTGACGCCGGTCTTCGTCGATTCCGAGATCGGTACCTACAATCCCTCGCCGGCCGCCGTCGAAGCCGCCATATCGCCGCGCACGCGGGCGATCATGCTGGCGCACACGCTCGGCAACCCGTTCGACGCCGCCGCCTTGCGCGCCCTAGCCGACCGGCACGGCCTCTGGCTGGTCGAGGATTGCTGCGACGCCCTCGGCTCGACGCTGAACGGCCACAAGGTCGGCAGCTTCGGCCACATCGGCACGCTCTCCTTCTACCCCGCCCACCACATCACCATGGGCGAAGGCGGCGCGGTGTTCACGGTCGACCGCGAACTGAAGCAGATTCTCGAATCGCTGCGCGACTGGGGCCGCGACTGCTGGTGCAACCCGGGCTGCGACAATACCTGCGGCAAGCGCTTCGACTGGCAGCTCGGCGAGCTGCCGGCCGGCTACGACCACAAATACGTCTATTCACACCTCGGCTACAACCTCAAGATCACCGACATGCAGGCCGCGGTCGGGCTGGCCCAGCTCGACCGGATCGACGGCTTCATCGCCGCCCGCCGGCGCAATTTCGCGCACCTGCACGGGCAACTGGCCGAACTGGCCGATTTCCTGATCCTGCCGCAAGCCACGCCGGGCAGCGCACCGTCGTGGTTCGGCTTCCCGGTGACGCTGCGCGACACCGCCCCCTGCGACCGCGTCTCGCTGCTGCGCTACCTTGACCAGCACAAGGTCGGCACACGCCTGCTGTTCGCCGGCAACCTGACCCGCCAGCCCTACATGGCCGGCCGCCAGTACCGCGTAGCCGGCTCGCTGACCAACGCCGACCGCATCATGCGCGACACCTTCTGGCTTGGCATCCATCCGGCGCTGACGCCGGACATGCTCGACTACGTCGCCGACCGGATCAAGACCTTCCTCGGGGTGAATTTCGCATGAGCCGCAGCCTGCGCGTTGCCGACTACATCGCCCAGCGCTGTGCCGAAGCCGGCGCCCGCCACGTCTTCCTGGTCACCGGCGGCGGCGCCATGCACCTCAACGACGCCTTCGGCCGCCACCCGCAGCTGACGCCGGTCTGCTTCCATCACGAACAGGCCGCGGCGATGGCCGCCGAAGCCCACTACCGCACCGCCCGCCGCCTCGCCGTACTCAACGTGACCACCGGCCCCGGCGGCGTCAATGCGCTCAACGGCGTCTATGGCGCCTATGTGGATTCGATCGCGATGCTGGTCGTCTCCGGCCAGGTCAAGCGCGAAACCTACCTGCGCAACTTCCCGCAACCGCTGCGCCAGCTCGGCGACCAGGAAGTCGACATCGTCAGCATGGCCCGCCCGGTCTGCAAGTACGCAACGACGCTGCAGGACCCGCAAGCCGTCCGCCAGGTCATGGACCGCGCCCTTTTCCTGGCCACCAGCGGCCGCCCCGGGCCGGTGTGGATCGATGTCCCGGTCGACGTCCAGAGCACGCAGATCGACCCCGACCAGCTGCCCGGCTGGAACGAGGACGACCGTCAGGCCCTGCTCGACGATCCCGGCCTGTGCCCGAACACCCGGGCCTGGCTGGCGCAACCGCCGCGGCGCCAGTTCGCGGCCGAGCTCGAGACGCTGACGGCGGCGCTCGCCGCTGCCCGGCGACCGGTGCTGATGGCCGGCACCGGGGTCCGCCTGGCCGGCATGCAGGAGGCATTCATCGCGCTCTGCGACAAGCTCGGCGTCCCCGTCGTCACCGGCTGGAACGCCCACGACAGCCTGACCGACGACCATCCGGCCTACGCCGGCCGCCCCGGTACCGTCGGCGACCGCGCCGGCAACTTCGCGGTGCAGAACGCCGACTTGCTGATCGTTCTCGGCTGCCGCCTGAACATCCGCCAGGTCAGCTACAACTGGCGCAGTTTCGCCGCCGGCGCGCGCAAGTTCATGGTCGACATCGACGCCGCCGAACTTGACAAGCCGACGCTGTCGATCGAGCACAAGATCCACGCCGACCTGGCCGATTTCATCCCGGCCTGGCTGGCCCGGCTCGACGCCTACGCGCCGCCGGCCGCCCACACCGACTACCTGCGCTGGTGCCGCGAGCGCGTCGTCCGCTACCCGGTCGTCGACGCCACGCAGCGGACGTCGGACCGACCGCTCAACCCCTACCACTTCATCGAACTGCTGTTCGCCGGACTGGACCGCAACGCCGTGGTCGTCACCGGCAACGGCTCGGCCTGCGTGATGGGTTTCCAGGCGGCCCGGCTGCAGGCCGGACAAAGGCTGTTCACCAACTCCGGCGACGCCTCGATGGGCTATGACCTGCCGGCGGCCATCGGCGCCTGCATCGCCCGCGACCGCCAGCCGGTGATCTGCCTGGCCGGCGACGGCAGCCTGATGATGAACCTGCAGGAACTGCAAACCCTGGTCGGCTACCGCCTGCCGGTCAAGGTCATCGTCCTCAACAACGCCGGCTACCACTCGATCCGCCAGACCCAGGCCACCTACTTCCAGGACAACATGTTCGGCATCGGCCCCGACGATGGCGTCAGCCTGCCCGACTTCGTCGCCCTCGCCGGCGCCCTGGGCATCTCCGCCCGTCGGGTGGACAGCGCCAAAAGCTGGCAGGCGGCAGAGACCTCAGCCCTGCTGGCGGCCCCCGGGCCGGCGCTGATCGAGGTCGTCGTCGACCCTGCGCAAGCTTTTTCACCCAAACTGGCCTCAAGAAAACTGCCGGACGGGTCGATGAGTACACCAGCACTGGACGACATGTCGCCCTTCCTGGACCGAGCAGAACTTGCAGCGAACCGCCTCAACGGCTGAAGAACCACCATGTACTCAACAATCGTCTACGACCTCGACGGCACCCTGGTCGACAGCGCCGCGACCGTCGCCGCGCTGCTCAACGGCCTGCGTGCCGAGCAGGCGCTGCCGCCACTGGCACGCGACGACTACCTGCCTTGGCTGAGCGTCGGCGGCAAGGCGATGGTGGCCGCCGCTCTGGGTATCCCCGAGGGCGACGCGCAGCCCTTCCTCGAACGTTTCCGCGCCAGCTACCAGGCCCTGCCGACCGACCCGGCGACGCTCTACCCCGCGGCCCGCGAGACTCTGGCCCGGCTGCGCGCGGCGGGCACCCGCCTGGGCCTGTGCACCAACAAGCCGCGCCCGCTGGCGGAGAAGGTCCTCGCCGAAACCGGGCTGGGCGAATATTTCTCGGCGGTCTGCGCCGGCCACGACCTGCCCACCGCCAAGCCGCACCCGGACAACCTGCATGCCTGCCTCGATGCGCTCGGCAGCCATCCCAGCGAGAGCCTGGTGGTCGGCGACAGCCGGGTCGACCAGGCGCTGGCCGAGGCCGGCGGAGCGGATTTCGCCTTCTTCGCCGGCGGCTACGACGACGGCGTCCGGAAATCCGCCTGTACACTGACGCTTCGGCATCACGCGGAAATCTTCAACCTGTTATCCACGATTGAGCAAAGGCCACACCATGAATAATTGCGAACGCAAGATGCTGAGTCTTCTCAAGGCACTCAAGAACGATTACGGCTGCGTTGCCGTCAAAGCCGAATTCGAAGCCGAAGGAACGCGTGTGGACGAACTGCTGCGCCTGATGGAAATTGCCCGCAAGGCCGATCTCAAGATCGGGCTCAAGGTCGGCGGCTGCGAAGCGATGCGCGATCTGATCGAGAGCAAGCAGTTCGGCGTCGAGTACATCATCGCGCCGATGGTCGAAACCCCGTATGCGCTGAGCAAGTTCATCCACGCCAAGGACCATGTCTATTCGCAGGATGAACAACAGGACACTGAATTCCTGTTCAATCTGGAAACCCACACGACCTTCACATCCCTGCCGGAAATGGCCAGCATGGCGGTCGCCGGCGGCCTGGCAGGCATTGTCTTCGGCCGCGTCGACTTTGTCGGCTCACTGGACTGGGGCCGCGATGCGGTCAACTCGCCCGGGATGTCCGAGTTCTGTCACGAGGCCGCCCGCCAGTGCCGCGACAAGGGCCTCGACCTGGTCGTCGGCGGCGGCGTCTCGGCTGATGCGCTGCCTTTCCTGGCAGACATCCGGCAAAGCCACCTGACCCGCTTCGAGACGCGCAAGGTGATCTTCGGCGCCGACGCGCTCGATATCGCCGAGATGCACGAAGGCCTGCGCGTCGCCGTGCATTTCGAGTTGCTCTGGCTGCAGAACAAGCGCGACTACCACGGCTTCATCCACCGCGAGGACAACGCCCGCATCGAGATGCTGGAAAAGCGCTGGCAGGTGCTGTCCGAAAACGTCCCCCATCACTGAGTTACCCCACAAAAGGCAATCGCCGTGACAGAGAAAAACATCGCCGCCGTCATCCAGCCGCGCATCCATTCCGCGGCCAAGGTGCCGCTGGAAGACCAGGTCCCGCTGAGCACGCCGTTCTCGGTGCATATCGACGTCTGCAGCGTCTGCAACTACAAGTGCAGCTTCTGCTTCCAGGCCGACAGCCAGGCAATGAAGGCGGTCGGCCTGAAGCGCGGCATGATGTCGCTCGAACTGTTCAAGAAGATCGTCGACGACCTCAAGGCCTTCGACCAGAAAATCAAGAAGATCAAGATCGGCAACCACGGCGAACCGACCCTGCACCCCGACCTGCCGGCGATGATCCGCTACGCCCGCGACAGCGGTACCGCCGAGATCGTCGAATTGTTCACCAATGCCTCGCAGCTCGAACCGGTGCTCAACCAGGCGCTGATCGACAGCGGCCTGCAGCGAATCAACATCTCGCTCGAAGGCTTGTCGGACGAGCGCTACCGCCAGGTGGCCGGGGTCAAGCAGAGCTTTGCGGCGATCGTCGAAGGCGTCAGGCACCTGTACTCGATCCGCGGCGACTGCAAGATCTACGTCAAGATCGCCGACCAGACCAGCGCCCTGTCGCGCGACATCCTGCAGAAGTTCGTCCTCGACGAGGCCGAGCGCAATTACTTCTTCGACACCTTCGGCAACATCTGCGACGAGATCTTCATCGAGAAGGTCGTCCCGCAGTGGGCCGAGGTCCAGCTCGACAAGCAGAACCAGGTCAGCGAAACCGGCATGTACGCGCAGAAGGTCAAGGCCGACAAGGATGTCTGCCCGTTCATCTTCATGTACCTGCATTTCAACTGCGACGGCACGACCAGCCCGTGCACGCTCGACTGGCCGCGCAAGGTCGTCATCGGCAACGTCGAGCAGATGTCGGTCAAGGACATCTGGAACGGCCAGCAGCTGCGCGCCCTGCAGGTGGCCATGCTCGAAGGCAAGCGCTGCGACATCAACTTCTGCAAGAACTGCACCGCACCGGTGGTCTGCGTCGAGGAAGACCTCGACCCGCACAAGGCCGTCCTGCTCGACAAGATCCGTCCGCTGCTCGCCGAGGTGTCGCGCTGATGAAGATCCTCGTCCTTGGCGGCAACGGCTTCATCGGCCGCGGCCTCACCGCCTACCTGGCGACCCGCCCCTACACCGTGCTTGCGCCGCGCCGCGCCGAACTCAACCTGCTCGACCAGGGCGCCGTCGAATCCTGGCTGCGCGAGCACCGCCCCGATGTTGTCATCAACAGCGCGATCAACATCCAGTCGGTTGAAACCAACCTGCACATCCATTTCAACCTGGAACGCTGCGCCGGCCTGTTCGGCCGCCTGCTCAACATCGGTTCCGGCGCCGAATACGCGATCCCGTACTACAAGCCGATGATGGCCGAGGATTATTTCGGCAGCAACATTCCCGGCGATACCTACGGCATTTCCAAGTTCTGCATCGCCCGCGACATCGAGCGCTCGCCGCACGATTTCGTGAACCTGCGGGTGTTCGGCATCTTCGGCGAGCACGAGGACCATACCCGTCGCTTCATCTCGAACAACATCTGCGCCTCGATCCGCAACCGGACGATCACGGTCAACCGCAATTCGGTGTTCGATTACCTCGACATCCAGGACTTCGCCCACATCGCCGAACGCTTCCTGACGCTGCCGACGGCCTTCAAGTCGTACAACGTGTGCACCTCGATCCCGCGCAGCCTGGTCGACCTGGCCGCCATCATCGACCGCGAAAGCGGCCGCGAAAACACCTTGACCGTGGTCAATGGCGAGATCAACTCGGTGTACACCGGCGACAACCGGCGACTGCTCGAAGCCATCGGCGGCTTTGACTTCACGCCAATGGAAGCCTCGGTACGCCGGCTGTTCGCCTGGTACGAAGCCGAATTCGCCGCCGGCAGGGTGACATGAACGCCCGCCATGCCGACCTGCTGGCCCAGCTCGCCGACGTACCGGTACTGATCTGGGGCGCCCGCATGACCGGCCTCGGCCTGGTCCGGCTGTGCCGCACCCACGGCATCGCGGTACTCGGTTTCATCGATTCCGACCCGGCCTTCGCCGGCCAGCGCATCGCCGGCCTGCCCTGCCACCCGCCGGCCGGACTGCCGGCACTGCGGGCGCAGCACCCGGGGCTGAAGATCGTCGTCGCCGCCTCGACCAAAGAAGCGGAAATCAACCGCCAGCTCCTCGGCTACGGTTTCCCGGCCGACAGCTTCATCAACTACTCAGGCTATTGCGACCTGTTCTACACCGTCGACGTGATGGGCACCTGCAACCTCAAGTGCCTCTCCTGCGCCCACGGCGCCGGCGGCGAGAAGTACGCGCGCGGACAGATGAGCTTCGAGACCTATCGCCAGGTCATCGACAAGATCGTCGCCGAGAACGACCTGGTCACCCACGTCAGCCTCTACAGCTGGGGCGAGCCCTTCCTCAACCCGGCGCTGCCGGAGATGGTCGACTACCTGCACCGGCACGGCATCGCCGCCGCCCTGTCGAGCAACCTGTCGATCAAGAACGAGGCGCTGCTGCACAAAGTCATGCAGCACAACCCGGAATACCTCAAGGTCTCGCTCTCCGGCTATTACCCGGAGGCCTACAACGACACGCACAGCGGCGGCAATATTCATCTGGTCCGCTCCAACCTGCTCAGACTCAGGTACTACATCGACAAGTACCGGCTCGACACCGTCGTCGATGTGAACTACCACCTGTACAACAACAACAACGGCCGCAACCTGCAGAAGATGCGTGAGCTGTGCGCCGAACTCGGCTTCTTCCTGTCCACCACCTTCGCCCTGGTGATGCCGCTCGAACGCGTCATCGACAAGCTCGAAGGCCGTCCCAGCCCGAGCACGCTGGCGCTCGAACCGAAGCTCCTGGTCAGCGTCGAGGAAGGCATTGCCGCTGCGCGCCCGGCCGACCGTGACAGTCCGCAGATGTCCCCGGCCGACTGCCCCTTCCTCGCCAACCAGACGATCATCAACTGGGACCTCAGCGTGCCGATCTGCTGCACCACCTTCAATCGCGGCCCCAACATCGTCGCCGCCAACTTCCTCACCGCCAGCAAGGCGCAGATCGGCCAGGGCAAGGCGCAAGCCGGCGTCTGCCAGACCTGCGTCAAACTCGGCCTGCCCGCCTACAACCTCGGCCTCAACCGCAGCCGCTGGGAAGCGGTGGCCGCCAGCAAACCCAGTTTCGACCTGGCCCCCGACGCATGACCACCACGCCCTTCCCCTGCCGCCTCTGCCGCGCGCCCTTGAGTGCCGCCGACGTAGTCGCCATCGGCCCATTTCCGAAGGCGGCGCAGTATTACCCGACGCCCGAAGAGTTTGCCGACGATCGCGGCATCGTCCTCGAAGTCGCCGAATGCCCGGACTGCGGGCTGACGCAACTGCGCAACGAGGCGGTCGACTACTACCGCCAGGTGATCACCGCCGCCTCGCTGTCGCCGGTCGTCCGCGAGCAGCGGCTGGCCCTCTTCCGGCAACTGCGCGCCAGCTTCGGCGAGCGCGCCAGCGCCTTCGAGATCGGCTGCGCCGGCGGCGACAACCTGCCGCTCCTGCGCGAGGCCGGATTCGCCGCCAGCGGCATCGAATTCGCCGCCGCCACTCCGCTGCCCGAGGGCGTCAGCGACACCTACCTGCTCGATCTCGGTGCCGAACACCATGGTCGCCACGACCTGCTGGTCTCGTTCAACTACCTCGAGCACCAGCCCGACGCCCGGGCCTTCCTGCAGAAATGCCATGCGCTGCTGCCCGACGACGGCCGCCTGCTGCTCACCGTACCCAACCTCGATTTCCTGCTCGACAGCCAGTCGGCGCACGAATTCGTCGCCGATCACCTGCTCTACTTCACCGCCGAAAGCCTGGAAACCGCGCTGCGCCTGACCGGCTTCACGCTGCTCGAGCGCCAGATCATCAACAACCAGTACGACATCCAGATCGTCGCCCGCAAGCGCCCGCGCGGCGCCATCGCCAGCAGCAAGCAGGCGCTCGACGGCCTGGTCGAGCGCTTCAACGCCAGGCTGCGCAGCCTGGCCGGCGAAGGCAAGCGGATCGCCGTCTGGGGCGCCGGACACCGGACGCTGGCGCTGATCTCGCTGGCCGATCACCGGCTGATCGACTGCATCATCGATTCGGCCAAATTCAAGCACGACAAGTTTTCGCCGATATCCCATCTCAGGATCAGGCCACCGGAAATCCTGCTCGATGCCGATTGCGGCATCGACGTGATCCTGGTGATGGTCCCCGGCATCTACCCCAAGGAAGTCATCAGCCGGATCCAGTCGCTGCCGATCCACTACCACGCGGAGCAGTTCCCCCCCACAGAGTGATTGCCGGAGACACGGCAACCGACCATTGCGCCACAGACAACAACAGCCCAGACACCAACAGGAGCCCCAAATGGTCAAAGAACCCAAAAAGAAAATGCTCTTCCTCGTACCCGTCCACATCTCGTACGAGTCCTACGTTTCGCCGCCGAAGAACGCGCGCACCGTGATCAAGAACGGACGCATCGTCAACAGCCTGGCCACCGACCTGCCGCTGGGCCTGCTGTCGATGTCCGCCTACCTGAAAAAACACTACAGCCTCGATATCCGGCTGGTGGACTTCAACGTCGAGGTCAGCGCACTCGACGAGTTCGACTACCCCGATTTCGCCAGCTTCGCCAAAAAATACCTGGCCGAGCATTTCGTCGCCGACTTCAGCCCGGACATCATCGGCATCTCCAGCCTGTTCAGCCCGTCCTACCAGAACTTCATCGAACTCGGCGCAGCCGTCAAGGAACTCTGGCCGGACTCCTTTCTGGTCGGCGGCGGCAATATCCCGACCAACTCCTACCAGCACATCCACCAGACCGGCGGCTTCGCTTATTTCGACGCCCTGTGTTTCGGCGAAGGCGAAAAACCGATGCTGGGATTGATCGAGGCCGAATCGCCGCAGGACTACGTTGAACGATCCGAATCGTGGATCACCGCGCGCAAGCTGGAAGATTTCTTCATCCCGAAGCACGACTTCATCGTCGACCTCGACGAAATCCCGTTCTACGACTACGCGCTGTGCGACCACGGCCGGCACAGCCTGAATCCGGTGATGACCTCCTATGCGGCGCATTCGGACAGTACCGGCTACCACATCATGACTTCGCGCGGCTGTCCCTTCCACTGCACCTTCTGCGCCTCGCACCAGGTACATGGACGGAAGATGCGCTATCACTCGACCGACCGGGTGTTCGCCGACATCCGCCGGCTGGTCAAGGACTATGGCGCGCAAACGCTGATCTTCCAGGACGACCACTTCATGGCCGACAAGGCGCGGGTGCTGACGATCCTCGGCTTCATCGAGCAGGAGAAGCTCAACGCCATCTTCCAGAACGGCCTGACGCTTTATTCGCTCGACCACGAGACGCTGTCGGCGTTCAAGCGGGCCGGCGTCAACCAGCTGGTGCTGCCGCTCGAGAGCGGCAGCGAGAAGGTCCTCAAGCACCAGATGAAGAAACCGCTGAAGATGAGCATTTCCCGTCAGGTCACCGAGGATTGCCGCAAGCTCGACATCTACACCAACGCCAACGTGCTCATCGGCCTGCCCGGCGAAACCCGCCAGGACATCGAGGAGGCGCGACTGAACCTGCGCACGATCCCGGCCAACTGGTATCACGTGGTCTGTGCCAGCCCGGTAGTCGGCAGCGAAATCCACAAGATCGCCTCGGAAAAGGGTTACATTTCGGGCAACGTACTGGGCGCCGATTACCGGACCGCCGTCATCAACACCCCGGACTTCAGCGCCGACTACATTCAGGACATGCAATACGTCTTCAATCTGGAACTGAACTTCCTCTACAACAGCGACCTGCGCCTGGGCCGCCTGGCCACCGCCGCCGCCGGCTTCCGCAACGTGCTCAACCTGCGCCCCGACCACCTGATGGCCAACCTCTGCCTGGGCTACGTACGCATGAAGGAAGGCGATACTGAAGGCGCCGCCGCGCACCTGGAAAAATGTCACGAATACCGGATATCAGGCGGCTGGGACAGATTCCTGGCAATCATGGATCTGAACGTGCCGGCGTCGACCGGCGAGATCATCCCGACCATCGAGGGAAAGTGGCTACACTGACATGAAACGCATCCTCCTGACCGGCGGCGAAGGCTTCGTCGGCCGCAACCTGCGCGAGTCGCTGGCGCGACGCCCGGATTTCACGCTGTTCAGTCCGGGCCAGGCCGAACTGGACCTGACCGACAGCAGCCAGGTCGCCGCCTGCCTGGCGGCGGCGCAGCCCGACCTGATCATCCACTCGGCGACCTCGAACACGGTCGGCAAGGGCTACGACAGCGATGTCTGCGAGCAGAACCTGCGCATGTTCTTCAACCTTGTCCGCCATCGCCCGGCCGGCGCCCTCCTGTATACGCTGTGCAGCGGCTCGAGCTACAACCGCGACAACTGGGTCGAGAACATGCGCGAGGACTACCTCGGCCAGCACATCCCGAGCGACAGCCAGGGTTTCTCGAAATTCGTCATCGCCAGCCACGCCCGGCACCTCGAGGACGTCGTCACGCTGCGCCTGTTCGGCATCTTCGGCCGGCACGAGGACTACCGCTACAAGTTCATCTCGAACACCATCGCCAAGCGGCTGGCCGGCCTCGAGATCACCCTGATCCGCGACGCGCTCTACGACTACCTCGATGTCGAGGATTTCTGCGCGATCGTCGACCGCCTGATCGACGGCAACGTCCGCCAGGGTGAGTTCAACGTCACCCCGGACGAATCGGTCAGGCTGTCGCGGATCGTCGAACTGGTCGACCAGAACCTCGGCATCGACCGCGGCTACACGATCGCGACGCCCGGCCTGGGCCGCCCCTACACCGGCGACAACGAACGTTTACGGTCGACCCTCGAAAATCTCGATTTTTCACCGATCGACATCTCGATCCGCAAGCTGATCCGCCACTACACCGAAAACATCGCGACGATCGACGTCGACGCCCTCCGCCAGGACGCCCTGCTGCAGCACGCGCAGGCAATCAACCGCCGATGATCACGACACCGATGCGCGAAGACTTCGCCGCCCTGGCCGCGGTCGAGTCGCTCTACCAGCCGCTGCAGGGCCGGCGGATCTACGTCACCGGCGCCAGCGGCCAGATCGGCTGGTATCTGGTGCACTTCCTCTGCTTCCTGATCGCTGGCGGCCACCTGCGCTGCGAGCTCACCGCCCATCTGCGCAACCCGCGCCGGCTGCAGGAAAAGTTTCCCGAGCACGCCAGCCTGCCGTGCCGCTTCGCCGTCGACGAGGATGCCGCCACCGCGCTCGCCGCCGCCGATTTCGACCTCGTACTGCACTGCGCCAGCCGGGCCAGCCCGAAGCACTTCGCCGGCTCGCCGGTCGACGTGCTGACGCCGAACGCGATCCTGACACAGGCGCTGCTCGAACAGCTGCGGCGGCGCAATCCCGCGTGCCGCTTCGTCTATCTCAGCACCACCGGCGTCACCGGCTTCATCCCGGACGAACAACGGCCGTCGAGCGAATCCGAGTATGGCCCGCTGAGCTGCACCGAACTCGGCAACTGCTATCTCGAATCGAAGCGCTTCGGCGAAATGCTCTGCCTCGCCTACCAGCAGCAATACGGCATCCCGGTCCTGATCCTGCGCCCGTCGATCACCTACGGGCCGGGTTTCGAGCTCGATGACGGCCGCTCCTACGCCGATTTCGTCCGGGCGCTGCTGGCCGGCGAACCGATCCGCCTGACCAGCGACGGCAGCGCCGTCCGCAATTTCCTCTACGTCGCCGACTTCGTCCGCGGCCTGCTCGTCGCGCTGGCCAAGGCCGCGCCCGGTGCCGTCCTCAACGTCGCTTCGCCGGCACCGATCAGCATCCTCGAGCTGGCCACGCTGCTCAACGACCGCGCGCTGTCCCGGCCGCTCGGCCAGGTCGAGCGCCAGACCAGCCCGGCACAGGCGATGACCCGGGTGAATTTCAAAAGCACCGACGCCTCGGTCGACCAGTTGCGTGCGCTGGGCTGGGAAATGACAATAGACCCGCTCGCGGGATTCCAAAGAACGATCCGACACTATCAGGAATGCATCCAATGAAGCTGGCGCAACTCAGGAGCGACTTCGCCGCCGGGCAGGTCGACAAACCCCGGTACATCGAACAGGCCTACCAGGATTACCACCGGCAACTGTTCGAGTACGCCGCGATGCTGCCGGAGACCGACATCCGCGAGATCAGCATCGACGCGTCCGGCGTCGTGTTCACGACCCGCAGCACCGGCGTGCGCATCCGCTGCCAGCCGGGCGACCACCGCTCGCCGCCGGTCGAGACCTTCAACTTCAACGACTTCGAGCCGCGCGAGTCGCGCATGATGTTCAAGCTGTTCGAGGGTTGCAGCCACTTCTACGACATCGGCGCCAACATCGGCTGGCATTCGCTGAATCTGGCCGCCACCTATCGCCATGCCAGCTTCGAGTGCTTCGAGCCGATCCCGTCAACCTATCAGCACCTGACCGGCAACATCGCGCTCAACCGCTTCACCAACATCCGCACCCACCACGTCGCGCTCGCCGAGCGCCGCGGCGCGCACACCTTCTATTTCTACGAAGCCTGCTCGGGCAACGCTTCCGGCGTGAACCTGACGGGCCGCCCGGACGTCAGCGAAGTCGAGTGCCAGCTGCACCGCCTCGACGACTACGTCGCCGAGCATCGCCTGGCGCCGCCCGACTTCATCAAGTGCGACGTCGAAGGCGCCGAGCTGCGCGTTTTCCAAGGCGCCCCGCAAACCCTGGCCCGGGATCAGCCGATCATCCTCGCCGAAATCCTGCGCAAGTGGTCGGCCAAGTACGGCTACAACCCGAACGAGATCTTCGAGTTGCTCGCCGGCCACGGCTACCGCGCCTTCACCAGCGACGGCAGCAAGCTGCTCCCGTTTACCCGGATGACCGAGGAAACCGTCGAAACCAACTTCTTCTTCCTGCACGCCAGCCGCCACCAGGCGCAGATCCGCAGGTTCACGATCGACGAGTAGAAGACCCGGAAAACCGAATCGCCGACCGACCAACGCCCCTGCCGCGAAGACCCTCATGACCGATCATCATCACGCCACGTTCTGCCCTGCCGCCAAGCGCCCGCGCTCGATCAACGAGCGCAGCAACGTGCCGTTCTACATCTACGCCCCCGACTACCGCGACAGCTCCGGCGGCATCCGCGTACTGCACTACCTCTGCCACATCCTCAACGAAATGGGCGAGGAGGCCTATCTGGTCGGCACCCAGGTCGCTTCGCCGCGGCTGCGCACCCCGGTGCTCACCCTGAAGCGACTGGAAGAACACTTCCTGGCCGGCCAGACACCGGTCACCCTATACCCGGAGGTGGTCTCCAACAACCCCGCCAACACCCCGTTGATTGCCCGCTGGCTGCTCAATGTCCCCGGCCATCTGGGCAAGGACATCGACTTCGAGCCGGAAGACCTGATTTTCTATTACGAGGCCTGGTGCCTGCCGCCGCAGATGAGCGGCCAGCCGCTATTCATCCACCCGGTCGATGAAAGCGTTTTCCATAACGACGACAATCCGGACGACGAAGCGCGCACGCTCGAGTGCTACTACGCCAACAAGTACTTCCTCGGACAGCACCCGTTGCTGCCCGAACACGAACAACTGATCAGCCTCGGTCAGGAGGTCAAGCGCACGCCGCAGGAAATCGCCAGCATCCTCCGTCGCAGCAAGGTACTGTATTGCTACGAGCCCTCCGGGATTATCAGCGAGGCGCAAGCCTGCGGCTGCCCTGTACTGCTTGTCCGGAGCAGCTACATGCCCTTGCCCGAGGACGATCCACACCACCGCATTCCCGGTCTGGCCATTTACGGCGAACCCCATGCGCTGGAAAAGGCAAAGCAAAGTCTGCGCTGGACCCCGGCCGCTCACGAAGCTGCCCGGGACCAATCCTGGGCACGTACCCAGGCAATGGTGGAATCCGTCTATCGCAAGGCCGAGCATCTACGGACCCACGGCAAGCCACTGCTCAACGAAACACAGGCGATGTGGTCTCTGCCCCTGGCTGAAAGACCTGCTGCCGCCGAGCGATTCCGGGAAGCATATGCGGAAACCGGACTCTGTGCGATCACCCATCAATCCCCAGGCCTGCTAGCGGTAAGCCAAAGGCAATCCGGCACAACGAAGAGCAACTGCCGAGACGACGATTACCTGCGCTGGCTCGATAGGCGTGATCTACTTATCGCACAAAGTCCGTTAGATGGCGTTTGCCAAGACACAGGCTTGACCACCTTCCAGATCATCATCCGGGTGACGTCCGAGGAGGCCTCCGGCCTGGCCTCCACGTTGGATTCCCTGGCGGGACAAATCCATAGCGGCTGGCACCTCGACATCCTGACTTCGTTGCCAGAACCAGAGGGACTAGCCGACATTCCCTGCATCGGCTGGCATACCGTTTCAAATGAGGAAGCGTTTGCTGCGCTGCCCCGGAAACTCGTCACAGACGGCGAGTATGACTTTGTAATCGAACTACCGGCTGGTGCCCGACTCGATCCCTTGTACTTGTGGCGGATCGCAAAAACTGCAGCAAGCAACATCAATTGCAGTGCCTTTTTTGTCGACGACGATTTATACGACGATGATGGCGGAAAACGCTCATCGCCCAGGCTAAAACCTGGCATCAACCCGTCTGCGCTGATCGAAAGCGACCTCGCAGGTCCGCTCTGCATGCGCCGGACACAGTGGCTTGCCACCGCCGAGGCGCACGATTCAGTCAGTCCATGGTTCGACAAACTGCTGGCAATTGCCGAACAGGATGGCTGGGATACGCTTCATCACATCCCGGACATTCTAATCAGCCTCCCCAAGAACGGAACGGACCGCGCCCCGTCCTGCCGCACGGCGATACGAGCCCACCTCCAGAGGCGCGGCATCGCTGCAGACCTCATTGACAGCGGCCCAAGCAGCTGGCACATCCGTTACCCGTTGGAACGCACACCGGAGATCACGCTGGCCATCATTTCGGACAGTGATTTCCTGCATTCGAGCATTGTCCGCTGCGTAGAAACCATCCATCGCTATACGCGCTATCCTGCCTTCAACATCATCATCTGCAAGGCATCTGGCGATTCGGATCCGGAACTACTCGCCCACATCGAACGTTGGCGAGGCGAGTTCAAGACCAGCATCCAGCTACTCTCCCCAGCCCCGCCGCAAACCTATTCGGCACTCTGCAACCACGCGACGCAGGCAGCGACGACCGAGTTCCTCGCCCTGCTCGACGAGGAAGTACAGATCATCCAGGATACCTGGCTGGAAGAATTGCTGCGCACCGCCCTCCAACCGAACATTGGCGCGGTTCTCCCCTGCCAGATACAGCCAGGCTCATCCCTGATCAATTGTGCAGGACCCGTACTTGGCCTGAACGGCTTAGTCGACTCGCCTTATCGGGGACGGGTCAAATACGGCACCGCTGTTGCCCTCAATTGGTTGCAGACAACACGGGATGTCGGCGCCATCCCGAAAGGCGGATTCCTCGTCAACAGAAAAAGCTACATCAGAACCGGTGGCATGGACGAGGACATAGTGCTCGCCGACCTGGCCATGGCCGATCTCGGACTCAAATTGCGGAGGCAAGGTGACAGACTGATCTATCAACCCTTATCCAACATTGTCTATCAGGCCCCCACGGCGGGCGCCTTGCCGGAGCCCCAGGAAGCCCTTGCCCGCAAGCAACTGAAACAATTCAGATCACGCGACATTTTCATTGAACGTTGGCGTTCCAAGGCATCGATTGACCCCTTCTGGAATCCGAACCTTTCACTGGCTGGCCGAATTCCCGGACTGGAAACGTCACATCTCCCCCCTTGGCATGTTGTTCCCAACCAGCAACTGCGCATACTTGCCCGACCGGTCACCAACGGCCAGGGCTATTATCGCGTCACGGCCCCCCTCGACGCCCTGCATGCCGAAGGGAAAATCCAGCGCTGCATCTGGGATCAGAGCAATTTCCGACCAGCCACCCCTGCCGAATTGATTCGTCTGGCACCCGATGTCCTGGTCGTACAAAACTATCTGGGGGACTCCTGCCTCCACGAACTGCGAGAAACTCGCAATATCACCCCCCGTCCTTTCGTCATTCAGACACTGGACGACCTGATGAGTGGCCTAGCAGCAAGCAACCCTTTGCGTGCCACCATCCCACCGAACCCTGCTGAACGCATCCAGCATTCGCTGGCCCACTGTGATCGCTTGATCGTATCCACAGACTATCTGGCAGAGCATCACAATCACCACGTCAAAGACATCAAGGTCGTTCCGAACCGGCTCGAACAAGCCCTCTGGCTTCCGCTGAGCAGCCAGAAACGCACTGGCAAAAAACCCCGTATCGGGTGGGCCGGTGGCACCACCCACCAAGATGACCTGCTACTGCTCGAAGAAATCATTACGGCAACACGCGATGATGCCGACTGGATCTTCATGGGCATGTGCCCGGAATCGATCCGCCCGCTACTGTCCGAGTATCATCCGATGGTTGGGCTTGCCGATTACCCGGCCTACTTGGCATCCCTGAACTTCGATATTGCGGTGGCTCCTTTGGCCGAAACCCCTTTCAATCGTGCCAAAAGCAATCTTCGCCTGCTTGAATATGGCATTCTCGGCATTCCGGTGGTTTGTACCGATATAGCTCCATATCGCAACAGCCCCGCCTGCCGGGTAAAAAACACGCCAGCAGCGTGGATTCAGGCTCTGCAGGAGCGCATCCATGATCCTGATGCACGCGAGCGAGAAGGACGCGTCATGCGGGAATGGGTTCTCCGAGCCTACATTCTTGAGGATCACCTGGACGAATGGCTGATGGCACATCGACCAAATTGAGTCGGACAAGATAAATCATCACAAACAAGCTAAAGTTATTGCCAGTAACGTCGATAATAGACTTGTCAGCGAATTAATCGCCGTACAACCGGGGCGGCAAAAGCCGAAAAGCCTGTAACCGATCCCAAGTACTCATTAATCAGGAGATGCAAAATGTCGCAAATTAACACCAACACCTATTCGCTCAATGCTCAGCGCAACCTGGCCAAGAACTCCCTCGGCCTCTCTTCCGCCATTGAGCGCCTGTCTTCCGGCCTGCGGGTTAACTCTGCCAAGGACGACGCCTCTGGTCTTGCCTCCGGTATGCAGAAGGAAGCTTCGGCACGTGTAACCGCTGTTGAAATCCGCCAAGCTCAGGATGCGATCTCGGCAGCGCAGATTGGTGACGGTGCTCTCTCGGTCGTGGGCGACATCGTGACGCGTATCATCGAACTGAACAAGATGGGTGGCGGCGATGCAGAAATCGCACTGCTGGTCGCCGAAGCCGGTACCATCCAGGCTGACGCGATTGCCAAGGGCGGCTCCTTCACCTCGGTCGCTGTATCTTCGACCTCTGACGCTACGACACTGACCAGCGTTTCTGACTCCCGCGCATCGGCCGGTGCAACGATGAATAACCAGGAATACAAGATCCAGGCCTTGCGCGTCAGCTATGAAAACCAGCAAGCCGCTCGCAGCCGCATCATGGACGCCGACTTTGCCGAAGAAACCTCGCGACTGTCTCGCTTCCAGGTCCTGCAACAGGCCGGTACCGCGATGATCGCCCAAGCCAACGCCATCCCGCAGAACGTGCTCGGCCTGCTGCGCTAATCGTCGGAATCCATTTGGGGCATGGTGCAGCGGCTTGCCTAAGGCCGCTGCACCTTTGTTCATGAGGAGTCGGAAATGAACATTGATTCTGTCAACACAGTCGCGGTTTCTCCGCCGACAACGCGGGCCGAAATGCCCAAAGGGCCATCTCGCGAAGGCGTTCCTGCTGCAACGCAGCCAAATGCAAACGCGGGGCGTGCAATCCAAAGACAAGAAGGGCAAACCTCACAAACCAACGATGGGCAAAACTCCCCGTCAAGAGACGAAGTCGAGGATGCAGTATCCCGCTTGTCCAAGTTTGTGGCACCGAATCAGTCCGAGATAAATTTCTCGGTTGATGAATCTTCAGGCGTCCGTGTGGTCAAGATCATTGACCGGAACTCGAATGAAGTCATTCGACAAATGCCTTCCGAGGAAGCGGTAGCATTAGCTCGGGCATTGGACAAGCTGCAGGGTTTGCTAATCAAGGACAAGGCATAATCACTGCTGGAAGGAAACATCATGGCAAGCGTCAGCTCACTCGGTATCGGCACAGGTGTCGATCTGCAAAACATGCTCACCAAGATTCTGGCGGCTGAGCGCGCGCCGATCACGCGCATTGACGCCCAGATATCCTCTGCCAAAAGCAAGATTTCGGTTTACGGCACCCTGAATTCCAAACTGGACAGCCTCAAGACCGCTGCCGAAACCTGGCAGTTTCCTTCGCGCCTCTCCGCCGTGGGCGCAACCTCCAGCGATACCAAGGTACTCACCGCATCCGCCAGCTTCAATGCGGCAGTTGGTTCCTACACGATGGAAGTTACGCAACTGGCCAGCGCGCAAAAGAGCTATTCCGATGCCTACGCTGCTGGCACGACGTTTGCCGCCGGCAACATTGAAATCAGTGTTGGCGGCGGATCCCCCATCAACATCGCCATTGACGCAGGTTCGACATTGACGCAAGTCAGTGCCCAGATCAACGGCGCCAAAGCGGGTATCACCGCAACGGTCGTCACCACTGGCGACGGTAGTCAGCGCATGATCCTCTCCGGGGACAAGCCCGGTGCAGCGAATAGTTTTACCTTGACATCAACGGCCGTACCTTCTTCCGGGCAGCCGCTTGAAGTCGCGGTAATGAACGATGCGGACATAGCAATCGCCAATGCCGCTGACGGGCTGATGCGCAGCTCTGCCAAGGATGCCGCGATGAAGATCGACGGCATTGCAGTGACCTCAAGCACCAACACCTTCAGCACTGCCATTCAGGGCCTGACACTCACCGCCGCATCGCTTGGCACGTCGAACATCACGGTCAAGACAGATACAGCCAAGATTACTTCTGCGGTCCAGGCCTTTGTGGACGGCTACAACGAAGTGGCCAAGGTCATTAAATCGAACAGCAGTTATGATGCCGCCACGAAAACCGGCCAAGCGCTGAGCGGCGATAGTGCGGCGCGCTCGGTCATGTCTGCCCTCGGCTCAGCACGGAACACTGTTCCGGCCGAACTTTCGGGTGCGAACCTGACAGCCCTCCATCAAATCGGCATCACCATCCAGCAGTCCGGCGAACTCAAACTTGATGCGGCAAAGCTCGAAAAAGCGATCAGCGAAACGCCAAACGATGTAACAAATCTGATGCAGGCGTTCGGCAAGGAATTTGCAAGCACCATCACCAACCTGCAAAGCAGCAGCGGGACCATCGGCAATAGAATCAGCAGCCTGAACGACTCTGTCTCGCGCTTCAACGTCAGCAAGGAAAGCATGGAAGTGCGAATTTCGCTTGTCGAGAAGCGCTACCGCGCTCAATTCACGGCGCTCGACAAATATGTGAACTCCATGCAGACTACAAGCGGTTACTTGGGGCAGCAACTCGCCATGTTTACTAAGTGACTTGCTGTTCTCCTGCCTGAGTTTTCACTTTTTCCGAATGCACCACCATGTTTTCAAGCCCCATTGCTGCTTACAAGCAGATTGATCTTGAGTCCGAAATCCGTGGCGCAGACCCGCACCGGCTGATCATATTGTTGTTTGATGGCGCGGAAAGCGCCATGCACCAAGCGCTGGCTTGCATGGAAGCCAACGACATTCCTGGCCGCTCGAACGCGCTGATGAAAGCCATCGACATCATCCTCAGCGGCCTTTCGGCCAGCCTGAACGTCGAGGAGGGCGGCGAGCTGGCGCAGAATCTCAAGGCCCTGTATGACTACATGGTTTCCCGCTTGATTCATGCCAATGTTCACCAGGACCCCAACGCCATCCGCGAAGTACAGAAACTGCTCGGTGAAATTTCGGGAGCCTGGCGCGAGATGGGCGAAAACCTCCGTAAAGGCGGCGCTTGACCAACACCGGGGGATCAGCCGTGCCCACAGACGCCCTCTCCGCGCTGGACGAGCAACTGGATACCTTGATGAGCATGCTCAACAACGGGGAATGGGAAAGCTTGCCGGACCTGGAGCCTGCCTTGCTTGGAGCACTGAACGCCGCAAACGGTCCCTTGCCATCGGGAAGCATCACGCGCCAGCGGCTCGAAGCCATGCAAGACAAGCTGACGCGCGCGATCGAAGCCTGCATGACGCGCAAGGAACAGATTGCCCCGCTGGTTAATGCACTGAGCAAACCGAAAATCCAGCCATGATTCCGCCGGATGTAGCCAGCGCCCTGCGCCCCACCCTGGCCGATTCGAGTAGCACGCAGCAGTCCCAGCAGACCCAGCCGGTTTCTCCCACGCAGCGGATTGCCGATGTCCTCAGCAATCTCGTTCCCGGCCAGCGAATATTTGCCGAAATACAGGCGCTGTTGCCCAATGGAAGTTACCGCGCCCTGGTCGCCCAGCGCGACGTCACGCTGGCGCTGCCCTTTGCCGCAAAGCCCGGGGACAGCCTGGAACTCGAGGTCGCGGAGTCCGATGGCAAGCTGACACTGGCTTTTGTCGCCAACCGCTCGGATGCCCAGGCCAAGACGGCGGATCCTTCCGTTGCCACCTACCTGAGCCGGGCCGGCAAACTGATTGGCGACCTGATGCAAGGCATTGACGGCGAAGGCAAGCGGGCACCGGCCGCCCCCCTGAACGGCAACCAGGCGCTGGTGTCGACCATGCCGAAGGATGGCACCACGCTCGCTCCCCTGCTCAAGCAGGCCCTGAGCCAGAGCGGCGTATTTTACGAAGCCCACCAGGCACGCTGGATCAGCGGCAAATTGCCCACCGAACAGTTGCAGATGGAGCCCCAGGGAAAACTTTCTCCGGCATTCAATTCGGGACAGCCGACTGCAACCGCAAACAATCCGGCATCAACCGCCAACCCGCGTGCCGAATCGGCTGCAGGACAGACCGCACTCGTCGGCGGCGTCCCCCGGGAAATCGCCCCCATCGTCCAGCAACAACTCGACGGGCTGGCCAACCAGAGCTTTGCCTGGCAGGGACAGGTCTGGCCAGGTCAGAAAATGTGGTGGGAAATTGGTGAAAATCCGGAAGACCGCCAGCTGACCGGCGAGGAAGCCAGTGCCCGCTGGCATACCCGCCTGAAGCTGCAGTTGCCCCTGCTCGGCGATATCGATGCCCGCCTGCATCTCCAGCCCGGAGGCGAGCTCGGCATCCGCATCCTGTCCACCTCGAGCGATGGCGAATCCCGCCTGCGCGATTCCCTGCCGGCACTGCAGAAGCAACTTGAAGCGGCCGGCCTGACGGTCCGCCAACTCCTCGTCGACCATGGCACAGATCAACCCGAACGATCCGGTACGTGAGGCCATCGCCCTGGCCTACCGGCAAACCGACGCGGCCCCCCGCGTCGTTGCCAAGGGCAAGGGGCTGGTCGCCGAGGAAATCATCGCCAAAGCCAAGGAGCACGGCGTATTTGTTCATGAATCGCCGGAGCTTGTCGCCTTGCTAACCCAAGTGGATATTGACGAACACATCCCCCCGCAGTTATACATGGCGGTAGCCGAGCTGCTGGCTTGGCTGTATCGTATCGAACAGGGCGAAACGCTGGAACCGCCGACATTGTGACCACATGGATAGCCTCGGGCAAATGATGCCAGTCTCTGAAGAAACCTCCGTCCCGGTTTTCGAAATCGACCAACCGGAAAATTATGGTCAGTACATTCTCGGCAACCCGCTTGAAATATTGCGCCATCTGCGCATACTCCAGGAACAGCGCCACTTCATCACCCTTTATCTGGACGCCGGCCAGCGCTTTTTCCTGACCACCATCCTGGCTATCGACGAAGACGGGCAGCGCCTGGTGCTCGATCCTCCCGGCCAGGCAGCTCTCCTGCAACCGGCATTGGACGCGACACAGAGCACGATGATGACGCTGGTCGACCGGGTCAAGATACAGTGGCGTCTGGCCCCGCTGCAGATGACGCAACACGAAGGCCGGCCGGCGCTGGCGGCGGCACTGCCGACCCGGATACTGCGTCTGCAGCGCAGGGAATTCTTCCGCATCGAGACACCCAAGCTGTCGCCCCTGCATTGCAAATTTGCCCGTGTGCACCCCGACGGGCGCGCCGAGGCCTTCGATTTCCCCTTGTTCGACATCAGCGGCGGAGGCATGTGTCTGACCGGACCGATCAGTCACGCCGACAAATTCACGCTTGGCGAACTCTTTGCCGACTGTCGCCTGGACATTCCTGGAGAAAGCGTACTCTCGGTCAATATCCGCATCCGCGAAATATCGCGCATCGAGACGGCAAGCAACGAACAATTTCTGCGCCTGGGATGCGAATTCATCAATCTGCCCGGAACACGACAGACCCTGATCGAACGCTACATCACCCGCCTTGAACGGGAGCGCAAGCTACGCCACCAGGCACTTGCCTGACACCCTTGGCAAGGAAGCCAGCGCTGACTAGAATGCGCCCCTTCCGTCGAACAAGTTCCTCGAGGCATGCAGCACAGCAGCATTCAGTACCAACATTTCTGGATTGAACTCGTTCTCGGCATCACGATGATCATCGTGCTTGCCATCAATCCGCTGGAAAAAGCCTTGGTCGCCACATTGGTATTGGGCATTGGAATCCTGGCCAGCCGGACGATCCACAAGGGTCGACTCGCTGCAGCAAAACTGGCCGAAAAACGGCGCGCACAAAAAGAAGCCTACGAGCGAGCCGAAGAAGCACGCCGCCAGAAACAGGAAGCATTGCTGCGAGCGCAGCGTGAAGCAGCTGAAAAATACTTAACTTGAGGAATAAGTGCTTACGGCCAGCCTGTCTTCGCTTACCATCGCGCTCATCACCATAAGCCTCTGGTCGAAATGACGGGAAAAAAAGCACTCGCGCTCCACCACTACCCCAAATTTGAGTGCATCGGTTCAAGCTGTGAGGACTCCTGCTGTACCGGATGGCAGATTGCAATCGATAAACCGACATATCTCGCCTACAAAAATAGCCGGGATAGCACGCTCTCCGAATTATTTTCGCGGGCGATAAAGCGCAATCCCCGTTCGAAAAGCGCACACGACTTTGCCCTGATCGTAATGGGCGCAGATAAATCCTGCCCCTTCCTCGACACGCAGAATCTCTGCCGAATTCACAAGGAAATGGGGCACACAGCGCTCAGCAACACCTGCTCGAGCTATCCGCGAACCGCTAATTTATTCGGTAACGAATTCGAGTATTCGCTGGCACTCTCCTGCCCTGAAGCAGCGCGCCAGATACTGCTTGATCCGGAACCGATACATTTCGTCGAGGTAACGGCCAACCCCGTTCTGGAACAACCGACCTCACTGCTTGGCAGGCTTTCGGGCAAAGCACTTGACGACGATGCCATTGCCAACATGAATGATCTGCGTGCCGTCATTGTCGCCATCCTTCAGGCTCGCACGATCAGTCTTGAAGCACGCCTGCTGCTTCTGGGACGCCTCCTGGCGGAGAGCGAATCGGCGATGCAGTCAGGCCCACAGGGAGTCAGCAAACGATTACCGGACGTTCTCGGCAAATATGTCGAGATGCTCCATCACGCCCACATCATTCAGGAGCAAATCGAGGCACTGCGCCCCAATCCCGTCCAGCGCCTGCGACTTTTTCAGACGATACTCACCGATCTTCAACCCGATATTCAGCAGCCAGTACTCAAACGCTGTTTTGACGAGGCCTGTCGTGGTCTGTCATGGAAGCCGGGCGAATCTTCAGACGATAGCCAGCTTATCGCCTTGCACGAAGACATATACCGGAAGTACCTGGGGCCATTCCTGACCGACCATCCCTTCGTGCTGGAAAACCTGCTGATTCACCACGTATTTCGTTCGCTTTTTCCCTTCCGGGGCAGCAGCCCCAGCAGTCAATATCGCGAACTGGTTTCCCTGTATCTTATTTCACATGCTTTCCTGCTCGGGCTGTCGGGATTTCGGGAAGGCACGAGCCAGGAAATGATTGTCGAGTTCTTCTACTCATTTTCCCGGCTGGCTTCACACAACAAGAACTATCTGGGCCAGGTTGCCGACTCCCTGGAGAAACGGCTCGGCATTGGCATCGGGAATCTGGCCGGATTAATGATCGTACGCGGCAAGGACTAAAAAGCTCTCCCTGGGAGAGCTTAGACCTGCATGTTCATCATGTCCTGGTATGCGGTGACCAGTTTGTTGCGCACCTGGACCATTTCCTGGAAGGAAACACTGGCCGTCTGCAGGGCGATCATCACTTCGTGCAGGTTCTGTGTGGTGTCGCCGGCGACCATTTTCTCGGCCATCTGATTGGCGGACTTCTGCGTATCGTTGACCTTGTCGATGGAGTTTTTCAGGACTTCGGAAAAATCGGCAACGCCCGCCACCCCTGCAGAAGAATCTGCCGGCTTGCCGGATGCCTGCGCTGCGGTGGACCGCAGCACGCTCAACATTTGTTCAATACCCTTGGTGTCCATGATTCCCATCCTCCAACTGCGGAATACAGAGCAATAAACGGACCAGGATCAATCCCGGTAATGCCCTTCTTCCCGATACTGCTGAAGCTTGTAACGCAAGGTTCGCTCGGAAATCCCCAGACGCTCGATCGCCAGCTTGCGTGAACCACCGACTTCGGCCAGGGTCTGCAGGATGTGCTCGCGCTCCAGATCCTTGATGTTCATATTATCCCCCCTTTTTTCATCGAGGGTCACGACAGTCGACGCCTGGGGCGCCACCTGACCGACAAGGTTGAGGTGCTCGGGTTCGATGCACTGGCCCGGCGCCATGATCAGCGCCCGCTGGACAACATTTTCCAGTTCGCGCACATTGCCCGGCCAACCATAGGAGGTAAGTGCTTGCTCGGCCAGCGGAGACAGCTGCATGCCGGTTCGCCCGAAACGGGCACCGTGCTCGGTGATGAAATGACGGGCGATCGGCAGGATGTCCAGCGAACGCTGACGCAGCGCCGGGATGGCCACGGGGAAGACATTCAATCGGTAATAAAGGTCCTCACGGAAAACACCGCGGGCGACGGCGTCCGCCATATCCCGGTTGGAAGTGGCGACGATCCGGATATCGAGTTCGACCGGCTTCTTGCCGCCGACCCGTTCGACTTCCCGCTCCTGCAGGACACGCAGCAGCTTGGCTTGCAGCCCCATGGGCATTTCGGTCACCTCATCCAGCAACAGGGTGCCATGCTGGGCCTGCTCGAACTTGCCGGCCTGCGCCTGTTGCGCTCCGGTAAACGCCCCCTTTTCATAACCGAACAGCGTCGCCTCAAGCAGGCTGTCGGGGATGGCTGCGCAGTTGATGGCAACGAACGGGCCGTCGCAGCGGGCCGAATTGCGATGAATGAAGCGAGCGACCACTTCCTTGCCAACCCCGGATTCACCCGTCAGCAACACGGTCGCATCAGTCTGCGCCACCCGCTTGGCCATGGCGAACATGTCGCGGCTGGCCGTATCTTCGGCAACCACGCCAGCATCATCACGGTGGGTCGCCAGTTCGTACTTGTTGATGTAACCGATCAGGGCTTGCGGTTCGAAAGGCTTGAGCAGGAAATCACAGGCGCCGGCGCGCATCGCGTCGACCGCCTTGTCCACCTCGGCGTAGGCCGTCATCAGCACCACCGGCAGGTAGGGCAGACGGGCGCGGATTTCCTTGAGCAGGGTGATGCCGTCCATCGGCATCATGCGTACGTCGCTGACGACGATCGAAAACGCCTGGCTCTCGAGCGCCCGCAAGGCGGCCTCGCCGCCATCGACGGCCACATAAGGCCGACCGGCCAGTTCCAGCGTATCGCCGATGGCTTCGCGCAGACTGGGATCGTCCTCGACGACAAGAATCGGCAAACTGTTTTCGCTCATTGATCGATTTCCGTTGTAGCCACCCCGGCCGGCAGCGTCATGACAAACTCGGCCCCGTCGACGACCGACGGGGAAATTTCTATCGTACCGCCGTGCGCCCGGGCAACGCCCAGCGCAATCGCCAGCCCCAGCCCGGTCCCCTGCCCCTTGGTCGTGTAAAACGGCTCGAAAATTCGGGCGCGCTTTTCCGGGGGAATGCCCGGCCCGGTATCGCGCACCGAAAAACGCAGGCAATCGCCGGAAAAATTGCCGCCCAGGCAAATTTTGCCGGCAGCCGGCGTCGCCTGCAGGGCATTCTCGAGCAGATTCACCAGAGCACCAAACAAAGCCTTCCGGCTACCGACCAGCCGCCCATCCTGACATTGATCAAGGACGACGAAATCGATGCCCTGTTCGCGCATCAGCGGCTCCATGGTCTGGGCCGCCTCGGCAAGCAATTCGCCGGCAACGATCACATCGGCACCGATGCTTTCGCCCCGGGCAAACAACAGCACGTCCTGGATCAGGCGCTCCAGGCGACGCAGTTGCCCGGTTGCCTTGTCGGAAAACCTGGCGCGTGCATCCTCGCTCATGCCGGGTTGGCCGAGATTGGAAGCATAGAGCAGCGCCGCTGCCAGTGGCGTCCGCAATTGATGTGCCAGCGACGCCGCCATTTCGCCCATCGCCGCCAGCCGCTGGCTACGCTCCAGCTCTTCCTTCATCCGCTGCGCCGTACTGATGTCGTGCAGCAGCAGAATTTTCCCGTCACCCGATGGCAGCACGCTCTCCGCAACGGACAGGCGACTCTCGCCGAGCATCCACTCGCCGATGGTCAGTGTCGGCTCCAGGCAGCGATTGACCACATCGCCCCAGTGCGCCCCGACCACCTGGTCGCCGAACATTGCCATGGCCGCCGGATTGACCGCCGCCACCCGCGCCGAAGCATCGAGCAGCACCACGCCCGCCGGCAGGGCATCGAGCAGCGAAGAAAGACGCTCGGACAAGGCTTCCTTCTCACGGTACTGACGACGCAATTCGCCGTTGGCCACCGCCAGTTCTTCGGTCAGCGAGGCTACCCTGCCCTGCAGGGTTTCGTAAGCCTGCGTCAACTCGGCCGAAACCTGGTTGAACATGGCAAAAGCGCGCTGCAGTTCTGCCGCTTTGTCGGCTGGCGCGGCGTCGCTGGAGGCTGGCGGAGGGTTTGTCATTAAAAAGTTAGGGTGCATTCGGCGCCGGTAATAGTAGAATATTTCTAGGAAAATTTGGCTTCCCGATTGATTCTTCTTCTGTTTCCCATAACCCGACCTGGCATTTGATGGCAGCTAGCACTGAAACCACAGCAGGAAATACCCCGGCGGAAAACCCGACGGATCGCCTGCGCGAGGCTTTCAACCGCCTGAATGATCAGCAGAAGATCGGTCTGGCCGTTGCCATCGCTGCCATCATCGCGGTCATCGTCGGCACCATCCTGTGGAGCCAGCAGCCCGACTTCAAGGTTCTGTTCTCCAACCTGAACGAGAAGGACGGCGGCAGCATCGTTGCTGCGCTGGAACAACAGAACATTCCACACCGCATGTCGAGCTCCGGCGCCATCATGGTACCCAGCGAGCGGGTGCACGAAGTCCGCCTGAAGCTCGCCTCCCAGGGCTTGCCGCGAGGCGGCAATGTCGGTTTCGAACTGATGGAGAACCAGAAGTTCGGCATCAGCCAGTTTGCCGAACAGGTGAATTATCAGCGGGGTCTGGAGGGTGAGCTGGCGCGGACCATCATGTCGATCGGTTCGGTCGAGGCTGCCCGGGTGCATCTGGCCATTCCCAAGCCCTCGGTATTCGTCCGCGAAGAACAGAAACCGACCGCCTCGGTCATGCTCAACCTCTACCCCGGGCGCACCCTGGACGGTGCCCAGGTCGCCGGCATCACCCACCTGATCTCGTCCAGCGTGCCGCAACTGCAATCGAGCAATGTCAGCATCCTTGACCAGAACGGCACGCTGCTGTCCTCGCTGAAAAACCGTTTGACCGAAGCCGGCCTCGATGCGACGCAACTGAAATATGTCCGCGAAGTCGAGAACAGCATCGTCGGGCGTATTGAGCAAATCCTGAAACCGGTGCTCGGCGAAGACAACTTCCGCGTGCAGATTGCCGCGGACATCGACTTCTCGCAGAGCGAGCAGACGGCCGAGACCTTCCGTCCCAATTCAGCGCCCGACGCAAGCGTGATCCGCAGCCAGCAAAGCAACGAGACGGCCAGCGTCAATGAAGCAGTCGGCGGCGTCCCCGGCGCACTGACCAACCAGCCGCCGGTACCGGCCACCGCCCCGCTGACCGCGCCGGCCGTCGGCGGCACCCCGGGCCAGCCCGACGCACAGGGGAACATCCCCGGCCGCATCGACGCCGCTGGCATTACCGCCCCGCTCAACGCCGCCGGTCAGCCGATCAACACCAGCAAGAACTCGACGATCAATTACGAAGTCGATCGAACCATCCGCCACACCAAGCAGGGCATGGGCGCCGTCCGGCGCCTGACGGCCGCCGTGGTGGTCAATCACCGCAAGGCGCTCGACCCCAAGAGCGGCGAAGAGGTCAGCCGTCCGCTGCCGGAAGCGGAAATGAAACAGATCAACGACCTGGTGCGTGAGGCGATGGGCTTCAGCCAGGAACGCGGCGACTCGATCTCGGTCGCCAACGCGCCGTTCGCCGGCACCCAGAAGACCGACCTGTCGATGCCGATCTGGAAGGACCCCGACAACATCGATTACGCCAAGGAACTGGTCAAGTACCTGCTGATCATCGGCGTTATCGCCTTCCTCTACTTCAAGGTCATCCAGCCTTCGCTGAAAACCATGTTCCCGGCGCCCGCAACGGGAGACGAAGCAACCACGGCCGACGGCGTTGCCGGCGCCATTGGCCACGTCGCCGTCGTCGGCGAGGACGGCGAAACCGAGGACATCGTGCAGATCGACCACTATGCGGCCAAGGTGCAGAAGGCGCGCGACCTCGCGCAGGCCGACGCCAAGGCGGTAGCAAACATCATCAAGGACTGGATGGGCGCCAATGCCGGGTGACGACGGACTGGAAAAGAGCGCGACACTGCTGATCGCGCTGGGCGAGGACCACGCCGCCGAAGTGCTCAAGCACCTCGGCCCGCGCGAGGTCCAGAAGCTCGGACATGCGATGGCGGCGCTGAAAACCGTGCCGCGGGCGACGGTCGAGACCGTGCTCGACGAATTCCATAAAAACATGGAAGAACACTCGGCGGTGCACGTCGACACCGACAATTACATCCGTTCGGTGCTGACCAAGGCACTGGGCGACGACAAGGCCTCGAACCTCATTTCGCGCATCCTCCAGGGCGGCGAGACTTCGGGGATCGAAGGGCTGAAGTGGATGGATGCCCAGACTGTCGCCGACCTGATCAAGAACGAACACCCGCAGATCATCGCCACCATCCTGGTCCACCTCGAGCACGACCACTCCAGTGAAATCCTCAACCATTTCACCGAGCGTCTGCGCAACGACGTGGTGCTGCGCATCGCCACGCTGGAAGGCATCCAGCCGGCTGCACTGCGCGAACTGAACGAAGCCATGTTGCGAATCCTGTCCGGTTCGACCAGCATCAAACGCACCGCGATGGGCGGCGTGCGGACGGTCGCCGAAATCCTCAATTTCATCGGCACCGCCAACGAAACTTCGGTGGTCGACGCGATCCGCGAATACGACCCGGATCTGGCGCAGAAGATTCTCGACGAAATGTTCGTGTTCGAGAACCTGCTGGAGATCGACGACCGCTCGATCCAGATGATCATGCGCGAAGTCCAGTCCGACTCGCTGGTCCTGGCGCTGAAGGGTGCTTCGCCGGAGTTGCGCGAAAAGATTTTCAAGAACATGTCGCAGCGGGCGGCGGAAATGCTGCGCGAAGACCTGGAGTCCAAGGGACCTGTCCGCCTCTCCGAGGTCGAAGCCGAACAGAAGGAAATCCTCAAGATCGTCCGCCGCCTTGCCGACGAAGGCCAGATCGTGCTCGGCGGCGCCGGTGGCGAACAGATGGTCTAACCCATGGCAGGCGTCATCCCGAAAGAACAACTGGCTGCTTACCAGCGCTGGCAGGCAAATGCCTTCGATGCGCCGGACGATGTCGTCGAGGAACCGGCGGAAACTCCGGTCGAAATTGCCGAGGTTGTGGAGGAGGAACAAGGCGAAGCTGTCGCCGGACCGCTCAACCTGCCGACTGCCGACGACATCGAACAGATCCACGAACAGGCGCGCCAGGAAGGTTATCAGGCCGGCTACGAAGAAGGCCTGCAAGCCGCCGCCGAGGCCATGCAGACCGCCCGCGACGAGGAACTCGCGCGGCTACGCACCCTGGTCGAGAATTTCCGGCAATCGCTGGGCGAGCTCGACCAGGCCGTCGGCGAGCAGACGCTGGACCTGGCGCTCGAAGTCGCCTCGCTGGTCCTCGGCAGCACGCTGACAATCCGCCGCGACCTGTTGCTTCCGATCGTTCGCGAAGCCCTGCAGGCCCTACCCTTGCATCACGGCAACCTGGCCCTGCATGCCCATCCGGACGATCTAGACGCCCTGCGGGCGGGCCTTGTCGAAATCGGCCCGCCCGGTAGCATCAATCTGGTTCCCGACAGCACCCTGAGTCCCGGCGGGTGCCTGCTCAAGGCCGGTCACAGCGAAATCGACGCGACGCTGGAAACGCGCTGGCGGCGCGTCCTCGAAGCCATCGGTGTCGAGCCCGAAAAATGGCTGATCCGGTGAATCCGCCCGACCATCGCCGGCGCTGGCAGGATTTCCTCGACGGTTGCCGGCATAGCGCCGGCAATGCCCAGGCAATCTGGCCCAGCGGCCGGCTGACCCGGATCAACGGCCTGGTCATGGAAGCCTCGGGACTGAAACTTCCCTTGGGAAGCACCTGCCGCATCCACCCCACGACCGGCGCGCCCATCGAGGCCGAGGTCGTCGGTTTCGCCGGCGAGAAGCTCTACCTGATGCCCTCCGACGAAGTTTTCGGTCTGGCCCCCGGCGCCCGGGTGGTCCCGTTCGACGCGCCCAGCCCGCCGCCCCAGGTCGATCAGCCCGGCCACCTCAAACGGCGCGCCATCGACCGCGCCAAACAGGTACCGGTCGGTGACGAACTGCTCGGCCGGGTGCTCGACGGCGTTGGCCGGCCGCTGGATGCGAAAGGCGTGCTGCGCGCCAGCCAGGCCCGGCCGCTGCAAAGCCGCCCGATCAATCCGATGAGCCGCGCCGCCATCGAACGTCCGCTCGACGTCGGCATCCGGGCGATCAATTCCCTGCTGACGGTCGGTCGCGGACAGCGCATGGGCCTCTTTGCCGGCTCCGGCGTCGGCAAATCGGTCCTGCTCGGGATGATGGCCCGCTACACCGAAGCCGAGGTGATCGTGGTCGGCCTGATCGGCGAACGCGGCCGCGAAGTCAAGGAATTCATCGAACACATTCTCGGCGAGGAAGGCATGCGCCGGGCCGTCGTCGTCGCCGCCCCGGCCGATACCGGTCCGCTGATGCGCCTGCAGGGTGCGGCCTACGCCACAACCATCGCCGAGTACTTCCGCGACCAGGGCAAACATGTCCTGCTGATCATGGATTCGCTGACCCGCTACGCCATGGCCCAACGGGAAATCGCCCTGGCCATCGGCGAACCGCCGGCCACCCGCGGTTATCCGCCATCCGTCTTCGCCCGTCTGCCGCAACTGGTCGAACGCGCCGGCAACGGCGTCGAAGGCGGCGGCTCGATCACCGCCTTCTACACCGTACTGGCCGAAGGCGACGACCAGCAGGACCCGATTGCCGATTCGGCACGCGCCATTCTCGACGGTCACATCGTGCTCACCCGGACGCTTGCCGACGCCGGCCACTACCCGGCCATCGACATCGAGCAGTCGATCAGCCGGGCCATGGTCAATCTGATCGACGACAACCAGCTCGACCACATCCGCCGCTTCAAGGTCCTGTTCTCCCGCTACCAGCGCTCCCGTGACCTGATCGCCGTCGGCGCCTACGCGCCTGGCTCGGACCCGGTGCTCGATCAGTCGATCGCCATGTACCCGCGCATGGAAGCCTTCCTGCAGCAGAAACTGACCGAAAAATCGGACTTCCTCTCCAGCATCGGCCAGTTGTCCGGCCTGTTCAGCTGACGCGTTAAACCATGGCATCCAATTTCTCCCTGCAGCCGCTGCTGGAACTGATGCAGAACCGCACGGACGAGGCCACGCGCAATCTGGGCAAGCTCATTTCCGCCGAACAGAACGCCAGGAGCCGGCTGGAAATGCTCGAGCAGTACCGTGCCGAGTATGCCGACAAATTGCGGGATGCCACCGCCCAGGGCCTGACCCGGCAAGTCCTGGCCAACTACCAGGACTTCCTCGGCCGAATTGACGAGGCCATCGGCCAGCAACGCGAAATCGTCCGCCAGAGCGAAGCCGGCACCCGCCGGGGCCAGGAACACTGGAAACAGCAGAACACCCGGCTCCAGGCCATCGGTACGCTGGCAACCCGTCACGAAGCCCGGGAAAAGCAAAAGGAGAACAAGCAGGAGCAGAAATTGCTCGACGAGTTCTCGGCCAGAAAATTCGTCGCCGATACGAAAAACGACCAGAAATAGCCCGGCACGCTGCTTGCTTTTAGTGGGCAGGTACTTTTGATCTGGAACTCACATGAGCATCTCCGTCATTCCGACTGCGGCACTTCCCGGCAATGCAGCCACCGATAACACGTCCTCGGCCTTGCCGGGACTCGACGCCGGCGCAATCGACTTTGCCGCGCTGCTGGCCGGGCAACTCGGCGACTTCAGCCAGATGCTCAACAGCATGAGCAATGGCGCTGCCTTGCCGAACACCCAGGATCGCCAGCTGGGCGCCGGCAGCAAGGATCGCGATGCCACACTGCTCGGCGCCGACGGCGACGAGGCCGGCGAAGCTGCGCCGCTGGCTGCGCTCAATATTTTCGAGATGATCGCCCAGCGCCCCGGCAACGACACCGATGTGCGCGGCGACCGCTCCGCCCGTACCGATATCGGGCTTGGCAAGGCATTTGTGCCGACCGACGACAAGGCGGCCGCTGGCAACCCGGCAATGCTCGCCGCCCGGGCGGCGGCAAGTGATGCACTGGCCGCCAGCAGCGAAACGGCAAATCTTGCCGGCAAGACCGAATCCACGAACGCCCCGCTCTTCAATCCGGCGACCGCCGGCGAACGTCTGCAGGGTACCGGCAAGGGAGAAATGCAGCACCACGTTCCGGCACCGGTCCATGATCCCCGCTGGGCACAGCAATTCAGCGAACGGGTTGTCTGGCTGGCTCGCGGTGACGTTCAGAACGCCCAGATCAACGTGAATCCGGCGCAACTGGGACCGATACAGATCAACATCAGCCTGAATGGCGATCAGATGACCGCGCACTTCGCTGTTGCCAACCAGGAAGTTCGCCAGGCCATCGAAGACGCCATGCCCAGGCTGCGTGACATGCTCTCCGGCGCGGGGATCAACCTGGGACAGTCGAATGTCGGCTCACAGGCGCAGCAACAGCAGCAGGCCCAGCAGGAATCCTCGCAACAGGCCGGCAACGCCCCCCGCTTCGACGGTGAAGAGGCTATACTTTCGCCCGATCAAGCAACGCATTCCGGAACCTCCGGGCTACCTGCCCGCCAAGGCAGGGGAATGGTTGATCTGTTCGCCTGACACCAGAAGATAGAAAGGGAGAAGCATGGCCAAGGATAACAAGCCAGCCGAAGAAGGCGCGGAAGGCGCACCGAAGAAAAGCAAGAAACTCTTGATCATCATCGTGCTGGCGGTGGTCCTGCTGGCAGCAGCCGGTGCCGGCGCCTTCCTAATGATGAGCGGCGGCAGCGACGAAGAACTCGACGAAGACGAAGTCGCCGAGGAAACGGAAAAGAAACCGGCCAAAAAGAAGAAGAAGGCCGATGCCGGACCGCCCACCTTCGTGAACCTTGATCCCTTCACGGTCAATCTGGTGCCGGAAGTCGGTGATCAGTACCTGCAGGTCGTGCTTTCCGTCGAACTGGACGCAGCGCCGTCGCAGGCAACGCTGGCCATGATGATGCCGCGTATCCGCAACAACGTGACCCTGCTGCTGTCGAGCAAGAAGGCCTCCGAACTGCAGTCCAAGGAAGGCAAGGAGCAACTGGCTGCGGAAATCCAGACCGAGATCAATTCAGCCATCGAGCCGCCGACCAAGAACAAGCGGGGCGAGATCATCCCGCCGGAAGGTCCGGTCGTGTCCGTCCTTTTCACCTCCTTCATCATCCAGTAAGGAGCCATGGCCGGCGACTTTCTCTCCCAGGATGAGGTTGACGCCCTGCTCAAGGGCGTCACCGGGGAAACCGACGAGCCCGAAGAGCACGGCGGCGACGATGCCTCCATTCGCGCCTACAACCTTGGCACGCAGGAACGCATCGTCCGCGGCCGGATGCCGACGCTCGAACTGGTCAACGAGCGTTTTGCCCGCTACCTGCGTATCGGGCTGTTCAACTACATGCACCGCAACGCGGAAATCTCGGTCGGACCGATCCGCGTACAGAAGTACAGCGAGTTCATCCGCAACCTGGTAGTGCCGACCAACCTGAACCTGGTTGCCGCCAAGCCCTTGCGCGGCACGGCGCTTTTCGTCTTCGACCCGAACCTGGTCTTTCTGGTCGTCGACAACATGTTCGGGGGCGACGGGCGCTTCCATACCCGCGTCGAAGGCCGCGATTTCACGGCCACCGAGCAGCGCATCATCCAGGGCTTGCTCGGGGTCGTGTTCGCCGAGTATTCAAAATCCTGGAAACCGGTCTACGACATCACTTTCGAGTACATCCGCTCGGAAATGAACTCGCAGTTCGCCAACATTGCCACGCCATCGGAAATCGTCGTTTCGACATCGTTCACGCTGGAGTTTGGCGGCGCCACGGCCGACATGCACATCTGTTTCCCGTATTCGATGCTCGAGCCGATCCGGGATCTGCTGTACAGCACCATGCAGAGCGACCAGTTGTCGACCGACAAGCGCTGGATCGTCACCCTGCGCAAGCAACTGCAGGGTGCCGAAGTCGAAATCGTCGCGCAACTGGGCTCGGGTACAGTGTCCTTGCGCGACATACTCAAGCTCAAACCGGGCGATGTGATTCCGATCACGATCCCACCGCGCGTCGAAGCCCTGGTGGATAATGTCCCGCTGATCGAATGCAGTTATGGCCAGCAGAATGGCCAGTATGCCTTGCGCGTCGAAAAGTTCATTGCCACGCCGCCTGAGACGGGTTCGGGAGATGTCGTAGCAGGAGGAAAGAATGTCTGAAGATATGGAAAACATCGAAAACGCTGCCGCCGAAGAACAAATCAGCGAGGACGACTGGGCGGCCGCCATGGCCGAACAGACGACGATCGACGCGACGCCGGCTGCCGCGGCACAACCCGCCGACATCTTCCCTTCCTTTGCGCCACCAAGCGCCGCCGGCGGCGTCATGAACGAACTGGACATGATCCTGGACATTCCGGTCCAGATCACCGTCGAACTCGGTCGCACCAAGATCACCATCAAGAACCTGCTGCAACTGGCCCATGGCTCGGTCGTCGAACTTGATGCAATGGCCGGCGAACCGATGGATGTGCTGGTCAACGGAACCCTGATCGCCCAGGGCGAAGTCGTCGTCGTCAATGACAAGTTCGGCATCCGCCTGACCGACATCATCACGCCCTCGGAGCGGATGCGCAAAATCAACCGCTGAGCACGCCAACGCTGCGGCGGCGGTATTTGGGTTTAAGATAGCGCATCCCGAAACCCGACGACGATCCTCCCTTGCTGCGCGCCCTTCCTTTATCGCTGATCCTGCCCGCCCCGTTGCTGGCAGCCGAGAGTGCCCCGCCGGTGGTTTCCGCCGGCACCTATCTGCAGGCCACCCTGGCCCTGCTGCTCATCGTCGGCCTGTTGTTCGCCGCCACCTGGGCCGCACGCAAGGTTTCCGGCGGCAAGATGTTCGGCCAGGGCAACATGCGGGTCATCAGCGGCATCGCCCTCGGCCCCAAGGAACGCATCGTCCTGGTCGAGGTCGAGGACAACTGGCTGGTCATCGGCATCGTTCCGGGCCAGATCCGTACCCTGCACACCCTGCCCAAGGGCACCAGCACGACACCAGCCGGCGGCCAGGGACCGGCCTTCGGTGACTGGCTGAAAGCCATCCGGGAGCGTCAGAATGCAGCGCAATAAGCTCGCCCTGCTGCTTCCTCTGGTTCTGCTGGCCACCCCGGCAATTGCCCAGACAACCGGGGGCCTGCCGGCCATCACCAGCACCCCGTCCGGCGCCGGCGGCACGACCTACAGCCTGACCATCCAGACGCTGCTGCTGCTGACCGCGATGAGTTTCATCCCGGCGGCCATGCTGATGATGACCAGTTTCACGCGCATCCTGATCGTGCTCTCGCTGTTGCGGCACGCCATGGGTACCCAGACCGCACCACCGAACCAGATTTTGGTCGGTCTGTCGCTGTTCCTGACCTTTTTCATCATGGCGCCGACCTTTGACCGGGTGTACACCGAGGCCTACGTCCCCCTGTCGGAAAGCCGGATCAACATCATGGAGGCAGGCGAACGTGCGGTCGTACCGATGCGAGCCTTCATGCTAAAACATACGCGTGAAGCCGATATCGCGATGTTCGCCGGGGTCGCCAGGATCGACAACATTGCAACGCCCGACGACATCCCCTTGCGTATCCTGATCCCGTCCTTCGTCATCAGCGAATTGAAGACGGCCTTCCAGATCGGCTTCGTGCTGTTCATTCCCTTCCTGATCATCGACATGGTGGTGGCGAGCATCCTGATGTCGATGGGTATGATGATGATGTCGCCGATCATGGTTGCGCTGCCGTTCAAGCTGATGCTGTTCGTTCTCGTCGACGGCTGGCATCTGGTCATCGGCTCGCTGGTCCAGAGTTTCAACATATGACGCCGGGCATCGTCATGGAGATCGGCCGTCAGGCCATCGAAGCCACGCTGATGATGTCGGCGCCGATGCTGCTGGCTGCCCTCGCCGTCGGCCTGATCGTCAGCATCTTCCAGGCAGCCACCCAGATCAACGAGGCGACCCTGCAATTCGTTCCCAAGCTGGTCGCCATATTTCTCGTAATGATCCTGCTCGGTCCGTGGATGTTGCAGTACATGGTGGACTATATCCAGCGATTGTTCGGCAGCATTCCCCAGATCATCGGCTGACCCATGCTCAGCCTCAGCCTGGCGCAGATCGATGCCTGGATCGCGTTCTACGCTTTCCCGCTGGCCCGCATACTCGGGCTGGTCGCGACTGCGCCGCTGTGGAGTACCGCTGGCATTCCCCGGCGGACCCGCCTGATCCTCGGACTCGGCATCACCATTGCCATCGCCCCGGTGCTGCCACCGATGCCCAATGTCCAGCCGGCATCGCTGGCCGGCCTGTGGATACTTGGCCAGCAGGTGCTGATCGGCATTTCCATGGGTTTCGCCGCCCGCATCGTATTCTCCGCCATCGACATGGCCGGCACTTATATCGGCTTCCAGATGGGTCTGGGCTTCGCCACTTTCTACGATCCGATGGAAGGCGCACAAACGGCCGTTCTGGCCGAATTCATCGGTCTGATCGCCCTGTTGCTGTTCATGGCCTTCGATGGGCACCTGCTCTACATCTCGACCCTGGCGCAGAGTTTCCATGCCATACCGGTTGGTCCGGAGGCCTTGTCTCCGAACAGCTGGCGCAACCTCGCCGAACTGGGCGGGAAGATATTCTCCGCCGGATTGCTGCTCGCGCTCCCCGTGCTGGTGGCATTGATGATCACCAACGTGGCGCTCGGCGTGCTGACCAAGGCGGCACCGCAACTCAACCTCTTTGCCCTGGGCTTTCCGCTAACCCTGATGGGGGGGTTCATGGCGGTGGGTGTCAGCCTGAACTACCTGACCGGTCCGTTACAGGACCTCTACGACTTCGCCATCCGGGCCATGCTCGGTTTCGCCTTGCCGGCGGCTCAGTAGCTGCCGTTCAGTGCGAAGGAATCGGCGTCCTCGCGCTTGACGAAGCGGATCGTTCCTTCGGCCACCCGGCGCGTCATCAGGGTCTGAGAATCGATGCCTTCCGAATAGCCGGCAATCTCGTACCCGACATGCCCCTGTTCCTCCTGCAACTGCCGCGCACGGCGCTTCAGTACCTGGATCGCCTCGCCGGAACCGCCGGTATGGAAACGCTTCATCTTCATCGACAGGCGGTAGCTGTCGTCCGGCAGACGCGTTTCCTCGATTTCCCAGTTGGGAGCCAGCGGATCGTAAATCAGGTAGATCGCCGCGGCGGCACCAAGCACCACATTGGTCTTCAGCGTGGTGTTGGTGGTCAAGGTAAAGGCGCTCGCCCCCGTCGAGGAGCAGGCACTCAGCGAAAGCGCCAAGGCAGACAACCCGACTGCAACGTAAGTTTTCACAGGATATTGAAAAGACTGAGTTGACTGGTTTGCTTGAAGGTCAGTTGCGTGGCTTCGAGTTGGGTTTGATACCGGGTGAATCGGGAAATTGCCTCGGTGAAATCCAGATCCTGCAGCTCCGACAATCGAACTTTATAGAGATAGTCGATGTCACTTGCTGTCGTCGAAAGTCCATCCACGGCATTTAGCCTGGCCCCCAGAGACGCCCGGACATTGGCCACGTGATCAATTGTGCTCTTGATATTTCCTCTAATCTGTTCAAGCTCACTCGCCGAAAAAGTCATGCCACTCGAAGGATCGACAATATCCACCAGATTCTTGACGGTATCGAACATGCTTTGCCCGGTGATGTTGCCCTGGGCATCGCGAACCTGCATGAATAACTGCATGCCGTTTTCGGATACCGCCATGACCTTTGACGCGGTCACCTGCAAGGCAGGAGTGCCCGCATCGCCGGAATAATTCACATAGGTATTGCCTAGGGAATATGCCGGCGCGGTATCTCCGGGCGAGGGTGGCGTCGCAGTGGTATTAATGGCAAACGGCACCGTGGTCGACTTGTAGCCGGCAAAGATATGCAAGCCACTGCCATCCTGAGTATTCGCCAAACCAATCAAGCTTTGAAGCTGCAACTTCATTTCGGCGGCAATCGTGCCCCGCTGGGCATTATCAAGCATCGGATTCCCGGCCTCCGCCGCAAGCTCGGAAATCCGGATCAAGGTGTTCCCCACACTGCCCGCAATGGACTCTGCCAAGCTCAATTGGACAGTTGCATCCGCTTGATTATTCTTGAACTGTGTATTGACACCTTTCGACTGCGAAATTTCCAGCGCTTCGGCAGCGCCAATCGGGTCATCGGCGGGCGTTAGAATCCGACGCCCGGTCGAAAGCTGATTTTGGGTCCGGTACAACTCTGATTGCAGATTCATCATTCCCCGCAAGCCGGAGCCGTAAATCATCGAGGTACTGACACGCATGATATGTCTCCTTACCTGATCGACAACAAGGTTTCGAACATCTTGTTACCGACATCAAGAATTTTTGCGGCGGCCTGATAAGCCTGCTGGAACTTCATCAAATTTGCCGCCTCCTCATCGAGATTGACCGCCGACAGTGAGTCCCTGGCATTTTGGGCTTGTGTCAGGACCGCCTCTTGAGCAGCCAGACGCACCTTGGCCTCCCGTGTCCTGATGCCATTCTCGGCAACCAACCGTGAGTAAGTCGATTGATAGGTTGCAGTTCCACCGGCCGTTGTATTTGCCGTTTGCAGCGCAGCAAACTTCAAGGCATTTCGTCCATCCTGCAGACCGTCGCTGTTACGCTCGATGACGAAACGATCGCCAGTATTGGGCGCCCCGGTAATGCTGAATGACATATTGTTCCAGGTAATGCCCGACAGCGTTGCAGTACCACTGGTCAGCGGAATATCTCCCGTACTTGCCGCGGAGACGGTCCCGTCGGAATAGGTGGCGACCCAGGTTCCTGTCAGCCCGGTCAAATCAGTTGCCGTAGCCACCAGAGTCTGCGTTGCCGGGATTGAGTAGCCAACCCCGACGACGCCTTGTGACATGACCATCACGCCGGTATTGGTAATCGCCGGAATCGTACGCACTGGCGCTGCCGCATTCACCAGCCGCGGATCTGCAACAACCCGCGTTTCAAGCGAGATGTTCTTGGCCGCCTCAGCAACCGGCTTGACGACAAAACGGTCACCGGCCATCGCACCGGGAACAGAAATATTCAGGGAAACGCCGTCAAACTGGACGCCGGCCGGACTGGTTCCGGTGGCAACTGCAACGCCGTCATTCTGTCGGGTTACCGTATAGTTTCCGCCTGCAGCAAACGTCACCAGATAATCGCTGTTGCTCAGATTCGTATAGAAATTCCCTGCGTAGTCAGGTGCGGACGGTGCCACCGGCGGCAAGAAACTCGCCGTCAATGCGCCCGTGCCTTGGTTTGTTGCACTTGGCACGACCTTCGGCTGCGGAACGGAAAACAGTTCGCCAACGAATCCCGTTTCACCGGCAATCCGCCCGCTCATGTCCATCCCCAAACCATACTGGGCATTGAAAGTCAGCGTAAGCGATGCAGCAACCCGACCAAGCTCGTTCACCGCAGCATCGAGGGACTGACTTCTGAAACTGACCAAGCCGCCCAGTTCGCCGCCGACGATCAAGGACTCCGGCAATTCCTGGGTGCCGCCTGCTGTCTTCAGACCAACGGCTATGCGCGTCAAATCAAGGCTGGAGGCAGATGCCGTCATCTCCACCGTCTTGCCGCCAATCACCAGTTGCTGACCGGTTCCGATGAATACATTGAAGCTGCCATCACTGTTGGTACTGGTGTTGACCTTGATCAGCTTGTTCAACTCATTGACCAGTTGATCGCGCTGGTCGAGCAGATCATTGGGCGGCTGGGAGTAACCCGATTGTGCGAGCACGATACGCTGATTGAGATCGGCAATTTCGTTCGCATAGGCATTGATGTCGGCAACGGCGCTGACGATGCGTCCATCGAGCTGCCTGGCAATCTCGGTCAACCGCAGGTCGAGGTTATTGAATCGGGTCACCATGGTCTGCGCGGAAGTCAGCATGGATTGCCGCGCCGGCAGTGATGAAGGATTGGATGAAACCTGCTGGACACCGGCGAAGAAGTCCTGCATTGCCGGTGACATGCCGGCGTCCGGATCGGCCAGCATCAAGTCGATCTGGGACAGCTGTGTGTACAAGGCATTCAGATTGCTGACCTGGGTCTGAGCAGTATTGACCTGATTATTCAGGTAAGCATCGTACTGACGCTTGATGGTGACGACCTGAACCCCCTGCCCGATCGAACCGGAACCGGTGGTGATCGCGTTGTTGGTCGCCTGCACGGTGTTTTGCCGGGAATAGCCCGGGGTGTTGGCATTCACGATGTTGTGCTCGGTCGCGAGCAGGCCCAGTTGAGCCGCGCGTATACCGGTGATGCCGATGCTGATAAGTCCAGTACCCATGATTTACCTCTATGAGGTTTAACGGCGCAGGCGCCGGAATGTTTAGGGCGGATTAGCCGATCAATGCCTGACGCAGCGTCGGTCCGTTGATGATGCCGGACAGCTTCTCTGCGTATTTCGGATCGGTGGCGTATCCCGCCGTCTGCAAACGTCGTGCAAACTCCGTGCCATCCTGGGTCCCGATCACGCCGCCATAGCGGGGATTGTTGCGCAGCAGGTTGGCGTAATCGCGGAATGCGTCGGCGTAGGAATCGTAAACCCGGAATTTCTCGACCGATTGCTGCGGCACACCGTTGACGTATTCCGTCGTCAGCGTATCCACGGTTTTTCCGGTCCAGCTCTTGCCAGCCTTGATGCCGAACAGGTTGTGCGCGCTGCTGCCATCAGGATGACGGATCTCGCTCTTTCCCCAGCCGCTCTCCAGCGCCGCATGGGCCACCAGGAATTGCGGCGGGATGCCGGTGGAACGGGAAGCCTCAACCGCATTGGGCCAGAGCTGATTGACGAAGTCCCGCGCCGACGTCGGCGCCTCACCCGAACTGCGGGCCGAGTTGGCCGCCAGCGCACTCTGCAGGGCATAGGCGGCCGATGTCGGCAGGCTGCTCGGGACTTCGCGATACTGCAAGGCACCGGCAGCCGGCAGGCCGGCCGGCAAACCCTTGCCGGCAATCATTGCCGAAAGGTCGTCGATGCCATCTTCAAGCTGCGCGCCACCGAGATACCCCCCCAGTTGCTGCTCAATCAGCCGGGCGAAACCGATTCCGTTCCCTGAACTGGCCATGTTCTGCGCCATCTGCTGATCGAGGAGGCTGTTGTAGAAACGCGTCTGGTCGCTGTGCATCAGACCATCGGTCGGCACCGTATCGCGCATGCTCTTGAGCACCATCTGCAGAAACAGGGTCTCGAACTGCTGCGCGGCGGCTTTCAGACCGCCCTGAGGGTCCTTCTTGAACTGGTTGCGCAGGTCCTGCGAGGCCTGGACGTCAAACGCCGCGCGATTCGGCGCATTCTGGATCTTGGCGACCATGACTCAGATCACTTCGAGTTCGGCACGCAGCGCACCGGCTGCCTTCATTGCCTGAAGGATGGCCAGCAGGTCCATCGGATTGGCCCCCAGGCTGTTGAGTGCCTTGACCACATCGGCCAGACTGGCACCGGCGGCGACCGTCAGACTACCACCATCCTGATTGACCTGCACATCGGCGCCCCCGCGTCCGGGCTGGCCCGCATCGACGACCACCGACAGATTGCCGTGAGCGACCGCGCAGGGCAACAGGGAAACCCGCTGATTCATGACCACCGAACCGGTACGCGGATTGACCACGACCCGTGCCTGAGCAACGGCGGCGCGCACTTCGATATTCTCGACCCGGCCCAGGAAACTGACCCGCGCATCGGCGGAATCCGGCGCCCGCAGGGCGATGCGACGACCGTCGATGGCTTGCGCCGTCCCTTCGCCCATGGCCTTGTTGATCGCCGAAACCATGTTCATTGCCGTTCCGAAATCGGACTCGGCCAATTCGTAGTAGAGATATCCGCCCTGCCCCAGGGCCGTCGGCACGGTCCGTTCGACCGTCGCCCCGCCCGGGATTCTGCCCGCCGCTAGGTGATTGACCGTCACCGCCGCCCCACCGGCGCCGGCACCGGCACCGCCGACCATGACGTTACCCTGAGCGATACCGTACACCTGACCATCCGCGCCCTTGAGCTGGGTCAAGAGCAAAGTACCGCCACGCAGGCTCTTGGCATTGCCGATGGAGGAAACCGTGACATCGAGGGCCTGACCGGGACGGGCAAAAGCGCCGAGATTCGCCGTGACCATGACTGCGGCGACGTTTTTCAACTGCAACTTGGTCGCCTGATCGGCCGTCAGATTGATGCCCATCTGCGACAGCATGTTGCCCATGGCCTGCGTGGTGAACGGCGTCTGGGTGGTCTGGTCGCCCGTACCGTCGAGACCGACGACGATACCGTAACCGATCAACTGGTTGTTGCGCACGCCCTGCAAGGTCGCCAGATCCTTGACCCGATCGGCCATCGCCGGACTTGCCAACAAGGGCAGCAGGCAACAGCAGAGCAAGGCCTTGCGAACCTTGATCATGAGCGCGTTAGAGGATTTCATGGTGCACCTTCCGGGAATGGCTACTAGAACGGCAAGACACTAAGAAAGAAGCGTGCCAGCCATCCCATCACCTGCCCGTCGGCAACCTGCCCCGAGGACTTGTATTCGATCCGCGCGTCGGCAATCTTGGCCGAGTCGACGGTATTCGAGAAGTCGACGAAGGCCGGATTGACCACGCCGGAAATCCGGATGAATTCCTGTTCGGCCCCGATGGCGATCTGTTTTTCCCCCGACACCAGCAAATTGCCGTTGGGCAGGACATCGATGACCGTCACGGTGATATTGCCGCTGAACACGGCATTGTTTGCCGCATCGCCCTTGCCGGCAAAATTCGTGGCACTGCTGCCAGCCAGATCGAGCCCGTTCAATCCGCCGACCGGCAAACCGGAAAATGCCGTAATCGACGCGGTCTGGTTGCCGGTGCGCGTGAGGTTGTTGCTGGCCTTTTTCGAGGCCGAGGTGTTCTCGGTGATCTTGACCGTGATCGTATCGCCGACGAAACGGGCTCGCCGGTCCTCGAACAACGGCCGACTGTTGGCCGCCTGATAGATCGCGCCGTTGCCCGTCGCCATCACCGGACGCGGTTCCGGCCGCACCGTCATCGGCTGATGTACATTGGTCGGCGGCACCGTGGTGCAGGCTGCCAGCAGGATGCTGCTTAACAGGATCAGGGTACGCATCTTATTCCCCTTACAACTGGGTCAATCGTCCAAGCATGGTGTCGGAGGTGCTGATCACCTTGGAGTTGAGTTCGTAGGCACGCTGCGTCTGGATCATGGTCACCAGTTCCTCGGCCACGTTGACATTCGACGTTTCGACGTAGCCCTGAACGACGATCCCGGCACCGTTGGCCCCCGGCGCATTGGGCGTCGGCGCACCGCTGGCCGCGGTTTCCATGTACAGATTCTGGCCGATGCTGAGCAAGCCGCCGTTATTGACGAAACTGGCCAGCTGGATCGCACCGATTTCCGTAGCGGCAGCCGAACCCGGCTGGGTTATGGTGACGGTGCCATCGGTCCCGATCGAAACGGTCTGGGCATCGGCCGGTACAGTGATGTTCGGCTGCAGCGGGTAACCGTCGGAGGTGACGATCTGCCCCTGGTTGTCCTTGTGGAAGGAGCCGTCGCGGGTGTAACCCGTCGTCCCGTCCGGCAGCAGAACCTGGAAGAAACCATTGCCGTTGATCGCCACATCGAGCGTGTTATCGGTCTTCTGCAGGTTGCCCTGGGTGAAGATGCGCGCCGTGGCGACCGGCCGCGCCCCGGTTCCCAGTTGCAAACCGGTCGGCACCTGGGTCTGCTGCGAGGTCTGCGCGCCCGGCTGGCGCATGTTCTGGTACAGCAGGTCCTCGAATACCGCCCGCGCCCGCTTGAAACCGTTGGTGCTGACGTTCGCCAGATTGTTCGAGATGACATCAAGCTGGGTTTGCTGAGCATCCAGGCCGGTCCGGGCGATCCACAGGGAACGTATCATTTTTCTTTCCTATCAACCATTGAGGGACAGCAACTGATCGGCGCGCTGGGCATTCTGATCGGCGGTCTGCATCATCTTGATCTGCAATTCGAACTGCCGGGCCAGGCTGATCAGATTCACCATCGAATCCGTCACATTGACATTACTGCCTTCAAGCGCCCCGGCGGCTACCCGGACGTTGTCGTCAACCGGCGCCGGCTGACCACTGCGCAGACGGAACAGGCCGTCGGTACCGCGCACCAGATCGCCCTCCGGCGGATTCACCAGCTTCAGGCGTCCGACCGGATTGACGTTGTTCGGTGTGCCGAAGGCGGGGATGATCGATACCGTGCCATCCGGCGCGATCTCGATGTTGTTGTCCGGCGGAATGGCGATCGGGCCGCCATCGCCGAGCACCAGATGCCCGGCCTTGGTTTCCAGTTCACCGTTGACGTTCACGTCCAGACTGCCGGCACGGGTATAGGCCTCGCTGCCATCCGGCAACTGGACGGCCAGCCAGCCGCGCCCCTGAACGGCGACGTCGAGATTGCGGCCGGTGAACATCAGCGGGCCCTCGTCGAAAACGTCGGCCACCGACGCATCGACGACAAAGGCCCGGGTCGGCATGCCTTCGCCCTGGACCTCGACGGCGCGGAAACGGTGCTCCTGCGCCTTGAACCCGATCGTGCTGGCATTGGCCAGATTGTTGGCCGTACCGGCTTGCTGCATGAACACATGCTTGGCACCGGTCATTGCGGTATAGATCAGGCGGTCCATGTTGCCAGGCCCTCAGGAATCAGCGCAGGTTGACCAGGGTCTGCAACACCTGATCCTGCGTCTTGATGGACTGGGCATTGGCCTGGTAGTTGCGCTGATTGGTGATCAGGCTGACCAGTTCGGACGTCAGATCGACGTTCGATTCCTCGACCGTCGACGAGGACAGCACGCCCAGGCTCGAGGTGTTGGGTGCGCCCACCAGCGCCGGCCCCGAAGCCGAGGTCTCGTTCCACTGGTTGTTGCCCAGCGACTGCAAGCCGTTCGGATTGGTGAAGTTGGCCAACACGACCTGCCCCTGGGCAAAGGTCTGACCGTTACTGTAACGACCGAGGATGACCCCATCCTTCCCCACCGAGAGGCCGATCAGGTTGCCGGCGGTATAGCCATCCTGTTCCAGGCGATTGGTTCCGAAGGAGCTTCCGAACTGGGTGGTCCCGGTGAAATCGATATCGAAGTTCATCACCGGATCGGCACCGTTGGTCGTCCCCAGCGCGCCCATGACGTTGTTCAGGTCAATCTGCAGGCTCATTGGATTACCGCTGGCAATCTGCCCCAGGGTATTGAAAGTCAGTGCATTCCCGGGGGTGACCGTGATGTAGTTGTTGCTCGTTCCGTCGAGCGTGAAATGGACATTCCATTCGCCCGACGCAGCCGTTTTCTCGAAGAACATCGTCAGCGTATGGGCGTTGCCCAGCGTGTCGAAAATGGACAATGCGGTCGAGTAGCTGTAGGACTGGGGATCCGGCGAATAATTGGCTCCAGCCAAACCGGCCGTACGTGCAGCCGTAGCTTCAAGAACGGTACCGCCGGCACCGATCACAGCGTCGTAGGCAGCCTGGGCGGCCTGCGCTTGGGTCTGGGCACCGGCGATTGCAGCATCGTAGGCGGCGAGCGCTGCGGCAGCTTCTGCCGCCGAGCCGCCGTTGGCCGTCACGTTGGTAGCTACCGTTGCCCCGGTTGGCGTTGCGGCGTTGGACCAAGGCACCTCGGGCTCCGTGGCCCGCGAATCGAGTTGCAGATTGGCCTTGACCCCGCGGAAGGGGCTGGAGACATTGGTCCCGGTGGCCACCGGCGCCAGGTCGGACGCCGAGATCTGCAAGGGCTGCGGCGTCGAGGGAACGACGATGCCGGCCTGGGCCGGATAGCCGGTCAGCCGCATGTTCTGATCGTTGATGATGTAACCGCTTTTATCCAGGTGAAACTGGCCGGAACGGGTAAAGGTCACCGCGCCGTTGGTATCCATGCGGAAGAAGCCGGAACCGTTGATCGAGATATCCAGCGGGTTGTTGGTCGCCGTGATGTTGCCCTGGGTGAATTGCTGCTGCACCGCCGCCAGGTTCACACCGATACCGATCTGGCTGGCACCAGCGCCGTTCAACGAGGCGGCATAAACGTCGGCAAAGTGTGCCGACCCGGCCTTGAAGCCGACGGTGCTCGCGTTGGCGATATTGTGGCTGGTGACATCGATTGCCTTGCCGGCCACATTCAGGCCGCTGAGCGCTTGTTGGAATGCCATGATCTACCTCGTCAAAGTATCTGCTGGATGTCCTTGAAGGCCACATTGCCCATGTCGCCCAGATCAAGGAGGAAACCGTTGTTCGTACGAGTAACAGCAGAAACCGTGCCAATCTGTCCGGTCGTCGCTTCGACCTCCTTGCCGTCGGCAAGCGCCTTGACCGAGAAGGTGTATTTGCCGTCCGGCAGGACATCGCCGTTCTCGTTCTTGCCGTCCCAGGCGAAATAGAACATGCCGGCCTGCTGCTCACCGAGTTCGTTGGTCTGTACGACCTTGCCGCTCGCATCCTTGATCGTCACCACGACCGAGTCTGCATTCCCCGTCAAGGCGATACCGGCAAATGCCTTGCTTCCGGAAAGCGGCAAGGCATTGCCGGCAATCATGACATTTTTGCCGATCATTCCTGCCGCCTGCATCGCCTGCGCCTCGGCATAACCGCCGAGCAGCTGGTTCATCGTCAGGTTCAGTTTCTCGATCCCGTTAACCATGTTCAACTGGGCCAACTGGCTGGTCACCTGGGCGTTGTCGAGGGGATTCAGCGGATCCTGGTTCTTGATCTGCGTCATCAACAGAGTCAGGAAACGGCTTTCCAGATCCTGGGCCGTGGTGGTTTCCTTACCCTTTGCCTTGCCGGCAATCGACTCGAATATTTCGGCAGGCGTCTTGGTCGTTGCATTGCTAACGGTAGACATGGTCTATTCCTCCAGAATTTTCATCAGGCCTGCTGGCCGATCTGCAAGGTACGCAGCATCAGGCTCTTGGCGGTATTCATGACTTCGACATTGGTCTGGTATGCACGAGACGCGGAAATCATGTTGGTCATTTCCTCGACTACATTGACATTCGAAAAAGCGACGTAGCCCTTTTCATCGGCTGCCGGATTCTTCGGGTCGTACACCATCCGCGCCGGGGCAGCACTTTCCACAACCTGACGCACGCGCACGCCTTTGGAAATCTCGCCGCCCCCCATGGGTGTGGCCTCGAACACCACCTGCTTGGCCCGGTAAGGCTGACCGTTTGAAGAAACGATGCTGTCGGCGTTCGCCAGATTGGAAGCGACGGTATTGAGTCGCATCGACTGGGCAGTCATTGCGCTGGACGACACCTTGAAGACATTGAACAGACTCATGAATGCGCTCCTTAGCCCTGCGTGCCGGCCATCGCCGAACGCAAGCCCTTGAACTTGTCGCCGATCAGCTGGGTGAGAATCTGGTACTGGATGGCGTTATCGGCGATCTGGGCGCGCTCGACATCCATATCCACCGTATTGCCGTCGACTGCCGACTGGGTTTCCTTGCGGTATTGAACATGAGCGCTGCCGGTCATGCCCTCACCCGAGAGGTGACCACCGGCGGTCCTGGCCAAGGGCATCGCACCAGAAGCTGCGCGGCCGGCCAGTGCGTTCTGCATGGCGGCGCTGAAATCGAAGTCACGCGCCTTGTAATTCGGCGTATCGGCGTTGGCGATGTTCGAGGCCAGCAACTGATGGCGCTGTACGCGCAAACCTATCGCTTTGCTGTAAACCTCGACATGACTTTGATTATTTGCCATACAAACTCTCCAGATGTTGCATTTGCATCCAGAAAAGCAATGTACGTGCCAGAAACCAGACTTTCAGCCAAGGACAAGCTGGGGCACAATTCGGTGATGCTTTTTCGTACCCTTGCACTACTTCTCGTCGTCACATCTGCCGCCGCCAGCGAGGGCGATGCGATTCTGGCCGCCGTCGAACAGCACGCCCGCCAGCTTGCCGCCGGGCATGCCGGCGAGATTCACATCGAAGCCGGACCCATCGATGACAGCCGGCTGCAAGCCTGTGCCCAACGCGAAGCCTACTCACCGCCAAATACCCGCAGCATCGGCCGCACCCATATCGGCATCCGCTGCCTGGCCGGCGCCAACTGGAACATCCTGGTCCCTGTCCGGATCGGGGTAATCTCCACCTATGTCACCACCCGCCGGGCATTGCTGGCCGGCAAAACCATTCAGGCCGACGATCTCTCCACCGTCAGCGGGGACCTCGGGGCCTTGCCAACAGGCACCGTGATCAAGCCGGAACAGGCCATCGGCAAGACCTTGCGCAACTCGATTGGTGCAGGCCAGGCATTGCGCACCCATCAGTTGCTGGCCCCCCGGGTCATCCGCCAGGGACAGACGGTGCGCGTCGTTTCCCAGGGCACGGGTTTTGCTGTGAGAGCGGAGGGCAAGGCGCTGAATCATGCCGCCGCCGGTGAACTGGCCAGGGTAAAGATGCCATCGGGCAGGACCATCAGCGGCATCGCCCAGGAAGACGGCTCCATTCTTTTGACGAATTAGGCTAAAGTTCTGCCTGCAGCGTCCGTAATAACGTACAACAATCATGGCATTTCGAGTCCCATCATGAAAATCGACACTTCGACCTTCAAGACGCCCCCGCTGCGCACCGCGAATACGCCGCAAAAAACGCCGGAAAATACCGCTCGGGCAAGCGAAGCCGTCAGCATCAGCCAGACGGCAGCACCGCTCATGAGCGGCGAAAAGCCGCCGGTAAACGCGGGCAAGATTCAGGAAATCAAGGATGCGATCGCCCAGGGTCGTTTCCAGATCAACCCGGAAGCCATTGCTGACGGACTGATCGAGACGGCTCGCGATCTGGTCAACAGCCAACGCAAGGCCTGATGTCCCAGCTACACCGCGCATTGCTCGACGAGACGGCGCTGTTGCGTCGCTTCATCGAAGTGCTGCGCGAAGAGCAATCCTTGCTGACCTCCGGTCAAACCGATGCCCTGGCCGAAGTCGGTGCAACAAAACTCGATCTCGTTGAAAAGCTGAATGCTTCGGAGCAGGCCAGGCTTCGCCTGCTTGGACTGACACCGGCACAGTCAAGCCGGCAGGACATGGCTGAGTGGCTACGCCGGAATCCGGCAGAATCTGCCGCCCGGCAATCCTGGGAACAGCTGATTACGCTCGCCCGCGAAGCGCGGGAAATCCACGCCATGAACGGCGAACTGATTGCCATGCACTTGGCCAGGACCAGCGAAGCACTCGACATCCTGACCCAACGGCAGAGCGAAGCGTCGCTTTATGGCAGCGACGGTCAGGCGGCCACCGGCTCGGGCAGCCGCATTGTCGATTCGGCCTGAACCATCGCCCCGACTGATTTCCGCTTTATTGGGATAGCGGCTTGCTGATCAGTTCGGTCGGCTCCTCCGGCCGATTCGAGTCGATCAGGATGCTGACCCGGCGATTCCGTGCCCGTCCTTCGGCGCTGGTATTGGTTTCCACCGGACGCGTCTCCCCGTAACCGATCGCCGTCAGGCGCTCGGCCCCCACCCCCGAATCGTTGAACAGACGCAGCACGGTGGTCGCCCGCATGGCGGACAACTCCCAGTTCGAGGGGAATTGCGGGGTGGCAATCGGTACGTTGTCGGTATGCCCTTCGATCGTGATCGGAAAATCCGAATCGGCGAGCACCGCCGCGACGGCCCTCAGCGCGCTGATCGACTCGGTCTGCAAGCTGGCCTGCCCCAGGGCGAAGAGAATGCTGTCATTGATTTCTATGGTCACGCCGCGGCTGGTTTCGAGCACCCGTACCTTGCCTTGGGCAACCAGCGGCTGCAAGGCCTGCAGGATATCCCCGGCGACGTTGCGCATCTTTTCTCTTTGTACGCCCCTGACTTCATCGGCCTGGCTCGGGGCTTGCCGGTCCGGCTTGGTCACCGGCTTGGGCGGCATGATCGGCGCCCCCTGAATGATCGCCATGGGCTGACCGCCCACTTCGCCCGTCGTGTTCTTGAAGGCGTTGACCAGGGAATTGGAGAGCACCTTGTATTTCCCTTCGTTCACCGAGGAAATCGCGTACATGACGACGAAAAAGGCGAACAGCAGGGTGATGAAATCGGCGTAGGAGACGAGCCAGCGTTCGTGGTTCTCGTGCTCCTCTTCGCGGCGGCGGCGACGGCCCATCAGCGCAGATAGCCCTTCAGCCGGCTTTCGATGATGCGCGGGTTATCACCGACAGCAATCCCGACCAGACCATCGATCATCATCTCGCGCGCGGCCACCATCCGGGAAATGTAATATTTCAGTTTGCCGGCGATCGGCAGATAGATCAGATTGGCCAGGCCGACGCCGTAGATCGTGGCGACGAACGCCACCGCGATGCCGGGCCCGAGCTTGGTCGGATCGGAGAGGTTCTCCATGACATGGATCAGTCCCATCACCGCCCCCAGGATGCCGATGGTCGGCGAATAGCCGCCGGCCGACTCCCACACCTTGGCCGACTGGCGCCATTCCTCCTCGTAAGTGTCGACGTCGACTTCCAGTAGTTCGCGGATACGCTCGGGTTCTGCGCCATCGACCAGTAGCTGCAACCCCTTGCGCGTGAAATCATCCTTGATCCCCGGCAGGTAGTTTTCCAGAACCAGCAAGCCCTCGCGACGCGACAACTGGCTCCATTGAAGAATCTGGTCGATGGTGCGTTTCTGCTCGATGACCGGCGGCACCCATACCCATTTCGCCATTAGCATGCCGCGCTTGAAAACGTGAAAAGGGCATTGCAGCAGCACCGCCCCCATCGTCCCGCCGAGCACGATCAGCAACGCCGTCGGCTGGACCAGCGAGCTGACATGCCCGCCCTCGAGAATCTGGCCGCCGATGATCGCGACCAGCCCCAGTACAAGACCGGCAAAGCTGAGTTTATCCAAGCGCCTTCCCCTTGCGCTGCTTGCTGGCGACATTCTTGACCTCGCCGACCAGCTGCCCGCGCAAACGCGCGATGGCCTGACTGTGCAACTGGCAGACCCGGGACTCGGTGACCCCCATGACTTCACCGATTTCCCGCAGGTTGAGATCCTGTTCGTAGTACAGGGCCATCATCAATTTTTCGCGCTCCGGCAGTCGCCCGATGGCCTTCACCAGGTTTTCGCGAAGATCCTTGTCCTCCAGGATGCTGGCCGGGTTGCTGTCATCGTCGGTGAAGTGCCGGTCGAGGAAATCCGCATCGTCGTCGCCGGCAAAATCCTCGTAATAAACGAGTTGGTGACCGCGCGCATCCTGAAGCACCTTCTGGTATTCGGCCAGCGGCATCCCCAGCGCATCCGCCAGCTCCTGTTCGGACGGCGCCCGACCATGGGCATGTTCGAGCTGATTGATGGTCTGTTCGATACGCCGGAGTTCCTTGCGCATGTTGCGCGGCAACCAGTCGTTGGCGCGCAGGCCGTCGAGCATGGCCCCGCGCACGCGCTGCGTGGCGTAGGTTTCGAACTGGGCGCCAAAGCCTTCCTGGAAGCGATCGATGGCATCGAGCAAGCCGATCATGCCGTTCTGCACCAAGTCTTCGAACTGCACGTTGGCCGGTAGACGGGCCATCAGATGATAGGCGACACGCTTCACCAGCGGCACGAAGCGCTGAACCAACTCATTCCGGTCTGGCTGCCCCGCTGCGGTGTACATCAGGCTCTAAGGATGTTCGGTGTTATGCGTTGGCTCAAGTGTAACAGTTGCTGAAGGAAATGTTGGACCCCCCCCTGCTCGCCCTGTGCCTGTTGCCAGTACTGGATATCGGCGGCGAGGTCGCGGAAGGCGGTTGCCGACGGCGAGTCCGGGGCCTGGAACAACACCGGCCGACACAACTGGCTGGCCAGCTTCAGCGATTCGTCGAGGGGCACGGCACCGGCGTAGTCGAGCACCGCCACACCGCGCTGCGTCGCCACCTGAGCGATATTCTCGTAGATCGAACGGGCGTCGGCCTGACTGCGCACCTTGTTGACCAGAATGCGGAAATGACGGCGCGAGAAGGCCTGGCTGACCTTCTTGATCAAGGCATAGGCTTCGGTAATCGAAGCACTGCTGCCCGACAGCACGACCACGGTTTCCTGCGAGACCAGACCGAACGGCGAGAAGCCCGATGGATGGGCCATGCTGGCGTCGACCAGGATGACGTCGATGGCGCGCTCGAGGCCCGACATCGCATCGACCAGCGTCTGCTGCTGATGCAAGGAGAGGCGTCCCAGCTTGCGTGCCGCCTTGGCTGCCGGCAGGATGGACAGGCCGTTCATTGGCCGCAACAGGACCTGGGTCAGCGGCAACTCGCGCTGTACGACATTGAGCAGATCGTAGGTCGACTGCATGCCGAAGGATGCCGCGATATCGTCGCCGGGGGCATGTTCGTCGATCAGCAAAACTTCCTTGCCCAGCCGCGCCAAGGCCACGCCCAGGTTGGCCACGGTCACGCTGCGGCCGACGCCTTCGCACCCGGCAACAAAAGTGATCACCTGCAGACCGCTGCCGCCGAGCATACGGCGCAAACCGGCTGCCTGATCGACGCGAAAATCAGCCACGACGGCCTCCCATCGCCTGCATGCCGGCATTCGCCATCATCAGGCCCGGTTCGACGCCGCTGTATTTGTGCGGCGAATTCTCCGGCACGTCCTTGAAGGCGCGATGCAGCAGGTAGCCGCGATTGGGCAGATGCAGGTCTTCCGGGACGCGCTGGCCGTTGGAGACGTAGTACAGCGGCAGGCCGTGCCGCATGATCACGTCGAGCGGCGTCGCCAGGCTGGCCGCCTCGTCGATCTTAGTCAGGATGCAGCCGGAGAGGCTGTCGCCGGCATACGCCCGGACCACATCGTCGAGCGTGTCGCCGCGCGAGGTGGACGACAGCAGCAACAGGCGCTGCACGTCGCAGCCGGCGAGCATGTCGGTCATTTCGGGAACCAGCTTGTCCTTCTGGCTCATCCCCATCGTATCGACCAGCACCATGTGCTTGTGCTGCAGTTCGGCCAGGGTCTGACGCAGCTCCAGGGCATCCTTCACCAGATAGACCGCGACGCCGAGAATGCGCCCGTAGATGCGCAACTGTTCATGGGCGCCGATCCGGTAACCGTCGGTGGTCACCAGGGCCACCTTGCTCGGGCCGTGACGCAGGACACAGCGCGCCGCCAGTTTGGCGGTCGTGGTGGTCTTGCCGACGCCGGTCGGGCCGACCAGCGCATAGACACCGCCGCGATCGACGATGTCGTTCTCGCTGCCGACCGTCATCAACGAGCGGTCGGCTGCCCCCTTGACCCAGGCCATGGCCTGCACCGCATCCATTTCCGGCGGCAGGTCACCGATCAGATCACGCGCCAGTTGCGGCGAGAAGCCCGCATCGAGCATCTGGCGCAGCACTTCCGTCTTCACCGGCTCCGAACGGGCCGCCTCGCCCCAGGCAAAGCCCGCCAGATGCTGCTCGACGATCTTGCGCAGCGAACGGATTTCGTCCATCACCGCCTGCGGCACCACCTCGGCTTCGGCACGCCGGGCGGCACCCGCCTGAGTCTGCGCCGCGGCAGGCTTGGCCGCGACTGGCGGCGGATTGACCGCCGGGCGCTGCAGATCGGGATTGCGCAAGGCGCCGGTCCGGGGAATGCCGGCATTGACCTGCATCGGTGCCTTCTGCGCCGGCGCGGCGGCGCGCGGCGCCGGTTGCGGGGCGGCAGCCGGCTGGCGCGGCGGCACCATGCTGGCCGGCGACGCGCCACTGATTCTCGCCCGGGCCGAGCTGAGCAGGACACGATAGTCTTCATCCACCGGCACTTGTGGCGTGCGCTCGACCGGCGGTGGCGGTGCCATGTCACCGGCCGGGGTCGGCACGATCATCGCCATGTCCCGGGCGGCAACCGCCATGATCTCGACGCCACCGGGAACGCCGCGGTTGGACAGGATGATCGCGTCGTTACCCAGCGTTTCCTTGACTTTGCGCAAGGCATCCCTGGCGTTGGCGGCGATGAATTTTCTGACGTTCATGTTCTACCTCCGATGATCGAGGTCACCTTGATGATTCGATTTTCTGGAACTTCGTTATGCGACAGCACCTTCAATTGCGGCACGGTGCGGCGCAGGAATCTGGACAAGAGCAGGCGCAGGCTGGCCGGCACCAGCAGCACGGCGGGCAGGCCGAGGCCTTCCTGACGCTGGCTGGCGGCGGCAGTTTCGCGGACCAGGGTATCGGCCAGGCCCGGCTCGAAGCTGGTGTTTTCCGAACCGCCGGCAACGGCCTGCGACAACAGGCGCTCCAGCGTCGGATCGAGCGACATCACCTGCATTTCGCCGGTCCCCGGGAACATCTGCTGGACAATGGCACGGCCCAGCGCGATGCGCACCTGGGTAACGAGTTCGTCGGCATTCTGCGTCCGCGTCGCATGATCGGCGACCGTCTCGATGATGGTGCGCATGTCGCGGATGTGCACGCCTTCTTCGAGCAGGCTCTGCAGTATCTTCTGCAGCGTCCCCAGCGGCAGAATCTTGGGCACCAGATCCTCGACCAGCTTGGGCATCTCCTTGGCCAGGTGATCGAGTAGTTGCTGCACTTCCTGACGACCGAGGAGTTCCCCGGCATGCGTCAGGATCAGGTGATTCAGATGGGTGGCGACCACGGTCGAAGCGTCGACCACGGTGTAGCCGTAGGCCTGGGCCTGATCGCGCTGGGTGATGTCGATCCACACGGCCGGCAGGCCGAAGGCCGGATCGGTGGTCACCGTTCCGTTCAGCGTTCCGGCAACGCGACCCGGATTGATGGCCAGGAACTGGCCGGCGAAGGCTTCGCCGGCACCGACTTCGACACCCTTCAGCTGAATGCGGTAGGCGTTCGGCTTCAATTCCAGGTTGTCGCGAATGTGCACCGGCGACACCAGGAAACCGACTTCCTGAGCGAATTTCTTGCGGATGCCGCGAATGCGGCGCAGCAGCTCGCCGTCCTGCGTCTTGTCCACCAGGGGAATCAGGCGATACCCCACTTCCAGCCCCAGGACATCGAGCGGCGCCACATCGTTCCAGCTCGCGTCGACCGCTTCCGGAATCGGCGGCGGCGCCACCTTGACCGGCGTCTCGACGATACGCCGCTGCTTGTTACTGAGTTTCCACGTGAACCAGGCCAGGGAACCGGCAATCAGCAGGAAGACGAGGTTCGGCATCCCCGGGATCAAGCCAATCAGGCCGACGATGCCCGCGGTAATCGCCAGCACCTTGGTGCTGCTGAACACCTGGGTCACGAATTGCTGACCCATGTCGCGGTCGTCGGAAACGCGGGTCACCACCAGACCGGCGGCAATCGAAATGACCAGTCCGGGAATCTGTGCCACCAGGCCGTCGCCGATAGCCAGCAGGGTGTAGATACGCGCCGCGTCGCCGAGCGCCAGATCGTGCTGCATCATGCCGACGACCAGTCCGCCGACGATATTGAGCAGCATGATGATGATGCCGGCGATCGCATCGCCGCGGACAAATTTCGACGCACCGTCCATCGAACCGTAGAACTCGGATTCGCGGGCAATGTCGGAACGGCGCTGACGGGCTTCGTCCTCACCGATCAGGCCAGCGTTGAGGTCGGCGTCGATGGCCATCTGCTTACCCGGCATGGCATCGAGCGTGAACCGTGCGGAAACTTCTGCGACCCGCCCGGCGCCCTTGGTGATGACCATGAAGTTGATCACCACGAGGATCATGAAGACGATGATACCGACCGCGAAATTACCGCCAACCAGGAAATGGCCGAACGCCTCGATCACCTTGCCCGCGGCATCCGGACCGTTGTGTCCCTCGAGCAGGACGACGCGGGTCGAGGCCACGTTCAGCGACAGACGCATCAGCGTCGTCACCAGCAGCACGGTCGGGAACACCGAAAAGTCCAGCGTCTTCTGGGTATTCACCGCGACCATCAAGATCAGGATGGCAATCGCGATGTTGAAGGTGAAGAACAGATCCAGCACGAACGGCGGCAACGGCAGAACCATCATGGACAGAACCATGAGGATCAGGACCGGCGACGCAATCTGAATGACGTTCAGACGACCGAACAGATTTTGCAAGCTCAGCGAACCGGCGGCCATTTACGCTGCCTCCGGTACGAGTTCGGGCGGCACCGGCAGATCCCTCGGCGGAACCGGGTACGCCCCGCCCACCTGCCGCCACTGCGCCAGTTGATAGATGTATGCAAGCACTTCGGCCACCGCGTTATACAGGGTGGCCGGAATTTCCTTGTCGAGATCGGCGTGCTTGAACAGCGCCCGCGCCAACGGTGGCGCCTCCAGGGTCGGCACCGCGTGCTCCGCCGCCACTTCCCTTATCTTGAGCGCCACCGCTCCGGTGCCCTTGGCCACCACCTTCGGCGCCGCCATGCCGGCCTTGTAAGCCAGCGCCACCGCGAAATGGGTCGGGTTGGTGACGATCACATCGGCCTGAGGCACCGCCTGCATCATCCGGCGACGCGCTGCCTGCATCTGCAGACTGCGAATCCGACCCTTGACGTGCGGATCGCCCATCATTTCCTTCATTTCCTGCTTGACCTCATCCTTGGTCATCTTCAGCTTGTGGTAGTAGTGCCACAACTGGAAGGGCACATCGGCCGCGACCACGATCAACAGCGTCAGCACCAGCATCAGGAAAGCGAAGAGGATCATCCGGCCGGCGTGCGCCAGACCCGTTTCCAGCGGCTCGGCCAGCAGACCGAAAATCTCTTCGAGTTGCCAGGAAATGAGCAGGTAAGCCACAACGCCGACCAGCACCGCCTTGAGGATGGCCTTGGTCAGTTCCATCAGGCTGTTCCAGGAGAACATCCGGGCCAGACCGGCCAGTGGGTCCATGCGCTTCAGATCGGGCACCAGCGCCTTGGGGGCAAACACCCAGGCATTCAGGAAGAACGGCGGCAGGAGGGTGGCGACGACCAGCACAACGAACAAGGGCGCGAAGACGAAAAATGCATCGGCGAACATCTCGGCCAGACGCGACACCATCATGGCCGGCTCTTGCATGTGCTTCAGATCAGGCATAAAGGCATCGCGGGTCAGCGCCAGCGTGCGGTCCATGAACCAGCCGCTCATCATCCACAGGGTCATGGCAGCGACGATGAGCACGGTAAACGTACCGAGTTCCCGGGACTGGGGAATCTGCCCCTTTTCCCGGGCTTGCTCGATTCGCCTACCGGTAGGCTCCTCGGTTTTCTCCAGATCGCTATCTTCAGCCATGGCCATTATCTAAACAGGTTGAGCCTATTATAGAAAAAAACCAAGAAAATTAAATAGGTAGCGTACTTTTTTTATTCCGTTTCGAGGTAGACCGCTTAAGTCGATGACAGACAGGTAAACCTTCAAAAAAAAAGAGGGGGCAATGCCCCCTCGTTAACTCGTTGACCGGTAAGGATTTCGTGCGTCAGGAAAACTCGAAGTTGCGAATCGCCATGCCGGTATCGCCATGCTGACTGAAGTCGGTGAGCAGTTCCTTCATGTCGAGAATCAACACGATCTGACCGTTCGACAGCGTGGTGACACCTGCAACCCCCTTCGGACGGAAGTCCTCGAGCGACTTGATGACCGCATCGTCGCGGCCGGCGAAGCTGTCCACACCGAGGATGAAACTTCGCTCCGCGGTCTGCATGAACACCCCGTACTCGGGAGAACGGTCGGCCGGCCAGCCGAGCAGCTTGGCCAGGGAAATGACCGGCAGCACCTCGCCGCGGACCACCAGCGTTTCCTTGCCGCCAACTTCCTGAACGCGCTGCTGGTCGATCGGCAGGATTTCCCGCACCAAGGACAACGGCAGGGCGAAGGGTTGGTCGCCCAGGAGCACCAGCAAGACCGGCAGAATGGCCAGGGTCAGCGGCAGGGAAATCAGGAACACCGAGCCCTTGCCGGGTTCGGAACGAATCTCGACCGAGCCGTTGAGCTTCTGGATGTTGGTCTTGACCACATCCATGCCGACCCCCCGGCCGGACACGTCGGAAATCTGCGTTTTGGTCGAGAAACCGGGCAGGAAAATCAGATTCAGGCTCTGCCGCTCGTCCAGCGTATTGGCTTCTTCTTCGGAAATCAGGCCCTTGTCCACCGCCTTGGCGCGAATACGCTCGGCACTCATGCCCTTGCCGTCGTCGGCAATGATCAGGACGATATGATCGCCTTCCTGACGCGCCTCCAGGCGCACCAGGCTCTTCGCCGGCTTGCCAGCGGCAGCGCGCTCGTCGGGCATCTCGACGCCATGATCGACGGCATTGCGGATCAGGTGGATCAGGGGATCGGCCAGATCCTCGATCATCGTCTTGTCGACCTCGGTTTCTTCCCCTGCCAGCACCAGCTCGACATCCTTGCCCAACTGGCGGGCCAGGTCGCGGGCAATACGTGGGTATTTCTGGAACAGCCGTCCGATCGGCTGCATCCGGGTCTTCATCACCGAGTTCTGCAGATCGGAAACCAGCAGATCAAGCTGGCTGACCGCCTGATCGAGGGCGTGCAGCGTTTCCGAATCGCTCTTGCCGGCAAGGATGTCGGCGCGCAGACTGGTCAGGCGGTTCTTGGTCAGGCCGATTTCGCCGGACAGGTTGAGCACCTGGTCCAGACGCGAGGTATCGACGCGGATGGTATTTTCACGCCCCCGTTCCTCGGCGCGACGCGAATTGCTGGCGGTCGCCGCCGGTCGATCGCTGGCGCGACGTCCGAACGGCGAAGGGGCCGCATCCTTGCCGCCGGCAACCGCCGGAGTTGCTGCCGCCGACGCCTTGACCGGCTCAGCCTCGGCACGGGTAATCAACTCGCCTTGAGCGGCCTTCACCGGTTCACCGGTAATCGCCGACTGCAAGCTGGCCCAGTCGGGTTCTCCCCCGGGAGCGCTGCTCGGCGGCGGTGCCTGCACCGGCGGCGGCTCGGCAGCAGCCAGTGCACCACTTGTCGGCAATTCGCCATTCAATGCCCCCTGCAGGGCCGCGATAACGCGAGCATCGGCCGGCTGGGGCTGAACGCCCTGGCCCAGTTCGCCGAACATTTCGCGCACGCCCTTGGTGGCATCCATGATGACGTCCATCAACTCTGCGGTCAGCTCGAGCTCGCCGTTACGCAGGCGGTCGAACAGGTTTTCGGTCAGATGGCACAGCGTCACCAGTTCGGTGGCGTTGAGAAAGCCCGCACCGCCCTTGACCGTATGGAAACCACGGAAGATGTCGTTGAGCAGCCCCTTGTCGTCCGGTGTCTTTTCCAGATCAACCAGCTTGTTGTCCACATCGGACAAGAGGTCGTGGGCCTCCTGCAGGAAGTCCTGCAGCAGATCCTCCATTCCCGAGAAATCACTCATTTTTCATCCTCCTCAGAAGCCGAGGCTTTCGAGCAGGTCATCGACCTGCTCCTGATTGACCACGACATCGGTACGACCTGCCGCATTCACGACCGGACCATTCATCAGGCTGGTCACTTCTTCGGTTTTCTTGGCCTCGGGCAAGACCTCAATCAGCAAGCCCATCAGACCGGTCTCCAGTTCCTGGGCAAGCGCGACGATCTTCTTGATCACCTGCCCGGTCAGATCCTGGAAGTCCTGAGCCATCATGATTTCCGTCAATTGCGCATGCGTCGCCTTTGCTTGCCCCGGCAGGTCCTGCTTCAGGAACTGCCGGGTTTCCACGGCCAGCGCCTTGAACTCTTCCGGGCTCATCTGGTTGGCAAACACCTTGTCCCAGGCAGCCCCCAGATCGCGGGAACGACTTTCCATGCCATCGACCAGGGGACCGGCCACATCAGTGGCGTTGAGCACGCGGCAGGCAGCCTGCTCGGTCAGGTTGGCGACATAAGCCAGCCTATCCTTGGCATCGGGCAGGGCGGAGACCGTTTTCTCGATCAGCTTGTCGTAACCCAGTTGCCCCAGCGTGTCGTGCAGGACACGCGCCATCTGACCGATACGGTTGAACACGGCCTCCTGCTGCGACCAGTTTTCCGCCGGATCGCCTGACGCGGCAACTGCCTCGACAGCAACCGGCGGCGGCACGGCCTCGGCGGCGACGCTGTCGAACAGCGCCTGCAATTCGTCGTTGTCTCCCGTCGCAGCCGGCGCGGGGGCAGGCGGCGGGGCGGGTTGCGGGGCCACCGGCTGGTAGTCGGTTGCGATCGAATCGAACAGGGCTTCGAGATCGGCGGAATCGTTAGTTGCAGACATACAATTCCCCTCAGGCCTGACCGTATTTTTCGAAAATCTTGTTCAGTTTCTCGGACAAGGTTCCCGCGGTGAAGGGCTTGACGATATAACCGCTGGCACCGGCCTGGGCTGCCGCGATGATGTTTTCCTTCTTCGCTTCTGCGGTAATCATCAGCACCGGCAGATGCTTTAGCGTCGGCGTCGCCCGGATAGTCTGCAGCAAGGTCAGACCATCCATGTTCGGCATGTTCCAGTCGGTGACGACAAACTCGAAGCCGCCTCCCTGCAGTTTCTGCAATGCGATGGCCCCATCCTCGGCCTCATCGACGTTGGTAAAGCCCAACTCCTTCAGCAAGTTGCGGACGATACGACGCATGGTCGAAAAATCGTCTACGACCAGAAACCTCGTTTTGGGATCAGCAGCCATGCAACACTCCAATAGACATTCTTGTTTAACGCTCAATCAAGGGACGCAGGGTATCGGCCAGCGCCTCAGCATCAAATTTGGCAACGTAGGCATCGACGCCGACGGACTTGCCCATGGCCCGGTTGGCCTCCGACGAAAGGGATGAATGCATGACCACCGGCACGCCTTCGAAGCGCGGGTCGGACTTGATGTTCTTGGTCAGCACGTAACCATCCATTTCGGGCATTTCCGCATCGACGAGAATCAAGCGGATTTCGTCGCGGATATTGGCGCCGACCTGCTGCGCATGCGCGGCGATGGCCTGCAGGCGGGTCCAGGCCTCCATGCCGTTGGTGGCATGTTTGTGACGTACACCCAGCTTGTCGAGAACTTCCGAAATCTTGCGCCGGGCGACGATGGAATCGTCGACGAAGAAAATACTGGTATCCGGATCGACACGGGCCGGCGAGATGTCGATGATCATCGCTTCGCCGAAGGCATTGGCCAGAATCTGCTCGACGTCGAGGATGGAGACCAGACCGCCCCCCTCCAGTTCGATGACTGCGGTAATCAGGCCATGGTTGGCCGTCAGCACGCTTTCCGGGGCTTTCACCCGCTCCCAATCGACGCGGATGATGCGATCCACTTCATGCACCAGGAACCCCAGGGTCCGCTTCGAGTACTCGGCCACCATCATGGTCTTGCCCAGCCCCGGCGGCACGCCGTCGAGCTGCATGAACGGCGCCAGCGACAGCACCGGGATGACGTTGCCGCGCAGGGAAATCAGCCCTTCGACGCCACGCGGCATGTTGGGCGTCTTGGTGATGTGCGGTGTGCGACCGACCTCGCGCACCTTGAACACGTTGATGCCGAATATCTCACGCGTTCCCAGCGAGAACAGCAGGATTTCCATCTTGTTCGACCCGGCCAGGCGGGTGCGCGCATCAACGCTATCGAGCAGATTCTTGCTTTCGACCAGATTCATCTTCGTCTCCTGCCTCAGCCCTTGGCTGCTTCATCGACACCCAGACGACGGGCCAGCGTTTCGGACAGGCGCTGCGGCTCGAACTTGGGCACATACTCGTCAACGCCGACCGACTGACCGAGCTTCTGGTTGGACATTCCCGACAGCGAGGAATGCATGATCACCGGAATGTTGGCAAACCGCGGGTCGGACTTGACCTTCTTGGTCAGGATGTAGCCATCCATCTCGGGCATTTCGATATCGGTCAGCAACAGGTTGATGATCGAGGAAACCGGCTTGCCGACCGACTTGGCATACGACGCAACCTTTTCCATCTCGTCCCACATCTGCCGCCCGTTAACCGCACTGACGCCCTTGATGCCCATCGCTTCCAGGGTGCGCTCGATCTGCTTGCGCGCCACGCTGGAGTCATCGCAATAAAACACGGTGACGTCGGGGCGGTCGACGTTGACCACGCTGCGGAACATGATCTCGTTTTCGATGGTGGTGGTTTCGGCAAGCACCTTTTCCACGTCCATCATCATGACCAGGCGATTGTCTTCCAGTTCGGTCACCGCGGTCACCAGACCGCCGGTCTGGGCCGTCAGCATTTCCGGCGGCACCCGCATCTTGCTCCAGTCCAGGCGCAGGATGGTATCCACGCCCTCGACCAGGAAGCCCTGGGTGTGCCCGTTGTATTCGGTGACGATCATGATTTCACGCGGGGTGTCGGCAGATATCCCGGAATACTTCGCCAGGTCGATCACCGGCACCAGCGCACCGCGCAGACTGACCATCCCCTCGACCGAGGCCGGCATTTCCGGCGCGGCCGTGATCATCGGCGTGCGCATCACCTCGCGCACCTTGAACACGTTGATGCCATAGGTTTCCCGGCGGCCGGTCCGTTGGTCGACGCCGAGGAAGAACAGCAGGATCTCAAGCTTGTTCGTTCCGGCCAGCTTGGTCCGTGCATCAATATTTTTAAGTAATTCCGACATTCCCATCCCCTCGCCTGATACGCCCAGCGGCGCTCACATCGGGCAAAACTACCACGCAACGGGCACTTAAGCCAGACAAGTCACCGGCCCGCGCGCTCAAGCGCTGACAAAACCATAAAAACCGCTCAGACGATGCGGAACAGCTTGCTGAAATTGGCGATCTCCAGAACCTGGCGCACGTTGCCTTGTACGCCACTGAGCACGACATCCTTGCCGCAACCGCCCATCTTGTCGCGCAGCATCAGCAGCATGCCCAGAGCCGAGCTGTCCAGGTAGTCCACGCCGGAAAAATCAACCGTCACCGCCTGACAACCGGCATCGGTGATCAACGGCTCATAGGCGGTTCGGAAATCCCGATGCGTATTGAAATCAAAACGACCGACCAGCGCGATCGTGGCGACTCCGGCTTCCTGCTTGACGCTTGTCTGCATTGTCATTCCTAAAAAAATACCAAATCTCGGCCTAGTTTAATACTTTCGTTGATTCCGGCAAGCCCTGCCCGGAAATATTACCGCACCGCCGCCATCACCCTGCGCGCCATTTCGTCGAGCGCGCATTGCTCCTCGACGGCGCCGATCAGGAAGGCCTCCCTGGGCATACCGTACACCACGCAGCTGGCCTCATCCTGACCGAAGGTGCGGGCACCTGCCTGACGCATGCGCAACAAGCCTTGGGCGCCATCCTTGCCCATCCCGGTCAGGATGACGCCGACAGCTTGCCGGCCGACCAGCTGGGCCGCCGAATCGAACAGGACATCGACCGAAGGACGGTGCCGATTCACCGGATCGGCGGCCGACAGTTCGGTCTGAAAACCGTTGCTGCCACGCCGGATCAGCAAGTGCGAATGCCCCGGCGCAATATAAACCGTTCCCGGCTCAAGGCGCTCGCCACCCCGTGCTTCGACCACCTTTGGCGCGCACAGGCCGTCGAGACGCTTGGCGAACGAGGCGGTGAAAGTCTCCGGCATATGCTGAACAATCAATATCGGTGGGCAAGTCTCGGGAATGCCAAGGAGAAACTCCTTGATCGCCTCGGTACCGCCGGTAGACGCGCCAAGAAAGATGATCCGGCCATTTCCCGCGCCCGCCGCTGCCTGGGAGGGCGCCGTCGTCACGGACATCGGACGCCCCCCGGTCGACGCGGCCGGCGCGGTGACGAGGTGACGTCCACGCAGACGGGCATGTCTCGCGGCGCGGATCTTGTCGACCAGTTCTTCAGCATAGCTTTCCATCGAATGCGCACCTTCGGCACGCGGTTTGCCAATGAAATCCACCGCGCCCAGTTCAAGCGCCTTGAGGGTGGTTTCGGAGGTTGCGCCGGTATAGGAGGAGACCATGACCACCGGCATCGGCCGCAGCCGCATCAGACGCTCAAGGAACTCAATACCGTCCATGCCCGGCATATGCACATCGAGCGTCAGCACATCGGGATTCAGGGTCTTGATCAGATCCCGTGCCGTCTGGGCATCCTGCGCGGCACCGACCACCTCGAGATCGGGCGCGGCATTGATCATCGTTGTCAGCAATCCGCGCATCAGGGCGGAATCATCGACAATCAGGACACGGGTTCTGGTCGCCATCAAATGAACAACTCCACATCGCCAGCCATCGGATCGCCGGACAGCCTGGCCTTGTAATCCCGTTCGCGACTGAACAGGGTTTCGTTATGAACGCGGTGCAGCTTCTTGACCAGCACCCGGCCGCTCTCAGAGAAGAAATAGACTTTGCGCGGATAGGAATCGAGCAAATCCTTGGCCACGATCGGTATTTTTTCCGTCTTCAGGTAATTGAGGACGAATTCTGCATTGCGCACACCGACGTTGCTGCTGGCCAGGCTGGCCATCACCGCGCCGCCGCCGAACACCTTGGCTTCCAGGCGGTTGCGGCGCGCCCCCATCTTGAGCAGGTGGTTGATCAACACTTCCATGGCGTAGGAACCATAGCGCGCGGAAGTGGCGACGGTTTCGCGGCGGCTGCCATCGTCGGGCAGCATGAAATGATTCATGCCGCCGATACCGGCATCGACGTCGCGGACACAGGCAGCAACGCAGGAACCGAGCACGGTGACCAGGAGCATCCCCTTGTCGGAAACGAAATATTCCCCCGGCAGTATCTTGGCGGCATCCGTTTCGAAATGCCGGTCAAAATAGCGGTTGGTTGCCAGATTTTCGTCGTAGGCGTGCTGCACGCGTTTCCTTTTCAGCGCGATCCGGCCAGGGTGTATACCGTCTTGCCTATGGAACGGAAGAGGTCGGCGGCATGCAGGAAACTTTCCGAATGTCCGGCGAACATCAGGCCATCCGGCTGCATCATCGGGGCAAAGCGGGACAGTATCTTGTACTGGGTCGGCTTGTCGAAATAGATCATCACATTGCGACAGAAAATGACATCCAGCGGCCCCTTGACGCTATAGCTGGCATCGAGCAGGTTGATCCGGCGGAACTCGATCAATCGCTTCAGTTCCGGACGAACGGCGGCAAAGCCTTCCTGGGCACCGGTGCCGCGCAGGAAAAAACGGCGCAGCCGTTCCGGCGACATCTTTTCCAGGCGATCCATGCCGTACACACCCTTCTGGGCCGTCGCCAGCACGTTGGTATCGAGATCGGAGGCGACGATGCTGACATGCGAAACTTCCGCGCCGAAGGTTTCCGCAACCGTCATGGCAATCGAATAGGGCTCCTCACCGGTCGATGCTGCTGAGCACCAGATTCGCACCGGCCGCCGGTTGCCCAGCTTGCGCAGATGATCGGCGAGGATCGGAAAATGATGCGGCTCGCGGAAAAACGAAGTGAGATTGGTGGTCAGGGAATTGACGAAACGCTCCCACTCATCACCGCCGTTGCGCTCCAAGGCATCGAGATAATCGCCGAAGGTTGCCTTGTTCAGGGCGCGCAAACGACGCGCCAGGCGCGAATAGACCATGTCCTTCTTCACCGGCGACAAGGAAATCCCGGCATGCTGGTAGATCAGCTTGCGCACCCGGTCGAAGTCGGCGTCGGAAAAGGAGAACTCGCGGGCTGCCGGCTCCCTGGCCGGCAAGGCCTTGCTCAATTCAGTGCGCAGGCTACCCGGCGTGGCGAGCGGGCGTTTCGGATCGAGCGCCATCTCAGAACTCTTCCCACTCGTCGTCGAGGCTGGCCGGCAAGCTGCGCATCTTCTCGCGCGGCTGCGACGACGCAGGCCGCCGCTCGATGGCCGGTGCGGACGGCGGCGGCAGGCTGGGCGTGCGCGATTCGGCGAGCTTGAAAACCGCGACGGCTCGAGCCATGGACTCGGCCTGCTCTTCCAGGCTTTCTGCAGCGGCGGCGGCTTCCTCGACCAGTGCGGCATTCTGCTGCGTCACTTCGTCCATCTGACTGACCGCCAGACTGACCTGCTCGATACCGGCGCTCTGTTCACGGCTGGCCTCGGCAATATCGGTGACGATCCGGGCCACGCGCTTGATGCTGCTCATGATCTCGGTCATCGTCGTACCGGCCTGGTTGACCAGTTTGCTGCCCACCTCGACGCGACCGACCGAGTCCGAGATCAGGCCCTTGATTTCCTTGGCTGCAGCCGCACTGCGCTGGGCAAGGTTGCGCACCTCGGTGGCCACCACGGCAAAGCCGCGACCCTGTTCGCCGGCTCGTGCGGCTTCCACCGCAGCATTGAGCGCCAGGATGTTGGTCTGGAAAGCGATGCCGTCGATGACGCTGATGATGTCGGCGATCTTGGCGCTGGCCTGGTGGATGGAGCCCATGGTTTCGACCACCTGGCCGACCACATCGCCCCCCTGTTCGGCCACGCGCTGCGCGCTGCCGGCCAGTTCGTTGGCCTGGCGGGCGTTCTCGGCATTCTGCTTGACCGTCGCCGTCAGTTCTTCCATGCTCGACGCGGTTTCCTCGAGACTACTGGCCTGCTCCTCGGTGCGCGCCGACAGGTCCTGGTTGCCGGAGGCGATTTCCTTGGCCGCCACATTGATCATTTCGGCCGACGACTGGATGCCGCCCACCAGTTCGCGCAGCCGCAGCACCGTCTGGTTGGCGTCGGTCTTCAGGCGGCCGAAAGTTCCCTGGTAATCGGTTTCCACGGTATGCACCAGATCGCCGGCGGCAATCCGCGACAGCAGGTCGGCGATCTCGCCGATCGCCGAAGCGGTGGTCTCCAGCAGGCTGTTGATCCCCTTGCCGAGTTCGCGGTAGAAGCCCTCCAGCGATTCGGCATCGAGCCGGGCATCAAGGTCGCCGCTGGAGGCTTTCTTGATCAGGTCGGCAACCAGGCGCTGGGCGGTGATTTCCGCCGTCCGGTCCTGCCATTCGCCGACCGTGCCGAGACGCTCGCCGCGCTCGTTGATGATCGGATTGGTCACCACATTGAAGATGCGACCGCCGATTTCCATCTCGGTCACGCGGGTGTCGCGCAATTCGCGCAAGGTCTTCAGGGCGGCCTGCGGATCGGCGTAGAAACCACCGATATTGCTGCCGACGAAACTGTCGACGGCAAACCCGGGAATCTGTTCGCGCAATGCCGGTTCAATCTTGCGCAGCGTCGACTGCAGTCCCTTGTTGGCGTAAAGCACCAACCCGTCGTCGTCGGCAATGCGCAGATTGGAATTCACGCAATCCAGGGCAATGCGGATGCGCAGATTGTCGTTGGCAATGCGCTTGGCTTCGGCCACGTTGAAGCCCTGCTGGATCTGCATCGACTGCAGGCCCTGCAGGATCCTGCCCATCTCGTCGTTGCGCGAGACGTCGACATTGCGGGTGAAGTCGCCGTTGGCCAGCGAACGGAAGGTGGCAATGATTTCATGGATCGGCCCGGTGATCGAGCGGGTGATGGCCATCGCGATCCACAGACCGATTGCCAGCGCCAGCAAGACGATGGCAGCGGCCCAGGTCAGTTGCGAGCGATAGAGCGCCTCGCCTTCGCTGACCAGTTGCTGCGCCTCCTCCGCCTGCGCGCTGAACAGGGCCTCGGCCTTGGCCGCCGCTGCGGTGTAGGTCGGGTTGATCTTCTGCAACAGGATCATGTTCGCATCGTCGAACCGACCTTCCAGCAGCGCCTGCTTGGCCGGCAACAAGCCCTCCTGCACATAGGCCGTCCGCGCAATCTGGAACTCGTTGACCAGTTGCTGCTGATCGGGCGAATGCGGATTCTGGTTGAACAAGGCCCACTGACGATCGACCTCGGCAAGATTGGCATCGATCTGCTTGGTATGGAAACTGAGGTCGTGATCGTGCAACGCGGCGTAGCGCCCTTCCGGATCGTGTTGCAGCGTCAGCAGCACCTGGCTGCGGTTTTCCGCCATCAAGCGGCCGATCACCGCCAGTGCCTGCGTCGGCTTGACGCCATCCTGGTTGAGCGCGGTTGTATTGTCGCGCACCTTGCCGATCCCCCAGATGCCCAGTGCAGCGATGAGGACGCTGGCCAGCAGGAGCGTCGAAAATCCGGCAAACAGCTTCTGGCGCAAGGACCAGCCAGCAAACAATCCGGCCCCGCCGTTGACCACCGCCCCGTGACGGATGCGCAGCCCGCCGGCCCGGTTTTCGCGGAACATGCGATAAGCAGCCTCGGCGGCTTCGACCTGCTGCCGGGTCGGCTGCCGGCGCACCGACATGTAGCCGACGATCTGATCGTTTTCCCGGATCGGGGTGGCGGTCGCCAGCACCCAGTAGAAATCGCCGTTCTTGCAGCGGTTCTTGACCAGTCCGGTCCACGGCCGGCCTTCCTTGAGATCGCGCCAGAGATCGGCATAGGCTTCGGTCGGCATGTCCGGATGGCGGACGATGTTGTGCGGCTGGCCGATCAGCTCATCCTCGGTGAAACCGCTGATATCGAGAAAATCCTTGTTGACGTAGGTGATCAGGCCTTTGAGATCGGTCTTGGAGACGATCAGGCTGTCCGCCGTCAGGGGGACTTCGTTCTGGGTCACAGGCTGGTTATTACGCATGAATCGGCCCTTTTCCTTCCAGGTTAAAACTCTGCCCAACCGTCTTCACGGGCAGACATGACGGGAACGCGCCCCATCGCTAGTGTTTGTGGTTTCTTTTCCGTCAGCATCGGCGCCGCAACCTTGCCGGGCGCTGGCCGGCGATCCGGCAAGGCAGCCGGCCTCCTGGCAGCAACGGGGGCGGGCACTTCGCCGGTCGGCGACAGCCTGAACGCCGCCACCGCCTGCGCCAGGCTATGCGCCTGTTCCTGCAGGCTTTCGGCGGCTGCCGCGGCCTGTTCGACCAGGGCGGCATTTTGCTGTGTCACCTCGTCCATCTGGTTGATGGCGCGCCCGACCTGTTCGATGCCGGCACTCTGCTCGCGGCTGGCGGCCGAAATATCGCTCATCAGGCGGGCAACATTCTGGATGCTGGAAACGACCTCGGCCATGGTCGTCCCCGCGGTTTCGACCAGCCGGTTACCGACCGCCACCTTATCGACGGAGTCGCCGATCAGCCCCTTGATTTCCTTCGCGGCCGCCGCGCTGCGCTGGGCCAGGTTGCGCACCTCGGTGGCGACCACGGCAAAGCCACGGCCCTGCTCGCCGGCACGGGCCGCCTCGACCGCCGCGTTCAGGGCCAGGATGTTGGTCTGGAAGGCAATGCCGTCGATGACGCCGATGATGTCGGCGATACGGCGACTGGATTGCTGGATGGCGCTCATCGTCGTCACCACCTGGCCGACGACGGCGCCCCCCTGCTCGGCAACCCGCTGCGCGGTATCGGCCAGTTCGTTGGCCCGACGGGCATTTTCCGCATTCTGGTGCACGGTGCCGGTCAGTTGCTCCATGCTCGACGCCGTTTCCTCGAGACTGGACGCCTGCTGCTCGGTCCGCCCGGACAAGTCCTGATTCCCCTGGGCGATCTCCTTGGCGGCCGTGTTGATCGCGTCGGTGGCCTGCTTGATCGAGAGGACGATCTCGCTCAGGTTGTCGACCGTGCCGTTGGCATCGTCCCTGACCTTGGCCAGCAGCCCCTGATAGGGCATGTCGATCTTCTCGGTCAGATCGCCGGCAGCCAGCCGGGACAGCATCCGGCCGATCTCTTCCAGTGCCCGGCTGTTGGCATCGAGCAAGCTGTTGATGCCGGTGCTCAGCTTGAGGAAGAAGCCTTGCTTGTCCGCCGGCGAAACACGGCGCGAAAAATCACCGGCCACGGCAGCATCGATGATGTCGCTGATTTCCTGTTCGATGGCCACCTCGCCGGTACGATCCAGCCACTCGACGACAGTTCCCAGGCGGCTATTGCCTTCGCCGATCACCGGCGTGGCAACCAGGGCGAAGGTCCGCGAGGCCAGCTTGATCTGGCTGCGCTGCGGCTCGCTCAAGGCAGCCAGCCGGTCCGACTGGAATGCCGGATTCAGCGCCTCGATACGAAACGCCCCGCCATTCAGCGCGGCGGCCTGAAAATCCGGCAATTGCTGACGGATATCGGCTTCGGCGCGCCGCATCATGTCCAGCAGGGCGTCGTTGCAGTAAATGACCCGCCCGCCGGGGTCGGCCAGCATGACGCAGTTGGAGCCGACATCGAGCGCCACCTTGATACGCAGGGTTTCGGCAGCCACCTTACGCTCGCTGGCCGTACGCGCCTTCAGGTCGGACTGCATGCGCGCCAGCGTGCGCAGCAGATGCGCCGGTTCGTCGCGCCCTTCGGCGTCGATCCGGTTATCGAAATTGCCGCCGGCCACCGACTCGGCCACCGCCACCGCCGACGACAGGGGCCGGGTGATCGCCCGCGTGACCCAGATGCCGGCGGGGATCATGATCACGACAGCGAATGCGATCAGGCCGAACAGGGTGCGTTCGACAGTCGAGCGGATGCTCGCAACCTCGTCGAGCGCCGCGGCATTGGCAGCCTTCTGGCGGGACACCAGCTGGCCGATGGCGCCCTGCCAGGCATGCATGGCGGGCGTCAGTTCATCGACGAAATACGCCTCGATATCGGGCCGGTTCCCCTCGCCGACGAGCACGAACAGTTGCGTCAGACGGGCCTCTGCGCCCTGGCGCAGGGCCGACAACTCCCCCAGCTGCGCCCTGGCTTCCGGCGCCAGGGCCATGTCGGCCAGTTGCCGTTCGTTGGCCTGGTAACGCTTGATCGCCAGGTCGACACCCTGCCGCTCCTCGCGCTGCCGGCTGATTTCTTCATAAAGCAAGGCATTGCGTGCATGCAGACCGATGTTGCCGAGATAGCCCTGCATTTCGTGGGCCAGTTCCATGCCCTGATTGTTATCGACGGCGATGGTCTGCACCTTGTCGCCGATCAAGCCAAGGCTGACCAGGGCAATCACGACGAAGGCAATCATCAGCGCCAGCGCGCCGACCGTGGTGGCGATCAGCCGGCTGCCTATCCTGAAATTGCGCACATTCAACATTTCGCCCTCCCGAAACGTCCGTTCACTCGGCTGCCGCCTCGATCAACTCCATATCGGCGCTGGTCATCAGGCGCTCGATGTCGGTCACGATCAGCATCCGCGCTTCGACGCTGGCCAGACCGACGATGTACTTGGTATCGAAACTGCCGGAGAAGTCCGGTGCCTGGCGGATTTGCGCGGGGGTCAGCGAAAGCACGTCGGAAACGCTATCGACGACGACGCCGATGACCCGCCCGGCGATGTTGAGGATGATGACCACGGTAAACGGGGTGTACTCGACCTTGCCCAGCCGGAACTTGATGCGCAGATCGACGATGGGAACGATGATGCCGCGCAGGTTGATCACGCCCTTGATGAACGGCGGTGCATTGGCGATCAGTGTCGGCGTCTCGTAACCGCGAATCTCCTGAACCTTCAGGATATCGATGGCGTACTCCTCGCTGCCCAGCGTAAAGGTCAGGAACTCGCTGGCCACCTGCTCTTCGTCGCCGGCGACCGCTCCTGCGGAAATCATGGCTTCCATCATCAACTCCTCATCTGCCGGTCACCCGGCCTTCTGCATGCTTGTCCTGGCCATCGCAGCGATGGCCGATACATCGAGAATCAAGGCCACATGACCATCGCCCATGATGGTCGCGCCGGAGACACCCGGCACCTTGCGGTAATTGGCTTCCAGGCTCTTGATCACGACCTGGTGCTGACCGAGCAGGGCGTCGACGAACAGGGCGACGCGGGCACCGTCGGCGTCGAGCACGACCATGATCCCCTGGGTGAAATCGGTCCACGCCGACTTGAGATTGAACATCTCGTGCAGCACGACCACCGGCAGGTATTCGCCGCGCACCTGGACCACCCGGGCCTGGTTGGACAGTGTCTTGATGTCACCGGGCGACGGCTGCAGCGATTCCAGGACATACGACAGCGGCAGGATGTAGATCTGGTCGCCAACCGCCACCGACATGCCGTCGAGAATGGCCAGGGTCAGCGGCAGACGGACTGTCATCCGGGTGCCGATCCCGAGCATCGAGTCGATTTCGACGCGCCCTCCCATGGACTGGATGTTGCGGCGGACAACGTCCATGCCGACCCCGCGTCCGGAAACATCGGTCACCTGGTCGGCGGTCGAGAACCCTGCTTCGAAGATCAGGTTGAACACTTCCTGATCGCTCATCTGATCGGAAACCGGCAAGCCGCGCTCGCGGGCCTTCTGCAGGATCTTATCGCGCGGCAGGCCGCCACCGTCGTCACCGACCTCGATGACGATGTTGCCGCCCTGATGATAGGCCTTCAGGGTAATCGTCCCGGTCGGGCTCTTGCCTGCGGCAATGCGTTTTTCCGGCGACTCGATGCCGTGATCCAGGCTGTTGCGGATCAGGTGGGTCAGCGGATCGGTGATGCGCTCGATCAGGCTCTTGTCGAGTTCGGTCGTCTCACCCAAGGTTTTCAGCTCGACCTGCTTGCCGAGCTTGGCCGACAAGTCGCGAACCACCCGCGGGAAACGCGAGAAGACAAAGGAAATCGGCATCATCCGGATCGACATCACCGATTCCTGGAGGTCGCGGGTATTGCGTTCCAGCTGGGTGAGTCCGTTGAGCAGGCGCTCCGGTGCGGCATCCTGCATCTGCGCCGAGGTCTGCAGCAGCATCGCCTGGGTGATCACCAGTTCGCCGACCAGGTTGATCAGCTGGTCGACCTTTTCGATGCTGACACGGATCGACGAGTCCGCCGATGCGCTGACCGGCGTCTTGGCTTGCCGCTCGGCGCGCGCCGGGGCAGGCTTGGGCGCGACGGCTTCCACCGGCGGCGTCACCGGAACCGGCGGCGTCAGCGGCGCGAAGAAACCGAATCCATCGCCCTCTTCGGCCATCGGCGCCGCCGCGACCGGTTCAGCCGGTGCCGGCACAGCAGCCGGCAGGGGTTCGAAGAAGCCGTAGCCGGCGTCGTCGTCCTTCTTCTCCGTGGCCACCGTCGGCAGAGGCTCGAAGAACCCGTAAGCTTCATCCTCGACCGTCGTTGCCGGCAACGGCTCGAAGAAGCCATAGGCCTCTTCTTCCTTGGCGGCAGACGCGTACAGGCCGTAACCGCGCGCCTCGTCCGGCAGTCCCGGAGAATCGGGGAAAAACCCGAAAGCCGTCGAACCGTCTGCCGCCACGGCGGTGTCTTCGGTGATGCGCCAGGCGCCGTTCTCGGCGATGAAATCGATCTGGTCGACAAAGGCCTCCTGCGGCTTGTCGGTCAACAGGCGCAGTTCCCAGTAAGCGGCACTTTCTTCGCCCGGCTCGCTGCGGCTGACAATTTCCAGTTCGCCCAACGAGCGCAGTTCATCGAGCAGATTGTCCAGGCCGACGCCCTGCACGGCAATCTCGGTGGGCACGAACTGGATGTCGAACAGGCGTCGGCCGGTTTCCTCGGGAATCCTTACTGCCACCTCGTCATCGGCTGGCGCCACCGGCGCCGCTTCCGGCGAGGGCGCAGCAGCCGGTGCAGGCGCATCGGACAACTGCCGCAAGCGGCCGCAAATCCGCGTCACCAGTTCAGGATCGACCGAACCGCGCCCCTGATGGGCTTCGAGCATGCTGCGCAGCACATCGCCGGCCTCGAGAAAAGCATCGACCATCTCGGGGCGCAGCGACAGCTCCGCCTTGCGGATGCGGTCCAGCAGGTTTTCCAGGATGTGCGTGGTTTCGGCAAGGTCGGTGAAACCGAACGTACCGGCGCTTCCCTTGATCGAATGGGCAGCCCGGAAGATGGCGTTCAGTTGCTCCAGATCCGGATTGTCGATATCCAGATCGAGCAACAAGGATTCCATCGCGGCCAGATGCTCCTCCGATTCCTCGAAGAAGACCTGGTAAAACTGACTCATGTCAATCGACATGCTTTCTCCTCAGACGACCGCGATTAGACCGGCGGCCAGAAACGGATGCATCCGGGCGTGCGCCCCGGACGAGCCAGATACTCTCAGCCAATCACCTTGCGTACGACTTCGATGAGTTTTTGCGGATCGAACGGCTTGACCAACCAGCCGGTGGCGCCCGCCGCGCGCCCCTGCGACTTCATCGCATCGGAAGACTCGGTGGTCAGCATCAGGATCGGTGTCGAGGCATATTGGGGCATGGCGCGCAGATTGCGGATCAGGGTCAGGCCGTCCATGCGCGGCATGTTCTGATCGGTCAGCACCAGGTTGACGCCGCGCGACTTGGCCTTGTCCAGGCCATCCTGCCCATCAACCGCCTCGACCACTTCATAACCGGCACTTTTCAGCGTGAACGAAACCATTTGGCGAATGGAGGCGGAATCATCAACAGCAAGAATGGTTTTGGCCATTTTTCCCTCATCTCTCTACAGAAACTCAAATTCATCCCGGATAACGACAGTTGTTCCGGGAACCGCGTATGCAAAATGCGCCCGGATCAGCCAGCTCGCCCGTTGGGTGTCGTTGGCAACTGCAGGACGGGCGGCGCAATATCATCTCCCTCGACATCGTCCGGACTGCTATCTTCATTCAGGATCGCCCGCTCGGTACGCTGATTCAATACCACGATACTGATCCGGCGGTTAACCGGGTTCAAGGGGTCGTTCTTGTCGAACAACAGCGTCGATCCCAGTCCGACCACGCGCAGGACCTTGTGATCGTCCATGCCGCCGGCGACCAGCTCGCGCCGCGAGGCATTGGCCCGGTTGGCCGACAATTCCCAGTTGGAAAAACCACCGACGCCGCCAACGAAGGGGGCCGCATCGGTATGGCCGGCAAGACTGATCCGGTTGGACACGCCGTTCAGGGCCAGACCGATCTGCTGCAGCAGTTGCCGGGTATAAGGCTTGACCGTATCGCCGCCGGAATCGAACATCGGCCGGTTCTGTTCATCGACGATCTGGATGCGCAAGCCTTCGGAAGTGATGTCGAGCAACAACTGCTTCTTGAACTGGGCGAGTTGCGGACTCTGCTCGATCATCTTCTCGATGTCCGCCTTCAACAGTTCCAGGCGCTCCTGTTCCTTGCGCCGGAATTCCAGCTGGGCTTCTTTGGAGAAGGTCGTGCGCTTGGCTTCGACGTCGCCCTTCTTGACCTGACCGGACTGGCGGGTCAGATCCTGGCCGCCACCCTTGAGAATGCTTGTTGCGTCGCCTGAGCCCGCACCGCCGGACATCGACACCTTCATCGGGTTCTGAAAATAGTCGGCAATGCCCTGCAGATCGCCCTTGGACGTCGAGCCAAGCAGCCACATCAGCAGGAAGAAGGCCATCATTGCCGTCACGAAGTCGGCGTAGGCGATTTTCCAGGCGCCACCGTGCGCGCCGCCGGCAACGACCTTCTTGCGTTTGATGATAATCGGGCGGGTGGAGTCGTCGCTCATCTATATTCGCTCTGTGTCGGCAGCATGTGCCGCTTACTTGCCCTTGCGGGCCTTGAGCTCTTCCTCGAGTTCACGGAAACTCGGACGCTCGTGCGCCCCCAGGGTCTTGCGCCCGAATTCGATGGCCACCTGCGGCGCGTAGCCCGACATCGACGCCAGCAGGACCATCTTGATGGTCTTGTAGATCACGCCGGATTCGTTGGCCTTCTGCTCGACCTGACCGGCAATCGGCGCGACGAAACCATAGGCCAGGTAGATACCGAGGAAGGTACCGACCAGCGCACCTGCAATCATCTTGCCCAGCACGGCCGGCGGCTCGCCGACCGAACCCATCACGTTGATGACCCCCATGACCGCGACGACGATACCGAAGGCGGGTACGCCATCGGCCACCTTCTGGATGACGTGCGCCGGCTCGGCCATTTCGTGGTGATGGGTTTCCAGTTCGACATCCATCAGGCTTTCGATTTCAACCGTGTTCAGGTTGCCGCCGACCATCATGCGCAGATAGTCGGTCATGAAATCGAGTACGTGGTGATCGGAAACGATATTCGGGTACTTGGAAAAAATCGGACTGGCCTCGGGATTCTCGACATCGTTTTCAATCGACATCAAGCCTTCCTTGCGCACCTTGGACAGGATCTCGAACAACAGCGCCAGCGCATCGACGTAGTAGGCCTTGTTGTAAGGCGAGCCCTTGAGCGCGCCCGGGATGGCCGCCACCGTGGCCTTGACCACCTTGATGTTGTTGCCGGCGACGAAACTACCGACGGTCAGGCCGAAGATGGCGATGTATTCCAGCGGGACCCAGAGCGCCAGCAAGCTGCCGTGCACGGCATAAGTGCCCAATGCCGAAGCCAGGATGATGACGTAGCCGACGATCAAAAACATGTGAAACCCCTTTAGCGCCCCCTGAGGCGTTACCGACAGGTCGTTCTATCTATATTGTGTTTCGCTATTGTAGCCACAGGCTTCCGGGAAGCGCAAAGGAAGTTGCCACCTGCTACAGCGAGGATCGGCAGTGATAGACTGCAAGTCCACCGTTTCCCAACACCTCCGGAATGTCGTACTGCACCCGCTGCGGCAGCGCTGCCTCCCTGACCATCCCTGCCGGCGACAATCTGGCGCGACAAGTATGCACGAGTTGCGGGCATATTCACTACGACAATCCGCGCATGATCGTCGGCTGCATTGCCGAATGGGAAAACAGGATACTGCTTTGCCGGCGCGCCATCGAACCCCGCCTGGGTTACTGGACGCTACCGGCCGGCTTCATGGAAAACGGCGAAACGACAGCCGAAGCGGCCCGGCGCGAAACGCTCGAGGAAGCGGGAGCGGAGGTCAGTGTCGAGGCTGCCTTCGCGCTGGTCAGCATCGCCCACATCAATCAGGTCCACTTGTTCTATCGTGGGCGGATGACCTCTCCGTCGTTCTCCGCCGGCGAGGAAAGCCTCGAAGTCGCCCTGTTCCGCCCGGAGGACATCCCCTGGGAGGACCTTTCCTTTCGCAGCGTACGCCTCTGTCTGGAGCGCTACCTGGCCGATCGGCAGCATGGCGGTTTCGGCTTCCACGAACACGACCTGGAACCGTAATCTCAAGCACCGACCACCTGGGCCCGTAACTCCAGTCGATAGTTCCCTGACTGCCAAGACGAAGGCAAGGGAGTCATGGCGACGGCCCGGGCCATCGCATCCAGCAGACGCGCTGAAATCGCCGGGGCGACTCCCGCCGTCAGGCGCATGGAAGGGGGCATCGGCCCCGCCCGATAGTGGATACGGAAAAGCAACTCCCCAGGCGGCAATACCCTTCTCAATTCTTCGTCGAGCAAACTGCCAAAAGCCCGTCCCAGAGCCAGCCGGTAAGCCGACAAGTCCTCACCGGGAGGCAAGGGCTGCAAATCTTGATCAAGCCCGGATTGTCCGCTTTGGGTATGGGACCGCGCGCCCGAACGCCTCTCAGGCATATGGGTCGGCTGCACCCAGGCCTCCTCGTGAGCGTGTAAAGGCTGGGCAGAATTTGCCGCAGGCCGGGCCGAATCCTTCGGCTCGCCAATCACCGCACTGAGCTTGGCGCGCCCTTCCGGCTGCAGCGGCCGGGGAAATTCCGTACCCCACAACACAAGTGCATGCAGGACCAAGGACAAGACCATCGCCCTGCCCGCCGGAAAAAAACAATCCCCGCCACTCTCCTTGAAGCAGCGGGGATCGTTCATGACCGAATGCCGGGGATTATTTACCCTTGGCGTTCAGTTCCTCGTTCATCTTGCTCGAGTAGAGCTTGCCCATGACGGCGCCGATTACCACCACGCCGACAATCACTCCCAGGCTCATCAAGCCGATATCACTCGTCAACAACAGTTCCCAAGCCATAAACACCTCCCACTAACAAAAAAATCAACCCGCTTTCGCATCCAGGCGCAGCGGCTCATCAAAGCCGGCCTGCCACTCCCCTTGAAGACGCCATTGGCCCGCAGGATCTTCAAGCGTGACATGCCAGCGACCGGCCAGATCCTCGGCCAGTACCCCACCGTAGAAACCCGCCCCTTCGGATTTCAACGCAACTTTCTGATCCTTGCCGTCGATCGTCGGATGCGTCAGGCGCAAGACAATCTCTTCCGGCAAGGCCACCGTTTCCTTGGTCGTGATCAACAGACGGACATTCAGACCGGCGCGCATCACATCTGCATGCAGCCCCAGCTGCGAGGCCTGATGATCGCGCTCCAGGCGCTGATTCATGGCCAGGCCTTCCTTGTAATAATCGTCGGAAACCAGACCGTCGTTAGTTGCAATGGCAGTCCACAGCAAGTTCATGCAGGCAATAATGACGATGAATGGGCCGGCCATGAGAATCCAGGGCCAGGGTTCCTTGTACCAAGGTTTGGTATCGTTTGTCATACTAACGCTCATAATTCCTCAAGGCATCAAAAAAGAGGCTTTTTCGCGAACGGCAATTTTTTCGTCCGACTCAGCCTGAATATTGAAATAGATGGTGTTCGCCCCGCTCTTGCCAGATTCCGGCGGGACACGGACAACCACGGTGAATTCGAGATTCTCTGCACTACCGACCTCAAGCAAACGCTCTTCCGCCAGATGCACGCCGGACAGTCCGTCAACCGTGATCCGGTAGCGTTGCGCCTGCTCGGTCGTATTCATGAATTTCAGGTTATACACATTCTCGATCGAACCGTCGTCGGCTTCCCGAGACAAGGTTGATCGATCACGAATGACATCGACCATCAAGGGGACACGGGTAGCCAGCGACCAAGCGGTTGCAATGCAGATGAGAACGAGAATGACCGTATACAACAGGATACGCGGACGCAGGATGTGGCTGACGACTTCCGAAGCGCCGAATTTCTTTTCCAGGGCATTCTCGGTGGTATAGCGGATGAGGCCATGCGGCTTGCCGATCTTGTCCATGACCGGATCGCAGGCGTCGATACAGGCCCCGCAACCGATGCACTCGTACTGTATGCCTTTACGGATGTCGATTCCGGTCGGGCAGACGGCAACGCACAGGCCACAATCCACACAATCGCCGAGCGCCGACGCATCGCCATCCTTTTTCCTGGCCCCCCGCGGTTCGCCCCGCTCCGGATCGTAGGTGATGACCAGCGTATCCGGATCGAACATCACCCCCTGGAAACGGGCGTAGGGGCACATGTACTTGCACACCTGCTCACGCAGGAAACCGGCCTGCATGTAACAGAAGCCGGCATAGAACAGTGTCCAGAACATTTCCCAGCCGGACAGACCGAACGGCAGGGCAGCGAGCAGTTCCTGCATGGGCGTGAAATAGGCCACCAGCGTGAACCCGGTCCACAGCGACAGGGCGACCCACAACAGATGCTTGATCGCCTTCAGCCGGAACTTCCGCGCCGTCATCGGCCCTTTATCCAGTTTCATCCGCGCCGAACGATCACCTTCGATGCGGCTCTCTATCCACATGAAGATTTCGCTATAGACCGTCTGCGGGCAGGCATAACCGCAGAACAGCCGCCCGGCAATCGCGGTGAACAGGAACAGCGCGTAGGCGGAAACGATCAGCAGGACAGCCAGATAGAATACATCCTGCGGCCACAGCACCAGACCGAAGAGGTAGAACTTGCGTTCAACCAGATGGAAAAGCACTGCCTGACGATCATTCCAGACCAGCCAGGGGGTCAGGTAGAAGATGATCTGGGTCAACCAGACGAATACCCAGCGCCATGTCGTCCACCAGCCCTGGACATCGCGGACATAAATCTTCCTGTGCTTTTCGTAAAAAGACACTTCGGCCGCAGGCTTTGCCTCCGGTTTTTTTTCGTCGCCAGATTTCATCTTATCTCTTTATCAAAATTACGCTGCTGCAGGCAACGCAATTTTGATAAAACCGCTTCGACATCGCAAGAAAAGGGTGGCCCTTTCCGGCCACCCTTTTTTGTCAAACGCGCTTACTTGCCACCCAGGCTGGTCACGTAGGCAGCCAGCAGATGCACCTTGGCGTCGCCCAGGAATTCCTTCCAGGCCGGCATCTTGTTCTGACGACCGTTGGTGATCGTCTCGATGATGGTGGCTTCGGAAGAGCCGTACAGCCAGACCTTGTCGGTCAGGTTCGGCGCACCGAGGGCCTGCATGCCCGTACCGTCAGCACCGTGGCAGCCGATACAGCCGGCTTCGGTGTAGGCAGTCTGACCCTTGCCGGCACGCACGGAGTCATGCGGCAGACCGGACAGGGAACGGACGTAGTTGGCCAGATCCTTGATCGTCTCGCCACCCAGTGCGGAATGCGGAGGCATCACGCCCATGCGGCCGTTGGCAATGGTCTCGACGATCTGCTCCGCCTCACCGCCCCACTGCCAGTCGGCATCGGTCAGGTTCGGGAAGCCCTTGGAGCCGCGGGCATCGGCACCATGACACTGCATGCAGTAGGTCAGGTACAGACGCTTGCCCATTTCCATGGCCTGCTTGTCGGCAGCGACCGCCTTGAGGTCCATGGCCATGTACTTGTCGTACAGCGGCTTGACCTGGGCATCCATCTTGGCCACTTCCGCAGCATGCTGACCGGCAGAGGTCCAGCCCAGCATGCCCTTGAAGTTGCCCAGCCCCGGATAGAGGGCCAGATAGACCAACGCGAACACCACGGTGATCACGAACATCCAGCTCCACCACTTGGGCATCGGATTGTTGTATTCCTCAAGGGTTTCATCCCAGACGTGACCCATGGTCTTGCCCGGCGTGAAAGTCGCCTTGCCCTGGACGATCAGGAGAACCGCACAGGCCAGAATACTGACCAGCACGATCACGATGACGTACAGATTCCAAAACTCGCTAACGAAATCGCTCATTTGCTTTCCTTTATTTCAGCGCGGGTGCGACGTACGGGACGCCGCACCATCATCATCACCTTCTGCGAACGGCAGGTTGGCAGCTTCTTCAAACCCCTTCTTGCTGCTCTTGCTGACATATGCCCACCAGACGATTGCCAGAAAACAGATCAATCCGGCAACCGTAAGTAGCGAACGCAGATCGTTGATGTCCATGGCCATCACTTCATCTGGCTCAATGCAGTACCCATGCCCTGGAGATAGGCAATAAGCACGTCCATTTCGGTCATGTCGCCGATATCAGCCTTGGCCGCCTTGATTTCATCGTCCGAGTAGGTCGGAATGCCGCGCATGTTGGCGTACATGCGCATCACGCCCATCTTGTCCTCGATCTGCGCTGCCACGCTGTCCTTGGCCTTGGTGGAGGCAAGGAATGCATAGGCGGGCATGTTCGATTCCGGCACGACGTCGCGCGGATTCATCAGGTGGGCACGCTGCCATTCATCGGAATAGCGACCGCCGACACGATGCAGGTCCGGACCGGTACGCTTGGAACCCCACTGGAACGGGTGGTCATAGACAAACTCACCCGCCACCGAGTAGTGGCCATAACGCTCGGTTTCGGCACGGAACGGACGGATCATCTGGGAGTGGCAGTTGTAGCAGCCCTCACGCAGATAAACCTCACGACCGGCCAACTGGACTGCCGTGTAGGGCTTGACCCCTTCAACCGGCGTCGTCGTGGACTTCTGGAAGAAGAGCGGCACGATTTCCAGCAGCCCACCCCAGAGCACCACAAACAAGGTCAGAACGAAAAGCAGGCCTACGTTCTTCTCAATTTGCTCATGCTTCAACATTGTTTTCTCTCCCTAATCAGGCGTGATGAGCAGCCGGAGCGATCACCGGCGCATCCTTGGTGTTGCCACCAGCCATGGTCTTGAACATGTTGTAAGCCATGATCAACATACCGGACAGGAACAGCACGCCGCCGAGCCAACGAATTGCCCAGAACGGATAGGAACCCTTGACCGACTCGACGAAGCTGTAAGCCAGGGTACCGTCGGCATTGACAGCACGCCACATCAGGCCCTGCATCACACCGGCAATCCACATCGAAGCGATGTACAGAACGGTACCGATGGTGGCGATCCAGAAGTGAACCGTAACCAGGGCGGTGCTATACATTTCGGTCTTGCCGAACAGACGCGGCAGCAGGTAGTACATCGAACCGATCGAAACCATGGCCACCCAGCCAAGCGCACCGGAGTGCACGTGACCGACGGTCCAGTCCGTGTAGTGCGACAGCGCGTTGACGGTCTTGATCGACATCATCGGGCCTTCGAACGTCGACATACCGTAGAAGGACAGCGAGGTGATCAGGAACTTCAGGATGGGATCGTCGCGCAGTTTGTGCCAGGCACCCGACAGGGTCATGATGCCGTTGATCATGCCACCCCAGGACGGCGCCAGCAGGATCAGCGAGAACAGCATACCGACGGACTGGGTCCAGTCAGGCAGCGCGGTGTAGTGCAGATGGTGCGGACCCGCCCACATGTAGGTGAAGATCAGCGCCCAGAAGTGCACCACCGACAGACGGTAGGAATACACCGGACGGCCAGCCTGCTTCGGCACGAAGTAGTACATCATGCCCAGGAAGCCTGCGGTCAGGAAGAAGCCGACGGCGTTGTGACCGTACCACCACTGGATCATTGCGTCCTGCACGCCGGAATAGACGGAGAACGAACGGGTCAGCGAAACCGGGACGGCGGCGCTGTTAACCAGGTGCAGCAGGGCAACGGCGATGATCATCGAACCGAAGAACCAGTTGGCCACGTAAATGTGGGAAACCGTGCGCTTGGCGATGGTGCCGAAGAAGACCAGACCATAGGAAACCCAGACCAGCGTGATCAGGATGTCGATCGGCCATTCGAGCTCGGCGTATTCCTTGCCGGTCGTGAAACCGAGCGGCAGCGAAATCGCAGCCAGCAGGATGACAATTTGCCAGCCCCAGAAGGTGAAGGGAACCAGCGGGCCGCCCCAGAGGCGGGCGTGACTGGTACGCTGTACGCACCAGTAAGACGTTGCAAACAAGGCGCAGCCACCAAACGCAAAAATAACCGCGTTGGTATGCAGCGGACGCAGACGACCATACGTCAGCCACGGCCCCAGATTAAGCTCCGGCCAGACAAGCTGGGCGGCAATAATGACACCGACAAGCATGCCGACGATGCCCCAGATGACAGTCATGACGGCGAATTGCCGTACGACCTTATCGTTGTATGTGGTTTGTGTTCCAGACATGAACCCACCTCTCGTTAATGAAAAACGGAATGCCCACCTCCCTGAACCCAAGGGGGCACATAAAAGCGGATGGTATTCTAGTTGAGACGGGGTGTTTTGACCTAGATCAAGCTACTGACTATCTTGACCCAAAAGCAGAGAAATCCGGTCAACCACAAGCCTTTCACGGTATGACGGCGCTACCCAAAACGGCAAAAATGCGGCGAAAAAGCACCAAATGGTATACCCGTCAAAATCCATGCCCTCTGAAAAAGGCGGACAAAAAAAGGGTGCGTCGCAACGCACCCCAACCCCAACAGAGAAATTTCGCAAGACTCTCGACTTGCATCGCCGGGAATATTGACAGCCACGACGGCCCCGGGTGTTGACACAGGTCAAATTTCGTCTTTTTTCTCTTCCTTTTTCTTTTCCTGCTCAGCCACCTTTCCCTGCGCAGCCTCGTCATCGTCCATCAATACCTTGAATCCCGGCCCCTCCAGATCGTCGAACTGCCCGCTTTTGACCGACCACCAGAAGGCTGCCGCGATACCGAAGACCAGCAGCACCGAAATCGGCACCAGCAAATAGACACTTTCCATCAATCGTTCTCCAGGCGCTGGATGCGCAGCGAGTTGACCACCACCAGCAAGGAACTCAGGGACATGCCGATTCCGGCCATCCACGGGGTTACATAACCGGCAATCGCCGCCGGCAGGGCCACAACATTGTAGGCGAAGGACCACCACAGGTTCTGCCGGATGACAACCAGCGCAAAGCCGGCCCGGCCGAGTCCCTTGTGCAAATGCCCGAGATTTTCCGAAAGCAGCACGAAATCGGACTGCGTCCGCGCCAGTTGCGCGCCACTGCCCATGGCCACCGACACCTGGGCCTGCGCCAGCACCGGTGCGTCGTTGACCCCGTCACCGATCATGGCGACGATGGCCCCTGCCGCCTGCAATTCGGTCACGGCGGCATGTTTGCCGGCCGGCGTCATGCCGGCACGCACGTCGTCGATCCCCAGCTCGGTCGCCACGCGGGCTGCTACCGCCGGCGCATCGCCGGTCAACAGGACGACCTGACGTCCACCTCGGCGCAGATCCCCGACCAGTTTGCGCGCCTCGGGGCGTAACTGGTCACCGATGCGGAACAGAGCCAGCGCCCCTTGCTCATCGGCCAGCAGGACCACGGTATCGCCGCTCTCCAGCCAATCGCTCGCCACTGCCGGCAGGGCGCCATTGCTGATCGCCAGCGCATACGCCGGGCGGCCGATACGATAACGCCGGCCGTCGATCAGCGCCTCGATCCCCTGGCCTGGCTCGCTGATCGAATCCATCGCCTGCCAGCGGGCATCACCGGGCGCCGCATGGCGCAGAGCCATGGCCAGGGGATGTTCGGAAGCCTGCTCCAGCGCCGCCGCCAGATTCAGACAATCCTCCCGGGACATTTCCCCGAGAACCAGGATGTCCTGCAGATGCATCTGCCCGGTAGTCAGCGTTCCCGTCTTGTCGAAAACGAAATGCGTCGCTCGCGCCAGGGTTTCGATCGCGTGACCGCGCGTGACCAGCAGGCCGTCGCGGGCCAGCGAACCGGCGGCCACGGTCAGGGCGATCGGGGTAGCCAGCGCCAGCGCACACGGACAGGTCACCACCAGCACAGAAACGGTGATCCACAGGGCACGCGAGGGCTCGACCAGGTACCAGCCAAACGCAGTCAGGATCGCCACCACCAGCAGCGCCGCCACGAAATAGGTGGCGATCCGGTCGGCAATTTCGACGATGCGCGGTTTTTCCAGCGAAGCCCGCTCCATCAGGTCGATGATTGCCGACAGCCGGGTTCCCTCGCCGACCTGCTCGACCCGCACGACCAAGGGGCTCTCGGCATTGACCGAACCGCCGGTCACCGGATCGCCGGGCCGCTTCGGCACGGGCAGGCTTTCCCCGGTGAGCAGCGCTTCGTTGGCACAACTGATGCCTTCGACCACCCGCCCGTCAGCCGGAACGATGTCCCCCGGGCGAACCAGCACATGGTCGCCGACCCGCAGATCGGCCACGACCACTTGCGTCGCCTCGCGGTCGGCAGGGAAGTTCACGATCTTCTGGGCAAAGGCCGGCAGCAGTTTGGTCAGCGCCTCGGTCACGCTCAAGGCCTTCTGGCGGGCGGTCATTTCGAGGTAGCGACCACCGAGCAGGAAGAAGACGAACATCGTCACCGAGTCGAAGTAGACTTCGCCCCCCTGAATGAAGGTAGCCCAGCAACTGGCGGCAAACGCCAGGCCGACGCCCAGCGCCACCGGCACGTCCATGCCGACGCGCTTGAGCTTGAGGTCGCGCCAGGCGTTGCGGAAGAATGGCGCCGACGAGTAGAAAACGACCGGGATGGTCAGGATCAGGCTGGCCCAGCGCATCAGGCTCTCGATGTCGGCGCTCATGTCGCCGTCGGCGATATACACCGGATAGGCGTACATCATCACCTGCATCATGCCGAAACCGGCGACCCACAGACGCCACATCGCGCCACGTCGCTCATTGCGGGAAATTTCCTCGTTCTTCGCCGCGTCGTAGGGATAGGCCCGATAGCCAATGGCGGCGACTGCCCGCAGGATGTCGGACAGCTTGATGCGCGACTCGTCCCAGCGGACCCGCGCCCGCCGCGAGGCGTAATTGATGTCCACGGCGATCACGCCGGGCAATTTACCGATGTGCTGCTCGTTGAGCCAGATGCAGGCGGCGCAAGTGATGCCTTCGAGCAACAGGGAGGCTTCCCGCTCGTTCTCACCGAGCGCCTTGACGAAACTCTTCTGGAACTCGGCGTGATCGTAGAGCGCCATCTGCTCCAGGATCGCCGGCATGGCCTCGCGCGGCGACTCGGGCAGCGCGTCGCGACTCCGGTAGTAGTCGGCCAGACCGTTCTCCACGATCGACTGGGCCACCGCCTGGCAACCGTAACAACACATCGCCTTCGTTTCGCCGTTGATGACAACCGGCAGATCGACATCATCCGGAATGGGCAGACCGCAGTGATAACAGGAGGCTTGTGACATGCAACAAAAAAGGCACCGGAGTGCCTTTGCGGGTCAGGATGGACGCCAAGTATAGATTATTTGGTCCCCATCCGGATTGCTCCGTCCAGACGAATGACTTCGCCGTTCAGGTAAGCGTTCTCGGCAATATGCCGGACCAGCGCCGCATATTCCGCCGGTTTGCCCATGCGCGTGGGGAACGGCACCATCTTGTTCAGCGACTCCTGAACTTCGGCCGGCATGCCGAGCAGCATCGGCGTTTCCATGATCCCCGGTGCGATGGTCAGGCAACGGATACCGCTGCGCGCGAGTTCGCGGGCCACCGGCAGGGTCAGTGCCACGATCCCGCCCTTGGAAGCGGCATAGGCGGCCTGCCCGAGTTGCCCCTCGAAAGCGGCTACCGAAGCCGTATTGACGATCACCCCGCGCTCGCCGCCGGCATCCGGCTCGTTCTTCATCATGGCCTCGGCGGCAAGGCGAAGCATGTTGAAGGTGCCGACCAGGTTGATGTTGATGACCCGGGCAAAGCTGTCCAGACGATGCGGGCCTTCCTTGCCCAGCACCTTTTCGGCCGGAGCCACACCGGCGCAATTGACCAGGCCGTGAACGGCACCGAAGCGCGACAGGGCGGCGGCAATGGCGTTCTGTGCCGAAGCTTCGCTGGTGACATCGGTTTCGACAAAGATCGCGTTCTCACCCAACTCGCTGGCCAAGGCCTCGCCGGCATCGCGATTGACATCAACCAGGACTACCCGCGCCTCCGCTTCGAGCAGACCGCGCGCCGTCGCCGCACCCAGACCCGAGCCACCGCCGGTAACCACAAACACCTTATTTTTCAGTTGCATATGCTTTCTCCTGTAATTATTCGACAGCCCAAACCAAACGGTAGCGTATGGACTGAAGCAGCATATTAACCCTCCCAGCAACGCCAGCCAAATCCGCAAGCGCGATGCAGATGCTATGATTTGCCCACATCATTTTTCGCCCGGACGCGATGCCTGCCGGAAAGTACCAACTACTCGTCGTCGACAGTTCCAGCGCCAATCGCAAGCTGATCGGCGAATGCCTGTCCCAACTCGACGACGCCAGCGTCTCCCTGGCTGCCGACGGCCAATCGGCCGTGGAACTCATCGCCAGCACCCGACCGGATCTGATCCTGATCGACATGAACCTGCGCGACACCGACGGCATCAGCCTAGTTCGCAGAATACGCAACCGGGAATTGCTGGGCGCGGAAAACGACCTGAACCTGTGGACGCCGGTCATTTTCCTGTCCTCAGTCATGGATGAAGACATGCTCGCCCAAGGCATCATTGCCGGCGGCGACGACTTCCTGCACAAACCGGTCTCCGAAGTCATCCTGCTGGCCAAGGTCCGCGCCATGCTGCGCATCGTCGGCATGCAGCGCGACATTCACGCCGCCCACCGCCGACTCAAGCAGATTGCCACCCTTGACGGGCTCACCTGCATTCCCAACCGGCGTTACTTCGACGACACGCTGACCACCGAATGGAAACGCTGCCAGCGCGCCGGCGCACCGCTCAGCCTGCTGCTGATCGACATCGATTATTTCAAGCAATTCAACGACGCCTACGGCCACCAGGCCGGTGACCAATGCCTCAAGGCCGTCGCCTCGGCGCTCAACGAATCGCTGTTCCGGGTCGAAGACAGCGTCGCCCGCTACGGCGGCGAGGAATTTGCCGCCATCCTCCCCGGCACCGACGCTGCTGGCGCACTCGCCGTCGCCGAACGCATGCGCGCGTCGGCCAGCGAACTGCGCATCCCCCACAAACACGGCGTGGATAGCTTCGTTTCCTGCAGCATCGGCATTGCCAGCATCCACCCGGCCGCCGAACAGACGGCGGAACAATTGCTGCAGGCCGCCGACCACAGCCTGTACGAAGCCAAACACGCGGGCCGCAACCGTATCGTTCTGCATCCGGAATGCCGGACCTGAGGCAGGAAGCGCCGAGAAGGCCACGGGAGGCAGCGTGCGTAAACTGATCTACCTGGTCGCCCTTGCCGCAACCGGCACACTGGCCTGGCACTATCCTTTCCTGTTCGAACTCCCACTGATCATAGCCATCGGCGGCGCCTGGTGGGCGTTTTTCGCGCCGAACGGAGCACAGGAAAAGTAAAAAGGGGTTACGGCTTGACCGTAACCCCTTGAATTCTTTGGTGCCGTTGAAGTGAATCGAACACTCGACCTACTGATTACGAATCAGTTGCTCTACCAACTGAGCTACAACGGCACAGGCCACCCGACGAGCAGCACAGCGTAGAATTATAGCTTTTCCCCCTGGCTTCAGGCAACAAGGCTGCGACAAATGAATTTGCTGCGCGCGCTGGCAACGGTCAGCGGCATGACCCTGCTCTCCCGTATCCTCGGTTTTGTCCGGGATTTCGTCATTGCCCGGGCATTCGGCGCCGGAGCGGCGACCGATGCCTTTTTCGTGGCCTTCAAGCTGCCCAACCTGTTGCGGCGGATGTTCGCCGAAGGCGCTTTCTCCCAGGCCTTCGTTCCCATCCTCGGCGAATACAAGAATCAGCGCTCGCCGGAAGATACGCGGACGCTGGTCGACCATGTCGCCAGCCTGCTGTCGATGGCCCTGTTCGTCATCACCGCCATTGGCGTGGCCGGAGCACCGCTGCTGGTCTGGCTGTCGGCGCCGGGCTTCGCCGACGACGTGGGGAAATTCGAACTGACGGTGGCGCTGACCCGGGTGACTTTCCCCTACATCCTGTTCATGTCGCTGGTCGCGCTTGCCGGCGGCATCCTGAACACCTGGAGCCGTTTTGCCCTGCCCGCATTCACGCCGGTGCTGCTCAACCTCTCCTTCATCGGCATGGCCCTGTTTGCCGCGCCCTACTTCGAACCGCCGGTGATGGCGCTGGCCTGGGCGGTGTTCCTCGGCGGCTTCCTGCAACTGCTGATCCAGATTCCGGCATTGCGCCGCATTTCCATGCTGCCGCGGCCGTCGATCAACTGGCGGGCCGCCTGGGCCGATCCCGGCGTCAGACGGATCAGCACCTTGATGCTGCCGGCCCTGCTCGGGGTCTCGGTGTCGCAGATCAGTCTGCTGATCAACACCATCTTCGCATCCTTCCTGCAGACCGGCAGCGTCTCCTGGCTCTATTACGCCGACCGGCTGATGGAATTTCCGTCCGGCCTGCTCGGCGCCGCCCTCGGCACCATCCTCCTGCCGTCGCTGTCGCGCTGCCATGCCCGGCAGGATTTCGTCGAATACTCGCGCCTGCTCGACTGGGGACTGCGCCTGACCTTCCTGCTCGCCGCGCCGGCCGCGCTGGCGCTCGCAATCCTGGCCGTGCCGCTGATTTCGACCCTGTTCTTCCACGGCGCCTTCACCGCCAACGACGTCTGGCAAACCCGCCATGCACTGATCGCCTATTCGGTCGGCCTGACCGGACTGATCCTGGTCAAGGTACTGGCACCGGGCTTCTACGCCCGGCAGAACATCCGCACACCGGTCAAGATTGCATTGATTTCGCTGGCTGCCACCCAGGCCATGAACCTGGCGTTCGTCGGCTGGATCGCGCACGCCGGACTGGCGCTGTCGATCGGCCTGGCCGCCTGCCTGAACGCAGGCCTGCTCTACCGCGGGCTGCGCCGTGCAGGTATTTACACACCGGAAGCCGGCTGGCTGCTATTCTTCATGAAACTGTCCTGCGCCATGGCAGTCATGGGCGCCGCCCTGTGGTTTGCCAGCGGACCGGCGAATCTCTGGTTCGCCAGTCCGGTCGGCGAGCGCATCCTGCGTCTGTGCTGGCTGGTTCTGCTTGGCGCCGGCGCATATTTCGCTACACTATGGCTTCTCGGTTTCCGCCTGCGCGACTTCAAACGGCAGGCAGCACAATAATCAGGAGACTCACCATGCAACTGAGCAGCAGCAGTTTTGCCGATGGCCAGCGTATTCCCGGCGATTATTCCTTCTGCACGCCGGACCCCGCCCGGCATGTCTGCCTGGGTAGCAACCGCAATCCGCAACTGGCCTGGTCGGGCGCCCCTGACGGCACAAAATCCTTCGTCGTCATATGCCACGACCCCGACGTGCCGAGCAAGGGCGACGACGTCAATCAGGAAGGACGAACCGTTCCGGCGTCGTTGCCACGCGTCGATTTCTTCCACTGGGTTCTGATCGATCTGCCGGCCAGCATCGCCAGCATCGGCGAAGGCGAGTTCAGCGGCGAAGTCACACCCCGAGGAAAACCTGGCCCTTCGGCCGCCCACGGCGCCCGCCAGGGAATCAACGACTACACCGCCTGGTTCGCCGGCGATCACGACATGAGCGGCGACTACTACGGCTACGACGGCCCCTGCCCGCCGTGGAACGATGAAATCCTCCATCACTACGTATTCACCGTCTATGCACTCGATATCGAGCGCCTGCCGCTGGAGGGCCGCTTTGGCGGCGCCGAGGTCCGTGCTGCGATGGCCGGGCACATTCTCGCCCAAGCCAGCCTGACCGGGACTTACACGCTCAACCCGGCACTGACGGAATAAACCGGAAGGCACCATGCCCAGCGCACGTCCCGGCCTGATCACCCTGCTGCTGCTCGCATGGATCGGGCTGGGATCGGCGTTCGGGCTGGATTTCGAACGCCTCAGGGACACGCTGCTCGCCCGCCACGGCCAGGAGCCGCTGGCGCTGTTCGAGGACTGGCAGCGCATGCTCGGCAGCGCCCGCGGTACAGGCGAGCAGGAGCAGGTCCGGCGGGTGAACGATTTCTTCAATCAGCGCATCGCCTTCGACGACGACTACTCGCTGTGGGGCCAGACCGATTACTGGGCCACGCCGCTCGAAACCATGGCCCAGCGTCGTGGCGACTGCGAGGATTTCTCCATCTCGAAGTATTTTTCGCTGCTCGAACTCGGCATACCGGTCAGCAAGCTGCGCCTGGTGTATGTCCGTGCCACCCAGGCCGTGCCCGGCGGTGGCAGCATCCAGCAGGCGCACATGGTCCTCGCCTATTATCCGCGCCCCAACGCCGACCCGCTGGTTCTCGACAACCTGAACAAACGGATCCTGCCGGCGTCGCAACGGCACGATCTTTCCCCGGTTTTCAGTTTCAACAGTGCAGGCCTCTGGCAAGGCACCGGCAACCAGACCAGCAGGAGCAACCTCTCCCGCTGGCAGGATCTGCTCGCCCGTGCCCGCGCCGAAGGCTTCCAGTGAGGTAAATGTCCATGTCCCTGTTCCGACAACTCTGGCTCGCCGTCATCGCCAGCACCATCATCGCCTTTGCCGGCAGCTTCATCGTCAGCATGGTGACCGCCCGCGACTATCTTGAGCAGCAGCTGGCGATCAAGAACAACGACAACGCCGCTTCGCTGGCCCTCTCCATGTCGCAACTGGACAAGGATCCCATCACCGTCGAACTGCAGGTCGCCGCCGTGTTCGACAGCGGCCAGTATGCCCAGGTCAGGGTGATCGACCCCGACGGCAAGCCGATGATCGAAAAGACCAGCCCGCCGTCCGCCGGTGGCGTGCCGGCCTGGTTCATCAGCCTGTTCCCGATCGAATCGCACCCCGGCTCGGCACAGGTCACCAACGGCTGGACCCAGTTCGGCACGGTCGAACTGGTCAGTCACAACCAGTTTGCCTACAGCGAACTGTGGAACGGCGCCTTCCGGCTACTCGTCTGGTTTGGTGCCGGCGGGGTGCTGATGGGCCTGATCGGCATGCAGATCCTGCTACGCATCAAGCGTCCGCTCGATGCCGTGGTCGGCCAGGCACAGGCGATCAGCGAGCGTCGCTTCATCCGTATCGACGAACCCACCACCCCGGAACTGAAAAGCCTGGCCAGCGCGATGAATGCCATGGTCTCGCGAGTCAAGGCCATGTTCGAGGAAGAAGCTGCGCGCCTCGAACAGGTCCGCCGCGAAGCCACCCTCGACAGCCTGACCGGGCTGGCCAACCGCGCCTACTTCATGAACCAGTTGGCGTCGGCGCTCAACGACGACGACGCGCCGTCCAACGGCAGCCTGGTCATGCTGCGCCTGGCCGACCTGGCCGGGGTCAATCGCCGCCTCGGTCGCGAAAGCGCCGACGAACTGCTGCGCCGGATCGGCAGCCATCTGGCCGGCAACGTCAGCGCCCACCCCGGCGCCGCGGCTGCCCGTCTCAACGGCGCCGATTTCGCCCTGCTGCTCCCCGGCAACGACAACCCGGCACCGGTCGCCGACCAGTTGCTGGCCCTGCTGCGCGACCTGGTCGCCGCCGGCCTGATCGACGGCGACGGCATCGGCCATATCGGCAGCGGCGTATATCGTCATGGCGAAAGCCTGGCCAGCCTGCTGTCCCGCGTCGACGCCGCGATTGCTTCCGCCGAGGGCGAAGGCAACCTGGGCTGGCGCTGCGCCAACAGCGACGATGCCCAATGCGCAAACAACAACGCCGACTGGAAGAAGGTGCTCGAATGCGCCATCGAGACCCAACGCCTGCGCCTGATCGAATTCCCCGTCGCCAACAGCAGCGGCACACTGCTCCACCTGGAATGCCCGCTGCGCCTGCAAGCCGCCGAGGATGGCGAATGGCTGGCCGCCGGCAGCTTCATGCCGGTCGCCTCCCGCCTGGCGATGACCAGCGAGCTCGACCTGGCCGCCGTCAACCTCGCGCTCGACCGCCTGGCGCTCGGCCTCCCTGCCGTAGCAGTCAACCTCTCCGGCGAATCCATCTACGACGCCGATTTCCGCCAGCGCCTGCATGCCATGCTCGGCAATCGCCGCGAACTGGCCGCCCGGCTCTGGCTGGAAGTTGCCGAAACCGGTGCCTTCCAGCACTTCGACGAATTCGTCGCCTTCACCGGCTTGATCCGCCCGCTCGGCTGCCGCCTCGGCATCGAGCACTTCGGCCGCCAGTTCAGCCAGATCGGCCGCCTGCACGATATCGGCCTGGATTACCTCAAGGTCGACGGCAGTTTCATCCGCGCCATCGACAGCCAGCCGGGCAACCAGGCCTTCCTCAAGGGGCTGTGCGGCATCGCCCACAACATCGGCCTGACCGTAATCGCCGAAGGCGTGCAAACCCAGGCCGAACTGGACATCCTGCCCGAACTGGGCTTCGACGGCGCCACCGGCCCGGCCGTGCCGAGGACCTGAGCGCATGGCCACCGAAATCGAACTCAAGCTGCGCCTCGACCCGAAGAACGTCCGCAAACTGCTCGCCCACCCCCTGCTGACCGGCACACCGAGCAGCAAGCAGCATCTGCTGAACACCTATTACGACACCCCGGAACTCGCTCTGCGTGCCCGCCGCGTCGCCATGCGCTTTCGCAAGAAGGGCTGGGAATGGCTGCTCACGGTCAAATCGGCCGAGCCCGCCAGCGGCGGACTGGCCGTGCGCAACGAATGGGAAACGGCGGCCGTCCCCGGCGTCTTCGACTTCACCCATGTCGACGCCACTGAACTGCGAAATTTCCTCGAACAGCACCGCGACCGCCTGGAGCCGGCATTCACCACCGATTTCCGGCGCCAGGCATGGCTGCTGCCGTGCGGCGAATCGCTCATCGAAATGGCGCTCGATCGCGGCCATATCGCTGCCCGGGGTCGTCGCGAAGCGATCTGCGAAGTCGAGCTGGAACTGGTCTCCGGCCGCATCGAAGACATCTTTGCCCTGACCCGGCAGCTGCAAGCGCAGATCAACCTGCATCCGGCCGTCGCCAGCAAGGCCGAACGCGGGTACCGGCTCTATCTCGACGAACCGCGCCAGGCATTTCGCGCCAAGCCCCTGCCGATCAACGCCCGGCAGACGCCGGTGGCCGCCTTTCGTATCATCGCCCTGGGTTGTCTCGAACACTTCCAGCGCAACGAGGAAGGTCTGCTGGCCGGCGGCGAAGCCGAATTCATCCACCAGGCCCGCGTCGCCCTGCGTCGCCTGCGCTCGGCCATCAAGTTGTTCGCCCCCGCCCTGCCGGAAGATTTCGTCGCCGCCTACGGACGCAGCTGGCAAACCCTGGCCGGCGCCCTGGGCGACGCCCGCAACTGGGACGTCTTCCTCGAAGAGACCCTGCCCCCGATCCACGCCGCCTTCCCGCACAACCACGACCTGCACCGCCTGCGCAACGAAGCCAGACGCCGCGTCAAATCGGCCCGCCACGCCATCAAGCACCTGCTCGCACTCAAGGAATACCCGCGCCTGATGGTCGAATTCACCGCCGCCGTGCATGCACTCACCGACACCGTCGACATCCCGCTGAAGCGCTTCGCCGACGAGCGCATCGCCGCCCACACCCGCAGCGTGCGCAAGATGGCCGAACAGTACGACACGCTCACCCCGGAGCAACGCCACATCATGCGCCTGCGCTTCAAGAAACTGCGCTACGCAATGGAATTCATGACCCCGCTGCTACCGACCCGCGGCATGAAAACCTACCTCAACACCCTGGCCAAGCTGCAGGAAACCCTGGGGCTGATCAACGACCAAGTCACCGCCGAACTGCTGATCAACGAAGCCCTCGGCCAGAAATCCGCGACAGCTGCGCACGGCTGGGTTGCCGGGCGGCATGAATTACTGATCGGACGGGTGCCGGAATTGTTGGCAGCGTGGTTGAAAGCGGACCCAGGGCTGTCATGAACAGTTCCCTACAGCAGACAATTTGCGATTTTTGACTGCTATAAGGAACCGCTATGGAAACAAGCAACTTCACATGGCCGCGTAGTTCTATTTCCGATCGTCAGTAATTCCGGGGGATTTCCGCCTGACTACAGACTCAGCCCCCCAGCACATCCTCATTGCCACATTGCGGCAGGAAACCATCCACCGCCGCAAGTAGGGTCGTCCGGATGGACTCACTGTCGCCTGCTTCGCAGGCGGCTCCTAGCGACTTCATGACTGACTCCATGCGCTCCAGCGGGTGCATGCTTTCGGTTGCACGCATAATCCTTGGGTGTTCGGTATTTGCCACCCGATCACCAATCAGGAGCTCCTCGTAAAGCTTTTCTCCCGGACGTAAACCAGTGTAGACAATTTCAACATCGCCGCTAGGATTGTTCTCGTCACGGACCTCGAGGCCGCTCAGATGAACCATCCGGCGAGCCAGATCAACGATCTGCACCGGCACCCCCATGTCAAGGACGAACACATCGCCATCGCGTCCCATAGCACCAGCCTGGATGACCAATTGAGCAGCTTCCGGAATCGTCATGAAATAACGAATGATACGAGGATCAGTGATGGTAATCGGCCCACCGCGCCTGATCTGGTCGCGGAAGAGTGGCACCACGGACCCGGATGACCCAAGCACGTTCCCAAAACGCACCATGGTAAAACGCGTCCCATCTGGATGACGCTCAGCCAGGGCCTGCAGGATCAACTCTGCAACACGCTTGCTGGCGCCCATGGTGTTAGTCGGACGAACTGCCTTGTCCGTCGAAATCAGGACAAAAGTTTCAACCCCCTGGGCCAGCGCAGCATGAGCGCAACACCAGGTCCCGATCACGTTGTTCCTGACACCCTCGCCAGGGTTTCTTTCAACCATCGGCACATGCTTGTAAGCTGCCGCATGGTAGATGGTCTGCACACCAAAACGGGCGATGGCGCGCTCAAGGCGCTCCTGATCGCACACAGAGCCAAGGATGGCAATCACCGGCACAGGGATGCCGCTCATCCCCCCGCGTCGTATCAGCAAATCTTGTTCGATGCTGTACAGCGCATATTCATTCAGTTCGTAGAGCACCAGGGTAGCAGGCAACTGATTGAGTATCTGACGACACAACTCGGAGCCAATCGACCCCCCCGCCCCGGTCACCATCACGACCTTGCCGGTGATATTGGCCTGGATAAGCGAAGGGATCGGTGCTACCGGCTCCCGCCCCAGCAGGTCCTCAATCCCGACCTCGCGCAAATCCTGGGTCTTGATCTTGCCCTCGGCCAATTCCGCAAGACCGGGCAAAGTACGCACCTGAACCGGATATTTTTCCAGCTCCTGAATGATTTCCGTACGGCGCGAGCGAGAAATCGAAGGGATCGCCAGCAAGACTTCCTGAACTTCGTATCTGGCTACTAGATGGGCAAGGAGTGCGGGATCGTAAACCTCCAGGTTCCCGATCCGCTTGCGATGCAAATTGCGATTATCGTCGAGGAAGGCGACTGGCCGCATTTCCCGGCTATTGGCAAGTGCAGCAGCCAACTGGACACCCGCTGCACCAGCACCGTAAATCACTACCGTTTTTCTCGGTGCATCGAGGTTCTCCGAAAACGTATCGCTATACCGCAGCCAGTACCAGGCGACAAGCCTTGTGCCAGCAATGAACAATCCGCTTAGCATCCCGTGGATGAAGACGATCGAACGAGGCACGTCCGGAAGTTTCGACAAAAAGACAAACGAGGCAAGAAGGGCCTCACTGACGATGACCGCCTGTCCCACCGTCAATAGGGAGCGTACGCCTAGATAGCGGATAACCGAGCGGTAAAGCCCGAAAAGCACGAACACGGGAAGCATGATTAGCGGCGCGACAAGAAGCAGCGAAAACACGCTATCCCAAGGAATGTCCAAGGTATCCAGGCGAAGGATAAAGGCTGCGACAATCGCTATTTCGAGAGAAACGAGGTCGGCGAACATGATTGCCAGCTGCTTCCCGACTCTCGGCCAGGCCACCATTTTTTTCCCGATACCAATCAATATCTTTCCCTCCCAGAATCGAAAGCAATCGCTTTTAATTCAATACGTTCGAAATAGATCGCGCAAGGCTTTCCGCCCGAAACGGCGCTTCAACTCCACCTTCAGGTCATAGCGTGCAAAAAACAGGCGGTGGTACCAAGAAAATTCTTTTCCGATGGCTGCAAAATAGATCGACAATAGCCGCTCACGCCCCGGCCAATGCAGCTTGTTGCACACCCTGACCAGATCTGCAAGTCGCACGAGCATCGGCAAAGGCCCCGGGAAAACCCGAATTCGCCCGGTATCTATCAGGGAAAACACCAATTCCCCTGCCTGACCTCGCTGCACCAAGAGGTTTCCGCCTGACAGATCGCGGAAAAACACCCCGCTCTGATGCAGATGCAGCAGGAAGGCGGCTACCTGCTGATAGGCATCCTCAGCCGCATGACCGGCAAAGCTCGATTCACCCGCAGCAAAGGCTGCAAACATCTGGCGCACCGAAAACTCCGCCTCGACGTATTCGCAAAGATAGAAATTCTGCTTCAGCGTCGAATCCCCGATCTTTTCGAACCAAGCCACCGGCGGCGCGACGCCGATGCCACGACGCAACAGTTCGCAGGTGCCGCTCCAGCTACGCAGCGCCTTCGATGGCTTGAAACGGTCGAACCATTGCTTGTGCAGATGCATTTTCACCGGCTGCTTGATAACTAGGCGCGCCGCCGGATCGCGTGGGTCGGCAACCGACCAGATCGCGTTGCGGGCGTGGCGCAGCACGGCCGCCCGCTGCACCTGCAGCGATGCCGGCGGCAGTGCTGCAAGCAGCGCCCGGGCCTTAGCCTGGGTCTCGGCGGCGACGATACCCTGCCAGCCATCAGCGCGGAAAAAATGCAGCACCTTGCCACCATGAACGTCGATCGCCACGTCCGGCAGCAGCCCCGCCCCAGCCTTCACAGCAACTGCCGTCGCTGCGGGCCAGTCGATATAGACCGGCATCTCGGTCAGCAATGTCGGCGCTTCATCGAGCGCCGCACCATTGCGGCCATGGAAGCTGGCGGCGGCCAGCGTCGCGGTATCGTACGCATCGACTAGGGCGGCGGCCCGGCCGTTGATGGTCCACGCAACATGGGTCAGGGCGCCGTCATTGCCAACAAAGGCATGGATCTCAAGACCATCGCCGCCGCACAAGCAACCGAGATAGCGCCGCCCCGGGATGCGGGCATTGAACGCGGCCAGGGCGGCCAGGGCCGGACGCGGGCGGAAATCAGCCAATGCACCGTCGACAGCAGCGTAATGGGTGATCCGCTCGAGCGCCGGATATTCGCTCACGCCATCGTCGACCAGTCCCTCGCGGTGGCAGATCAGCGGTCCCCACCATGCCCCATCGAGAGCCCCAGAGGCAGCAGCGAGGACCAGGTAGCGGGTCAGGTAATCGGCCTGTTTCTGCTCAGTGGCCGGCAGCAGGCGGCCGATGCGCGGCAGAGTCCAGAAGGCGGCAGGCGAGAACAGCCTGGGAACGCCGAAATCGGCGCCGATGCGCTGCAGCAGGCGGGCCTTCTTGACTAGGTTCATGCGCAGCAGGCCGGCCAGCCGCGGACCGAGAACCTTCGGATCATCGCGCTCCGGCTGAGTCGCCCGCTCGGCGAAGAGGTTATCGGTATGGATATCGGGAAGACGGCCACGTTTCTGCAAAGCTGCCAGGACACCGATGTTCCACGGTGGTTCGAAGTCGGTGATGCTCGGCCCGGCGAGCAGCAGTCCGCGCTCCCGGACTTCCTGACAGGCGATGTCCCAGGCAGCGAAAAACCCGTCCGGCGTATAGCCGGCCCAACGCTGGCGGTTAATCGTCGAACAGGCTTCGATCATCGCCACCCGCCCGCCCCAAGCATCCAGCGAGCCCCCTAGGAACTGCCGCCAGACGGCAACGGCGGTGGCATCGGGCATCGCCCGCGCGGCTTCGGAAGGCTGCAGCAGGTGGAGGACGACATAGAAACCGGCGTCGAGCAGGCGATCAAGCAGACGACCGGCCGGCCCGTCAGCATCACCGTAGGAAAAATCGAGACGGACGTTGGCGATGCCGGCCGTGCGCAGGGTAGCGATGATCCAGTCGTCAACTGCCGGATCGGGCGAAGCAGCAACGCCGACGCCGGCAAACCGCAACGGAACAGTGTGCCCGGCAGGTGGCTGATGACCGCTGGGGAATGCGAGGCGGCCACGCAACAGGCAGGCCAGGAAAGGCCATAGCATGCCCATACTCATCGCCGCCCCTTGCCGAGGATGAGCGGTAGGTCAATCCACTCGATTTCCGCCGCCACCTTGTACAGGCGCTGAATGTTGCGGCGGCGCAGGTAGGTACCGAGCGACCACGGATAGATGCGCATGTCGGAAAAATCGATCAGGCCAAGCCGGTCGTCCGGCGTGACGATGACGTTGCCGATGTGCAGCGAGCGGAAATAGACCCCGTTGTCGTGTAGCAGCACGACCAGCCGGTTGAATGCTTCGCGCAGGCGACGCTTGCGCGCGTCCGGCAAGGCCTCGCCGGCAAGCTGGCGCAGGGTAACACCGGGCAGCGGATGATAATGTACGGCGTCACGACCAAGCCCGGGGATGCGCAGGACGTCGATCACGTCCGGCACCGGCACACCGAGCGCGGCAAGCTTGCGGGCATTGGCGGCGAAGCGCGCGGCATAGGGAAAAAGCATCGCCGAGGTGATCAGGCGCTTGCGCCGGAACAGCTTGAGGATCGTCCCGTCGGAGAGGAGAAGCACCTTGGCGCCATGCGGATCGGCCTCGAGCACGCGCGCACCCTCGCGCATCGCCTGGTATTCCTGCTGCGTCAGCGTTCTCAATCCAAATTACCCGGAAAAATCAGGAGATTCTAGCATCGAAGGCACAAGAGGTTCGTTATGTCTCGCATGGTACACTCGCCCCACTTCCAATTACGCGTGCCGCATCCACGATCACCAAGCCATGTCGCATGACGGTGCCCAGTCCGCCTCTTCACTGAAAATCTACCTCCGGCTGCTCTTCTACGTCCGCCCATACGTCGGCTACTTTGCCATCAGTTTGCTCGGCTACGGTATCTTCGCCTCGTCGGAACCCATGCTGGCCGCGGTACTCAAGTATTTCGTCGACGGCCTCAGCGCCCCGCCTGAAACCACACATCACGACTTGCCGCTGATCGGTAGCGTACAACTGATGTTTGGCGTTCCACTACTGATGCTACTGATCGTAGTCTGGCGCAGCGTCGGCTCCTTCCTCGGCAACTACTTCCTGGCCAAAGTCTCGCTAGGTCTGGTCAATGACCTGCGGCAGGCGCTCTTCAACAGTCTACTGCAATTGCCGAACCGCTATTTCGATGAAAACAATTCCGGCCACCTGATCTCGCGCATCACCTACAACGTCACCATGGTCACCGGGGCTGCGACTGACGCCATCAAGGTTGTCGTCCGTGAAGGACTGACCGTGATCTTCCTGTTCGGCTACTTGCTGTGGATGAACTGGAAGCTAACCGCAGTGATGATCGTCATCCTGCCGGTCATCGGCGCCATGGTCAGTCGGGCCAGCCGCAAGTTCCGCAAGCAGAGCAAGCAGATTCAAGTGACGATGGGCGAGCTGACGCATGTCGCATCGGAAACCATTCAGGGCTACCGAGCTGTCCGCAGTTTCGGCGGCGAGCCTTACGAAGCCAGACGATTCAAGGCTGCCAGCGAAGACAACATGCGCAAGCAACTGCGCATGGTCAAAACTGGTGCCATTTTCACTCCAGCCTTGCAGTTAGTCTCCTTCTCCGCGATGGCAGTTTTGCTAACGCTGGTCCTTTACCTGCGCGGAGACGCAACGGCCGGCGACCTAGTCGCCTATATCACCGCCGCCGGCATGCTACCGAAACCGATCCGTCAGCTCTCCGAAGTCAGCGCAACGATCCAGAAGGGCCTGGCCGGCGCCGAGAGCATCTTCGCGCAGCTCGACGAACGCCGGGAAGACAACTGCGGCACCGTCGAGCGCGACCACATCGCCGGCCGGCTCGAAGTGCGCAGCCTGAGCTTCACCTACCCGGGCAGCGAACAACCGGTGCTACATAACATCAGCTTCACCGCCGAACCGGGGCAGATGATCGCCTTGGTAGGCCGCTCCGGAAGCGGCAAATCGACACTCGCCAACCTGATCCCGCGCTTCTACCACCATGGCGCCGGCGCTATCCTGCTCGATGGCGTCGATGTCGAGGAATACACACTGCGTAACCTGCGCCGCCACATCGCCCTGGTCAGCCAGCAGGTGACGCTGTTCAACGACACCGTCGCCAACAACATCGCCTACGGCGACCTCGCCGGCTGCTCGCGAGAAAATATCGTCGCCGCCGCCCGCGCCGCCTACGCCGACGAATTCATCGCCCGCCTGCCCGACGGCTACGACACGCTGGTCGGCGAGAACGGTGTACTGCTCTCGGGTGGCCAGCGGCAACGCTTGGCGATCGCCCGCGCCATCCTCAAGGATGCCCCATTGCTGATCCTCGACGAAGCAACCTCAGCGCTCGACACTGAATCCGAGCGCCACATCCAGGCAGCGCTGGAAACAGCCACCGCCAACCGGACGACGCTGGTCATCGCCCATCGTCTGTCGACTATCGAACACGCCGACCTGATCCTAGTCATGGAACGGGGCGAAATCGTCGAACGTGGCACCCACGTAGAACTGCTCGCATTGAACGGGCACTACGCCCGCCTGCACGCGATGCAGTTCAGCGAAACCTGAGCCGGAACCGCTTTCAGGCCTCCGGCAAATTCTCGTCCAGCCACTGGCAGAGTAGCGACCCGGCAGGCCAGTTGCGCAGCAAGCGCTGCCGGTCGCGTGCCCAGGCCTTGCGGAAACTGGCAGCATTTTGGTACTGGACGGTCGCATCGAGGTCGATAAGCGAAACCCGGCCTTCCTGCCACAGCAGATTTGCCGCCTTGAGGTCGCCATGGGCGATCCTCAGTTCGAACAAGGTTCGAAACACCGAACGGATCGCCGAGGCCTCAGCCTCGGTCGGCGGCGATTCCGGCCTGAGCGACTCCCAGAGGCGCGGCCCGGCACAGTATTCGGTGATCAGGTAGGCCCGCCCACGCAACGCGCCCAGGCGTTCCTCAACGAGGGCCAGGGGGCGAGGCGTAGTGAGACCGAAGTAGCGCAGGCGATGGGCTTCGCGCCAGGAATGCATGGCGCGGCTCTGACGCCAACTGCGCGCCAGCGCATGCCGCCAGCTCTTCAAGTTGTAACGTTTGACGACCAGATCAAGGCCGCCGAGATGCACGCGAACGACGGTGCAAGTAGCGCCGTCCTTGAGCACCTGGCCCGCCGCCATCACCGCGTCTGGCCGTTCCAGCAGCGGCTTCAGGCGCGCCGCTTCCGGGCGCAGCACAGCGACAAATCGCCGTGGGGTGTGATCGACCAGGAAATCCGTGCAATTCCTCAGGGTCTTCGCCAGGTATTCACGCAGGCGTTTCGTCCTTTCGCCGACGACATCCTTCTCCAGCGCCACCATATCCATGGGAAGCGCCCCCGGCTGCGAGCAGTAGAGGTCCACCAAGCGCTTGAGGCGGCGCCCCCATGTGATCGGCAATTGCGCGACCAGCAGCGCTAGGTTGCGGCTCGCCAGCCGCGCCTTCAATGGTGCGGCGGCAACGTGGATGGCGTCTCCATCGACGAGCAGCAGGTGATCGCCGGCCTGTAGGAAATTGCCCAGATGCAGATCCGCCTGCCATATTCCCGCCCGATGCATGCGCGCGAGCAAAAGCAGAACGGGGGTCAGCAAATTCCACGCCGCCTCGTCGTCCGGCGACGCCCGCAGCGCCCGCCAGCATTCGGCAAGACTGACGGCCCCTTCGACAAACTCGAAAAGGAGGACGGCAGCGCCACCGGAAAGTTCATGCGAGCCGAGCAGACGAGGTGTTGGCAGGCCGGCTTCTGAGAGCGCCTGAACACCGGATGCCTCCCGCTTAACATGCCTGCGCCAGGCTGGTGCGAAAAAGACCTTGGCCAGGACGCGCTGCTCCCGGTAGCGCCCATCCGCAACTAGCCGCTTGCCTGGCAGGAAACGCAGTACTCGCTCGATGCGCAGCAAGCCGCCATCTGCCAGTTCGAGCTGGCAAGGCAGATCGGGCAAGCAGCCGGCAAAACGCAGATCGGCGACGCTGAGCCTCGGCTCCTGCATCAGCGATCCATGCTGGCGTCGGCAAGGATCGCCTCGGCATCGATGCCGCGTAGCTTGTCCTTGAGCCGGGCGCCGCCGCGCCGGATGTTGGTGGCGCTGGTACCGAGTTCTGGATTGAGGATCATCGTTGCGTGATTAAGGTGATCAACATACTGACCAAGCTCGACCGAATCGAGGAACTTCATCCGGTAGCCGGCTTCGAGCATCTTGTGGAACATCGCGCTGCCGGCCGGTTTGCGCTCGTCGGAAAAACCGGTGTTCAGTTCGCGGATGACGTCAGTGCGGTACATCGCGCAATGGCTACGCAGGTAGTGCAAGCTTTCGTCGAAACGTTCGGCGCGGAAGCTTCGCTTGCCGGTCAAACGAAAGAGCGCCAGCTTCCAGCCCTGCTCGAACAGCCGCCCCCAGCGCTGCAGCGTCGTCTTGCTCTCCAGCTTCCAGGAACCGACGCCGGCCAGGCGCTCGTCCTCAGCAAAAGGGGCCAGCAAGACATCAATCCATTCCGAGCGACGAACGAAGGTATCGGTGTGGATCGACAGCACATAGGGTGTCGTCACCTGGGCCAAGGCCAGATCGAGCGCGCGAGAGTGCGACAGCGGCGCGTTGTCGTCTGCTTCCGGTACCCGCTCGATCAGTTCGATCCAGTCGAGCGAACGCAGATAGTCGAGTGATGTGTCGCCAGACGCGTTGTCGATCACGATCACATGCACCCTGCTGAAATCGGTGTGGCGACGCAACAAGCGTAGGCAGATTTTAGTGATGTCCGGCGTCTTGTAGTTCGGCACCAGGATGGTGACCAGTTTGCCCTGTCCGGTCACGCTCATTTCAGCACTCCCTCGCGCTGCAGCAGGTCGCGCAGGGCGACCGCGGTCAGCCGGTTGCCTTCAGCATTCATGTGACCACCAACCTCCTCCGGACGCCAAAAGGTCTTGACCTCAGGGCGCTTGGCGAGCTGCTCGCGGAACACCGGCTCCATATCGATCACTGGCATACCCAGACGCTTCGCTTCGGCCATTGCAAAATCTGTGACTGCACGATACTTCGACTCCTCCTCATCCAGAATGTCGCGGATCGGGAAGTTAACCCAGACCGGCGTTCCGCCGTCGGCGCGGACGCTGGCGACGAAGCGTTCCATGATGCCGGTCAGCGTGCGCCGGCCAAGCGATCCCGGATCGCGGTCACGCTTGATACGGTCAGCCAGCGCCCGCTTGAAGACAGCCAGCGCATACGAGTAATGCCAGCCACCGATCTGCTTGCGACCGCTGCGGTAATCGTCGATCAGCACCTCCGGCGCCGGCACCGGCACATGGGTCAGCTGCAGCGAACCGTCGCTACCCATCGGCACGAACATCGGCTTGGCGTAGTCGCGGAAGCTGTAGGTGTTGCGATTGTAGTCGAGCGCATAGAAGCCGAGCACCACGACGTCCGGCCTGTACGGCTTGCCGTAGTGCTCGTACATCAGGTAGTTCTGATCGGTGCCGGTCGCCGACACCGCGTAGTTCATCACTTCCCAGCCAGAAAGCAGCGCAGCCAGCTGGTAGGCGTAAGTTTCCTCGTTGCTGACACCGTGTCCGAAGGAATAGCTGTCGCCGACGATCATCAGCCGCCGCTGGCCGGCCGGTTTGTGAATCGCGAATTCCTGGTGGTTACGCATGCCCGCCGAATTGGTGCGGATCCGGCCCATACGATCCGGCGTGACATCAATGTTCGGCGCGTTGCGCCAGCCGACGTTGGCATCATAGACGAACCTCTGGTCGAAATTGACCTTTCCGTCGGCCATGCGGGCCTTCACCCAACGCCATTCGCGGGTCACTGCCAGATCGGCATGGGGCGGCACGTCGTCAGCCAGCGCGTAATAAAGGCGGACGCCACCTTCGAGGAGCAACAGGGTTACAAGGACATTGAGAACAATGATCTTCAGTTTTTTCATGGCGACTAGGTTAATACGGAAGTGACCATTATAAGTCGCGTCGGTAAACGACTGGCGGCAGTGGATTGGTATACTTCACAGGTTTTATCGGCCAGAAAAGCGAATCCAATGAACCTGATCGGCATTTCCGCCCATTACCACGACAGCGCCGCCGCCCTGATCCGCGACGGCAAAATTGTCGCGGCGGCCCAGGAAGAGCGCTTCACGCGCAAGAAGCACGACCCCGACTTTCCGGCCAACGCCATTCGTTACTGCCTGGAAGAGGCAGGGCTGACCATGGCCGACATCGACGGCGTCGTCTATTACGACAAGCCGCTGATCAAGTTCGAACGCCTGCTGGAAACCTATCTCTCGTATGCGCCACGGGGCTTCCGCTCCTTCGTCAAGGCCATGCCGGTGTGGCTGAAGGACAAGCTGTACCTCAAGCAGACCCTGAAGAAGGAACTGGCAAAACTGGGCGGCTGCAAGGAAGCCGAACTGCCGCCGCTGCTGTTTGCCGAACATCACCAGTCGCACGCCGCGTCGGCCTTCTTCCCCAGCCCCTTCGAGAAGGCTGCCGTCCTGTGCATGGACGGCGTCGGCGAATGGGCCACCACCTCGGTCTGGCTGGGTGAAGGCAACACGCTGACCCCGCAGTGGGAAATGAACTTCCCGCATTCGCTCGGCATGCTCTACTCGGCCTTCACCTACTACACCGGCTTCAAGGTCAATTCCGGCGAGTACAAGCTGATGGGCCTGGCGCCCTATGGCGAACCGAAATACGTCGACCTGATTCTCGACAAACTGATGGACCTCAAGGAGGACGGCACCTTCCGGCTGGACATGCAGTATTTCAACTACGCCACCGGCCTGACCATGACCAACGACCGCTTCGCCGAACTGTTCGGCGGACCGGCACGCAAACCCGAGTCGGAAATCACCGCCAAGGAAATGGACATCGCCCGCTCGATCCAGGCAGCCACCGAGGAAATCGTGCTGCGCCTGGCGCGCACGGTACATAAGGAACTCGGCGTCGATTACCTGTGCCTGGCCGGCGGCGTTGCCTTGAACTGCGTATCCAACGGACGTCTGCTGCGGGAAGGTCCGTTCAAGGACATCTGGATTCAGCCGGCGGCCGGCGATGCCGGCGGCGCAATCGGTTGTGCCCTGGCCGCCTACTACGCGAAGAGCGGTGCAACACGCACCCCGGAAGCCGGCGACAGCATGCAGGGCAGCTACCTCGGCCCGCGCTACGCCGCCGATGAAATCGCCCGGCAACTGGAGAGTTACGGCGCAAAATACGAAGTGCTCGACGACGACAGCTTCTTTGACCGCGTCTCCGGCATTCTCGCCGAAGAAAAAGTCGTGGGCTGGTTCCAGGGACGCATGGAATTCGGTCCGCGCGCGCTCGGCGGACGTTCGATCATCGGCGACCCGCGCAGCCGCGACATGCAGTCGGTGATGAACCTGAAAATCAAGTTCCGCGAATCCTTCCGTCCGTTCGCGCCGTCCGTGCGCGCCGAGAAGGTCGGCGAATGGTTCGAACAGGACGGTCCCAGCCCGTACATGCTCATCGTCGCGCCAGTACGCGAGGAAAAGCGCATCGCCATGACCGCCGACCAGGAAAAACTGTTCGGCATCGACAAGCTCAACGTCCCGCGTTCGCAGGTCCCGTCGATCACCCACGTCGATTACTCGGCGCGCATCCAGACCATCCATCGGGAAACCAATCCGCGCTACTACCGGCTGATCGAAGCCTTCGAGCAGAAAACCGGTTGCCCGATCCTGATCAACACCTCGTTCAACGTGCGCGGCGAGCCCATCGTGTGCACGCCTGGCGATGCCTACCGCTGCTTCATGCGCACCGGCATGGACTATCTGGTGATCGAGAATTTCGTCCTCGCCAAGACCGAGCAACCCGCCTGGGACGACGACGAAAGCTGGAAGGAAGAGTTCCAGCTTGACTGAAACGACAAAGGAAAGCCCGCATGTTTACTGAAATCCCCGTCCTCGACCGCAAAGGTCTGCGCGACTTCGGCCTGCTGACCGGCGCGCTGTTCGCCGGCATCTTCGGCCTCTTCCTGCCCTGGCAGTTCGGCTGGTCATGGCCGGTCTGGCCGTGGGCGCTGTTCGGCGCCCTGGGCATCACCGCGCTGGTGGCGCCGATGGCGCTCAACCCGGTCTACAAGATCTGGATGCGTTTCGGCCTGGTCATCGGCAGCGTGATGTCGCGCATCATCCTCGGCATCGTCTTCTTCCTTGTCGTCACGCCGCTGGGGCTGCTCATGCGGGCCACCGGCAAGGACCCGATGAACCGCAGCTTCGACCGCAACTGTTCGAGCTACCGGGAGTTCATCGGCGAGAACAAGTCCAACTCCTTCGACAAACCCTTCTAGGCATCATCATGCTCGATTTATTGAAAGACCTCTGGGCCTTCATGCAGGTTCGCAAGAAATACTGGCTGGCCCCGCTGATCATCGTCCTCGTCCTGCTGGGCGGACTGCTCGTCCTGACCCAGGGCTCGGCCGTCGCCCCCTTCATCTACACGCTGTTCTGACCACGACCGCTGGCCGGGATATCACTCCCGGCCAGCGAAGAAACGCAGGATACGACGCACCTGCCGCTTGTCCGCTGCGGAAAGATGCGGCCGCTGCACATACTCGAGATAGAAGCGTAGCCGCTGGGTGCGCGTCAGCACCTGCTTCGCGACCTTGTCCAGGCAGGCCAGGTCCTTGACGATCCGGTAATCGAGAAAAGGACGCCACCAGTAGGCACCGGTTGGGCAATCGATCAGATAGACCGTCGGGCGATCGCCGGCATCGACCAGCAGGTTGCGCCATTTCAGGTCGTTATGGGCAAAACCATGCTGGTGCATGACTCTCGCCGCCGCCGCGATTTGCCCGGAAACCTGCGCCACCCATTGCCGATCGCCGAGCCGCGGGTCACCGGCCCGAGCCATGGCCGCCATATCGACGGTGTTGCGGATTTCATCGGTGACCAGCGCCGCGCGCAGGAAACGGCCGTAGCGACGCTCCTGACCATAGGCGACCAGCGTCGCCGTGGGAATCCCCCAACGCCGGAAGGCCTGCAGGTTCTCCCATTCCTTGACCGCCCGTTGCGGCCCGAACAGGTCACGCAAGCCGAACCAGCGACGCGCCAGGCTGCGCCCGCCCTCGAGGTAACGCTTGACGTAATAGCGATGCTCGCCCAAGGTGACGCGCAGCACCCGCGACTGCGGGTCGCGGGCCATCAACTCACCCTCCAGCGCGAACACCGCATCAAGCGAAGCGAACGCCTGACCGGCCTCGCCCGTCGCGTAATCGGGATTGCGCTGCCAGTCGATCATGCCCCGCCTCCGCTCGGCACGTATTTGCGCCGGTACTTCGCCAGCAGGCGCTCACCCTCGGCATGCAGATGGGCGAGCAGCACCTGCTCGTCGCGCAGCACCTCGCGCAACGGTCGCCCGAAGTAATCGCGCAGGAAGCGCAGAAAATCGCGCCGCGTCAAGCCGATCGCCAGTGCCGAGAAGTAGAGCCCGGCCAGATCCTTGTCGCGCCAGCGGCGCGGCGTGTGCGGGCGGATCTGGGCGCGGTGCAGGTCGATCACCGAGAGTTTCAGTGCGGCGGCGGTCGGCGCCGGGTCGAGGTGGAGCAGGAAATGGCAGAGGTAGCAGTCGCGGTGATTGACGCCGCCGCGGTGCATGCCGCGGACCATGGCGGCGACGCGACGGATCAGCGCCCGCTTGAGCGCCGGGGCCGGCGGCATCTTTGGCCAGTCGCGGCAGAAATCTTCCAGGCTGACGGTCGGCGCCAGTTCCTCGGTGACGATGAACGAATGTTCGCGCGCCGGGTTGGCGCCGCGGCGGCCGTAGGCGACAGCACGCATGGTGTCGACGCCGAGTTCCTCCAGCCGGCGGATCGCCCGCCATTCGTTGCCGGCACCGAGCACCGGCAGGCGCAACGAGACGAGGTTCTTGACGATCTCGCCCCAGCCGACGCCGCGATGGATCTTGACGAAATAGCCGCGCCCGGCGACTTCGGTACGGAAGGTACGACGCCCGTCGAGCTCGCGGAAAACCTGGCCTTCCAGCCGGTCGACTGCGGCAAACGCATCCTGCCCGGCCCACAGGGTATCGAAAGGCGGCGCCAGCATCAGTTCGTCGCGCACGGCCGCTCCTTGAGGATGATATCGGCAGCACGCTCGGCGTTGCTGTAGATGTCGGCGCTTTCCGCCCAGGCCAGCGCGTTGCGCTGCCAGACGGCGCGCTGTGTCTGATCGACCAGGATTTCCTGAAGCAAGCCGTCCATCGACGCCTGCGCGAAGGGTTCCGGGATCACCCGGCCACCCGCCGCTTCGTCGATGTAATGAGCGTAACCGCAGACCGCCGAGCAGAGCACCGGCAAGCCGGCGACCAGGGCTTCAAGCAGCACCGTGCCGGTGTTTTCGTTGTAGGCCGGATGGACCAGCAGGTCGGCGCCGAGCAGGAAACGTGGGATGTCGTCGCGGCCGGCGAGGATGTCCACCTGCCCGGCCAGGCCGAGCGCAGCGGCCATGCGCTGAAACTGGCTCGGCTCGTCCTGACCGATGGCGATCAGCCGGGTGCGCCCGCGCAAATCGGCTGGCAGGTTCGCCAGCGCCTGCAGCGAGCGGTCTAGCCCCTTGGTCTTGAAGCCGGAGCCGATCTGCAGGAGCAGCAGGTCGTCATCGGCGAGACTGAATTCGGCGCGGAAGGCGGCGCGGATCGCCGGCGCCTCGGGCGGCGCCCGGCGGTCACGGGCGATGCCCGGCGGCAGCAGGTGAAAGCGCGCCTTCGGCGTGGCGTAGTGCTTTTCGAAAAAGGGCTGCTGGACCTGCGAGATCATCAGTATCTCGGTCCGGCTGTCCGGCGCGAACACCGCCCGCTCATACGCCGCAAAATGCCGGTAGCGGCCGGACAGGCGGTAGAGCGGGTTGCGCAGCGTCTGCGCCTTCTCTTCGTAGCAGGGGTCGGCGGCGAAATAGACGTCAAGCCCGGGCATCTTGTTGAAGCCGACGACGCGCTGCGCCGGTCGCTGCGCCAGGTCGCGCGCTACCCAGGCAGAAAACTTCTCGTAGCGGCGGGCGTTGGTCAGCGCCCGCACCGGCACCGTGACCACTTCGAACCCGGCCGGCACCTCGCCCTGCCAGGACAGCGTGTAGACCCGGATGGCGTGGCCGCGCGCCTGGCAGGCCAGGGCGATGCGCATGAAATCGCGCTGCAGGCCGCCGAAGGGGAAGTATTTGTAGAGGCAGAAAGCCAGTTGCATGAGCCGCGAAACACCATGGGTCGCCAGCCGGGCAGTATCCTTGAGCCGGCAGCATTCGTCCAGACGGCAAAAAGCCCGGACACCTGGACCGGGCTTTCTGGTGAAACTTTGGTGGTGATGGGCAGAATCGAACTGCCGACCTATGGGTTATGAATCCATCGCTCTAACCGTCTGAGCTACATCACCACGCTTAGAGGGCGCGAATTATAGTTGGCCCGCGGCAGCGCGGTCAACCGCGTTATAATGCGCAACTTTTCCGCGCGCGGCTTGCCGAAGCGTCGCCACTGATTTTAAAAAGTTTTCCCATGCCCAAGAAACTATTCATCCGCACTTTCGGGTGCCAGATGAACGAGTACGATTCGGACAAAATGGCCGATGTGCTCAACGCGTCCGAAGGAATCGTCAAGACCGACAACCCCGAGGAAGCCGACATCATCCTGTTCAATACCTGCTCGGTGCGCGAAAAGGCGCAGGAAAAGGTGTTCCACGATCTCGGCCGGGTCCGCCACCTCAAGCAGAAAAACCCCGACCTGGTAATCGGCGTCGGCGGTTGTGTCGCCAGCCAGGAGGGCGACGCCATCGTCGCCCGTGCGCCCTACGTCGACGTCGTGTTCGGGCCGCAGACGCTGCACCGGCTGCCGCAACTGATTGCCGAGCGCAAGAGCAAGGGCAAGGCGGCGGTCGACGTTTCCTTCCCCGAGATCGAGAAGTTCGATTCGATGCCGCCGGCCGAGGTCAAGGGCGCCAGCGCCTTCGTCTCGATCATGGAAGGCTGCTCCAAGTTCTGCACCTTCTGCATCGTCCCTTACACCCGCGGCGGCGAAGTGTCGCGGCCGTTCACCGACATCCTGACCGAAGTCGCCGACCTCGCCGCGCACGGCGTCAAGGAAGTCACGCTGCTCGGCCAGAACGTCAATGCCTACCGCGGCGACATGGACGGCACCGACGAGAAGGCCGACCTGGCGCTGCTCATCGAGTACATCGCCGAGGTGCCGGGAATCGAGCGCATCCGCTACACCACCTCGCATCCGCGCGAGATGAGCCAGCGCCTGATCGACACCTACCTCAAGGTGCCCAAGCTGGTCTCGCACCTGCACCTGCCGGTGCAGTCCGGTTCCGACCGCGTGCTGGCGGCGATGAAGCGCGGCTACACGGCGCTCGAATACAAGTCGGTCGTGCGCAAGCTGCGCGCCGCGCGCCCCGACATCTCGCTGTCGTCCGACTTCATCGTCGGCTTCCCGGGCGAGACTGACGAGGATTTCGAGAAGACGATGAAGCTGATCGACGACGTCGCCTTCGACGCTTCTTTCTCCTTCATCTACAGCCCGCGCCCGGGCACGCCGGCGCTGGAACTCGAAGACAGCACGCCGGCCGAGGTCAAATCGGCGCGCCTGGCCCGGCTGCAGCAGCGGATCGACGAACTGGCGCAGGCGGTCAGCCAGAGCATGGTCGGCAGCATCCAGCGCGTGCTGGTCGAAGGCCCGTCGAAGAAAGACCCGAACGAGGTCGCCGGGCGCACCGACAACAACCGCATCGTGAACTTCGTCGGCAACCCGCGCTTGATCAACCAGTTCGTCGATGTCAGGATTACCCAGTCGCTGTCCCACAGCCTGCGAGGCGAAATTGTCATCCGCGAAAACTAGGGCGCCCAAGTCACGACCGGTCGAGTTTGCCCTCGCGCCGGTCGACAACACCCTGCTGGCCAATCTCTGCGGCCCGCTCGACGAGAATATCCGGCAGATCGAAACCGGTTTCGACGTGATCATCCGCCGCCGCAGCGAGCGTTTCTCGGTGACCGGCGAGCAGGCGCAACTGACCGCCGATGCGATCCGCCATTTCTACGCCATGGCCCGCCAGCCGCTGTCGGTCGACGACATCCAGCTCGGCCTGGTCGAACTGACCAACGCCCCGGTCCGCCGCATCGCCAACGGCGACAAGCTGACCGACGGCCCGCAACTGGTCACCCGCAAGACCGAACTGCACGGCCGTACGCCGCGCCAGGTCGAATACCTGAAGGCGATCCAGGAACACGACATCACCTTCGGCATCGGCCCCGCCGGCACCGGCAAGACCTACCTCGCCGTCGCTTCCGCCGTCGATGCTTTCGAGCGCGACCTGGTCCAGCGCATCATCCTGACCCGGCCGGCGGTCGAGGCCGGTGAGCGCCTCGGCTTCCTGCCCGGCGACCTGACCCAGAAGATCGACCCCTATCTGCGCCCGCTGTACGACGCGCTCTACGACCTGATGGGCGCCGACCGCGTCGCCAAGCTCTACGAAAAGCGCGCCATCGAGATCGCGCCGCTGGCCTTCATGCGCGGCCGCACGCTCAACCACGCCTTCATCATCCTCGACGAGGCGCAGAACACGACGCCGGAACAGATGAAGATGTTCCTGACCCGCATCGGCATCGGCGCCAAGGCCGTGGTCACCGGCGACGTCACCCAGATCGACCTGCCCAAGGGCCACAAGAGCGGCCTGAAGGAAGCCATGGAGGTCCTGCGCGACGTGCGCGGCCTCGCCTTTACCGAATTCCGCAAGGAGGACGTGGTGCGCCACCCGCTGGTCGCCCGCATCGTCGAAGCCTATGAAAAACGCAGCCAGCAATCGTCTTGACCTGTCGGTGCAATACGCCTGTAACCGTGAGGGCCTACCCTTGCGCGCAGATTTCGTGCGCTGGGCACGCGCCGCCCTGATCGGCGGTGGCCAGGTCACCATCCGCCTGGTCGACGCCGACGAAGGTCAGGCGCTGAACCGCGACTACCGTGGCAAGGACTACGCGACCAACGTGCTGTCCTTCCCGTACGAAACCGAACCGCTGGTGATGGGCGACCTGGTCATCTGCCCGACCGTCGTCGCCCGCGAAGCGGCCGAGCAGAACAAGCCGCTGGCCGCGCATTACGCGCACCTGACGGTGCATGGTATGCTGCATTTGCAAGGCTGGGACCACGAAGATGACGTGGAAGCCCGTGACATGGAAGACGAAGAAAGGACAATACTGGCGGCCCTGGGCTTCCCCGACCCCTACGGGGACGAAGCCACCGCCTGAACATCATGGACAGTGACAGTAAACCCGGTTTCATCGAACGCCTGACCTCCCTGCTGCTGCGCGAACCCGAGGACCGCCAGCAGCTCATGCAGATTCTGCATGCCGCCTACGAACGCAACCTGATGGACGCCGACGCGCTGACCATCATCGAAGGCGCCCTTTCCGCCTCGGAAACCCGCGTCACCGACGTGATGATTCCCCGGGCCCAGATGGACGTCATCGACGTCGACGACCCGCTGGACGAAATCGTCCCGGTGGTCATCGAGACCGCCCACTCCCGTTTCCCCGTCGTCGACGGCGACCGCGACAACATCCTCGGCATCCTGCTGGCCAAGGACCTGCTGCGCATCCACACTGAAGAGAATTTCGACCTGCGCGACTGGCTGCGCCCGGCCGTCTTCATTCCCGAATCCAAGCGCCTCAACGTGCTGCTGCGCGAATTCCGCGTCTCGCGCAACCACATGGCCATCGTCGTCAATGAATACGGCGGCGTCGCCGGCCTGGTCACCATCGAGGACGTACTCGAACAGATCGTCGGCGACATCGAGGACGAATACGACTTCGACGAAGCGCACGACAACATTCGTCTCGATTCGACCGGCCGCTACCGGGTCAAGGCTCGCACCGAGATCGAGGACTTCAACGAAGCCTTCTCGACCGCCTTCTCGAACGAGGAGTTCGACACCGTCGGCGGCCTGATCCTGCGCCACCTCGGCCGCGTCCCCAAGCGCAACGAAAGTATCGAGGTCGACGGCGTCCGCTTCCAGGTCCTGCGCGCCGACAGCCGCCGGCTGTACACCCTGCTGGTCGACCCGCCCAAGCCGAAACCCGTCAGCGAAGATGCGCCGGCCTGAACTGGCGGCGCTGCCGGCCGGTGCGGCCGGCGTCCTCTGCTTCGCCCCGTTCGACCTGTTCTGGCTGGCGCCGCTGCCCTGGCTGGCCTTGTTCGCCCTGTGGCAGCAGGCGCCGGACGCGCGCCGGGCCGCGCTCATCGGTTTCCTCTTCGGTCTCGGCTTCTTCCTCGCCGGCGTCTCGTGGATCTACGTCAGCCTCTCAGTGTTCGGCGGCATGCCCTGGTGGCTGGCCGGCCCGGCAACGCTGCTGTTCTGCACCGCGATGGCGCTCTATCCGACGCTCGCCGGCTGGCTGTTCAAGCGCTGGCAACCGGCCGGATTCTGGCGCCAGGCGCTGTGGTTCGCCGTCCTCATCGCCGCCGCCGACTGGCTGCGCGGCTGGTTGTTTACCGGTTTTCCCTGGCTGGCCGTCGGCTACACCCAGGCGCCGCCCAGCCCGCTGGCCGGTTTCGCGCCGCTGGTCGGCGTCTATGGCCTATCGCTGCTGCTGGCGCTGAGCGCCGCCTTGCTGTTGCGCTGGCGCGTCGGCCTGCCGGTGCTGGCGCTGCTGCTTGCCACTGGTTTTGGCCTGCGTCAGCTTGAATGGACGCAGCCGGTTGGCGAGCCGGTCAGCGTCGCCCTGCTCCAGGGCAACATTCCGCAGGACATGAAATTCAATCCGGACAACTTCGTCCGCACCCTGCTGCGCTACCGCGACATGATCGCGGCGCATCCGGCCCGCCTGACCATCCTGCCGGAAACCGCCCTGCCCGCCTTCCTCGACCGACTGCCCCCCGAATATCTCGATGAACTGAGCACCCTGGCCCGCCAACACGGTGGCGACATCGTCGTCGGCACGCTGACCGGTAACCCGGAAACTGGCTACTACAACAGCGCCGTCAGCCTCGGCATTTCGCCGCAACAGATCTACAGCAAGCAGCACCTGGTGCCCTTCGGTGAATTCATCCCGGCCGGTTTCGCCTGGTTCATGGCTCAGGCCAACATCCCGATGTCGGCGTTTTCCGCCGGCCCACGCCGGCCGGCACCGCTGACCGTCGCCGGTCAGCCAGTGGCGTTCAACATCTGCTACGAGGATGTGTTTGGCGAGGAAATCATCCGCACCCTGCCGCAGGCCGGGATTCTCGCCAACCTGTCGAATACCGCCTGGTTCGGCCGCTCGCTGGCGCAACCGCAGCACCTGCAGATCGCCCGCATGCGCTCGGCCGAAACCGGCCGGCCAAGCTTGCGCGCGACCAATACCGGGATGACCGCGATCATCGACGCGCGCGGCGACGTGGTGTCGGCGCTAGCACCGTTCGAGACGGCGGTTCTCACCGGCGAAGTGCGCGCTCACCAGGGCAGCACGCCCTACATTGCCTGGGGCAACCTGGGTTTCCTCGTGCTGCTACTGGCCGGCGCGGGCGCCGCGCAGATCAGGCGCGCTGCATCTGCTGCTGGATCGCCTGCTCCAGGCGCTGACGCTCGGCCATGACCTTGCTCGAATAGCGGCGCTCGGGGTCGTTGATCGCCCCGCCGAACTGCTGCAGACCGGGAACCAGGCCGCCATTGCGGGCAATCGATTCGCGCAGGATGCGGGCGCCGACCTGGACATTGGTCACCGGATCGAAGAAGGGCAGCTCGCCGGCGTCTTCCGGCAGCTTGTCGGTATGGAAGCGCGGCATCACCTGCATCAGCCCCTGCGCCCCGACCACGCTCTGCGAGAAGGGGTTGAAGCTGGACTCGACCCCGATCACGGCAATGATCAACAGCGGATCGAGACCGAGTTCACGGGCGCTGTCCTGCGCCGTCAGGAAGATCGGCACCAGCACTTCATTGGACACGCGGTAGCGGCGGGCAACGTACTGCAAGGCCTGCTGCATGCTCGGCACCAGACGCTCCTGATTCAGGGCGACCGGCTGCACGGCGGTATCGCCGATCTCGCTCTCGCTGGCGCTGACGCCACCGGGGAACATGGCCTGGAGGCCGTCGAGCAGGCCGGAATGGCCCTTGTAGGTACCGGCCAGACCGAGCACGAAAACCAGCCCGGCCAACATCAAAAACTTGCGGACGACGTGGGATACGGCCGCGACTACCCGCGAAGCTGCGGGAGAAAGGAACTGCGAAGCGAACATGCGCCCTCCTTCACTGTTGCCACCGGCGATCGAACAGCCGGCGAACGGTTACGGGGGGGTACGACACCAATCCATTCCTCCGTGGGAGGAAGCAAGGTTTCCAACAGGCCGAGTCTGGCCGAAAGCGAGGAAACACCGGTGTTGCACCGCAACAAGACAGCGCGCATTCTATTGATTTATTTGAATAAGTCAAGAAACCACCGCAACACCACGGAGCATTGCGTTGTATGCGCGCCACAGGCGGCAAGCTGCCGGGACGGCGCAAAAGCCTGTAAAATCTGGTGTTTTCCGTCTTTCCGAGTGCGTCCGATGACGACCAGCAAGAAACCCACGTTTAGTTCCGACGTCACGCCCGCAAACGGGCATGAGTCTTCACTGAAGCTTAGCAAGCCAAGCTTTCAAGAGATCATCCTGCGTCTGCAGCAATACTGGAGCGCCCAGGGTTGCGCCCTGCTCCAGCCGTACGACATGGAAGTCGGCGCCGGCACCAGCCACACCGCCACCTTCCTGCGCGCCATCGGCCCCGAGCCGTGGAAGGCTGCCTACGTACAACCGTCGCGCCGCCCGAAGGACGGCCGCTACGGCGAGAACCCGAACCGCATGCAGCACTACTACCAGTACCAGGTGGTGCTCAAGCCGGCGCCGGACAACATCCTCGAACTCTACCTCGGCTCGCTGGAGGCGCTGGGTTTCGACCTCAAGAAAAACGACGTGCGTTTCGTCGAGGACGACTGGGAAAACCCGACGCTCGGCGCCTGGGGCCTGGGCTGGGAAGTCTGGATGAACGGCATGGAAGTCACCCAGTTCACCTACTTCCAGCAGGTCGGCGGCATCGACTGCAAGCCGATCACCGGCGAAATCACCTACGGCATCGAACGCCTGGCGATGTACCTGCAGGGCGTCGAGAACGTCTATGACCTCGTCTGGACCGACGGCCTGACCTACGGCGACGTCTACCACCAGAACGAAGTCGAGCAATCGACCTACAACTTCGAGCATTCCGACGTCGACTTCCTCTTCCACGCCTTCGGCGCGCACGAGAAGCAGGCACAGCACCTGATGGGCGCGCAACTGGCGCTGCCGGCCTACGAACAGGTGCTGAAAGCCGCGCACACCTTCAACCTGCTCGACGCGCGCGGCGCGATTTCCGTGACCGAGCGCGCCGCCTACATCGGCCGCATCCGCAACCTGGCCCGCGCCGTCGCCCAGGCCTACCTGGAATCGCGCGCCCGCCTCGGCTTCCCGATGGCGCCCAAGGAATGGGCCGGCGAGGTGCTGGCCAAGCTCGAAGAACAGAACGCCAAGAAAGCCGCCTGAGATGACTGCCAAGAACCTGCTCGTTGAACTGTTCGTTGAAGAACTGCCGCCCAAGGCATTGAAGAAACTCGGCGAAAGCTTCGCCGCCGCGCTCGCCGCGTCGCTGAAGAAGGACGGCCTGGCCGCCGATGGCGCGCAAGTGACCGCTTACGCCTCGCCGCGCCGCCTGGCCGCGCACGTGACCGGCGTCGCCGCCGTCGCCGCCGACAAACCGGTGGTGCAGAAGCTGATGCCGGTCGCCGTCGGCCTCGACGCCAACGGTAAGGCCACGCCCGCCTTGCTCAAGAAGCTGGCCGCACTCGGTGCCGATGAAAGCGCCGTCGCCAGCCTGCGCCGCGAAAACGACGGCAAGGCCGACATCCTGTTCTACGACAGCCTGGCCAAGGGCGCGACGCTGGCCGACGGGCTGCAGAAGGCCGTCGAGGCCGCGCTGGCCGCGTTGCCGATTCCCAAGGTGATGACCTACCAGTTGGCCAACGGCTGGGACACGGTCAATTTCGTGCGCCCGGCGCACGCGCTGGTCGCCCTGCACGGCGCCGACGTCGTGCCGGTGGCGGTGCTCGGTTTGAACTCCGGCCGCCAGACCAAGGGCCACCGCTTCGAAGCCGCCGTCGATCCGGTGGTGATCGCCGACGCCGACAGCTACGCCGAAACACTCAAGCGCGACGGCGCCGTGATCGCCTCGTTTGCCGAGCGCCGTGCCGAGATTGCCCGCCAACTCGCCGCCGCTGCGGCCCAGGCCGGCGGCAAGCCGATTGAAGACGACGCCCTGCTCGACGAAGTCACCGCCCTGGTCGAACGCCCGAACGTGCTGGTCGGTCAGTTCGAGCAGGAGTTCCTGGCCGTGCCGCAGGAATGCCTGATCCTGACGATGAAGGCCAACCAGAAGTACTTCCCGCTGCTCGACGCCGCCGGGAAACTCACCAACAAGTTCCTCGTCGTCAGCAACATTTCGCCGGCCGACCCGAGCGCGGTGATCGGCGGCAACGAGCGCGTCGTGCGCCCGCGCCTGGCCGATGCCAAGTTCTTCTTCGACCAGGACCGCAAGAAGTCGCTGGAATCGCGCGTGATCGGTCTGTCCAAGGTCGTGTACCACAACAAGCTGGGCACCCAGGGCGAGCGCGTCCAGCGCGTCGCCGCGATTGCCCGCGCCATTGCCGAAACGCTCGGCGGCGGCGAACTGGTGCAGCACGCCGAACAGGCAGCGCTGCTGGCCAAGGCCGACCTGCTCACCGACATGGTCGGCGAGTTCCCCGAACTGCAGGGCATCATGGGCCGCTACTACGCCCAGCACGACGGACTGAACGGCGATGTCGCAGATGCCATCGAAGACCACTACAAGCCGCGCTTCGCCGGCGACAGCCTGCCGCGCGGCCGCGTCGGCACGGTCGTCGCACTGGCCGACAAGCTGGAAACCCTGGTCGGCATGTTCGGCATCGGCCAGATTCCGACCGGCGACAAGGACCCGTTCGCGCTGCGTCGGCATGCGCTCGGTGTCATCCGCATGCTCGCCGAGGGCGACCTGAATCTGGCGGTCGACGGCCTGCTCGCCGGCGTTTTCGCGCAGTTCAACGGTGTCGAGGGCTTCGCCCCGAACCCACAGGCGCTGGCCGACTTCATCTACGACCGCCTGGCCGGCAGCCTGCGCGAGCAGGGCTACACGGCGCAGGAAGTCGATGCCGTGGTCAGCCAGCGGCCGCAGCGCCTGGGCGACATCGTCAAACGCCTGGCCGCCGTCCGCGCCTTCTCGGCGCTGCCGGAAGCCGCCGCGCTGGCCGCCGCCAACAAGCGCGTCGGCAACATCCTGAAGAAGGCCGAGGGCACGGTGGAAGCCCGCGTCGATGCGGCGCTGCTGCGCGAAGCCGCCGAAAGCGCGCTGCACGCGGCGCTGGTCGAGGTCGTGCCGCAGGCCGACGCCGCCTTCCTCACCGGCGACTACAGCGAATCGCTGCAGGTCCTGGCCCGACTACGCGCCCCGGTCGATGCCTTCTTCGACGGCGTCATGGTCAATGCCGACGATCCGGCACTCAAGGCCAACCGCCTCGGCCTGCTGGCCATGCTGCACGCAGCGATGAACCGCGTCGCCGACCTGTCCAAGCTGTCCGCCTGAGTCACGGGAGCCCACCATGCCCGGCAAGCTGATCATTCTCGACCGCGACGGCGTGATCAATTTCGATTCCGCCCAGTTCATCAAGAGCCCGGAAGAATGGAAGCCGATCCCGGGCAGCCTGGAGGCCATCGCCCGACTGAAGCAGAACGGCTACCGCGTCGTCGTCGCCACCAATCAATCCGGCATCGGTCGCGGCCTGTTCGACATGGACACGCTCAACCGCATCCACAAGAAGATGCACAAGTCGGCCAACGAACTCGGCGGACGCATCGACGCCATCTTCTACTGCCCGCATACCGCCGATTCGCAATGCGACTGCCGCAAGCCCAAACCGGGCATGTTCAAGCGCATTGCCGACACCCTCAATGCCGACCTCAACGGCGTCGTCGCCGTCGGCGATTCGCTGCGCGACCTGCAGGCCGGTGTGGCCATGGGTTGCCGGCCGGTCCTGGTGCTCACCGGCAAGGGCGAAAAGACCCGGGCCGAAGGCGACCTGCCTGCCGGCACATTGATCTTTGCCGACCTGGCCAGCGCCGTCGATCACCTGCTGGCGTCCGAGTCCAAGGAAAAGAAATGAACGCCATCCGCTCCACCCTGTTCATGACCTACGCAATCATCTGGTCGGTGCTCAGCGCACCGCTGGTGGTCATCGCCGGCCCGCTGCTCGGCGGCATCTGGGCTTACCGTTTCGGCCGCGTCTGGCGTCTCGGCACGCAATGGGGCGTCGAGAACCTGCTCGGCATCCGGGCACAGGTGATCGGCCGCGAGAACATGCCGGCCGAAGCCTGCGTGATCATGGCCAAGCACCAGTCGGCCTGGGAAACCATGACCCTGCAGGATTGTGTGCCGGACGATGCCTTCTGCGTCTTCGTGCTCAAGCAGGAACTGCTCAAGGTCCCCTTCATCGGCTGGGGACTGGCTGCCATGAAGATGATCTCGATCGACCGCAACGCCGGCAAGAACGCGCTCGACCAGGTCGTCACCCAGGGTCGCGAACGGCTCAAACAGGGCTACTACGTGATCATCTTCCCCGAAGGCACGCGCGTGGCTCCGGGCGAGAAGCGCCGCTACAAACCGGGCGGCGCCTATCTGGCCACCCACGTCGGCTGCAAGGTCGTGCCGGTTGCGCACAACGCCGGCGAATTCTGGCCGCGCCAGGCCTTCCTGAAAAAGCCCGGCACCGTCACCATCAGCATCGGCCCGGCCTTCGACGCCAGCGGCATGAGCGAGATGGAAGTCAATCAACGCGTCGAGGACTGGATCGAGGCCGAGATGCGCCGCATCTCCCCGCACCGCTACCCCGATGCCGCCCAGGCCGCCTGAAACCCGGCACAACATCGTCCTCGCCGGGCTGGCCGTCGATTTCGCCCTGCAGCGCAGTGCCCGGCGCAGCATCGGCCTGCGCATCGACCATCGCGGCCTGCGCGTCGGCGCCCCCTTGCGCGCCTCGCTGCGCGACATCGAGACGCTGATCCGCGAACACGGCACCTGGGTCCTCGACAAACTCGCCGACTGGCGCGAACGGCCGCCGCCGGAACGCTTCGCGGTGATCGACGGCGCCCTGCTCGACATCCTCGCCACGCCGACCCGGCTGCGGGTCGTGCCGGCCCGCCGGGCCGCCAGCGCCTTCTCCGCTGACGAAATCCACCTGGCCGTACCGGCCGGCATCGCTCCCGAAAAAGTGCTGGAGAACGCGCTCCGTAACCGGGCCAGAACGCTGTTCGCAGAACGCCTGGCCCACTTCGCCCCGCAGCTCGGCGTCGCCCCGCCGCCTTTACGCCTGTCTTCGGCGCGCACGCGCTGGGGCAGCTGCAGCGCGCGCGGCAACATCGCGCTCAACTGGCGGCTGATCCTGATGCCGCCGGCCATCGTCGATTACGTCGTCTGCCACGAACTGGCCCACCTCAAGGAAATGAACCACAGTCCGCGTTTCTGGTCTGTGGTCGAACAACTCTGCCCGGACTGGAAGGCACAGCGCAACGAACTGCGCCGCCTTGGCCGGCAACTCCCGCAATTCTGAAAGGACACCCCATGCGCATCCTGCACACCATGCTCCGCGTCGGCAACCTCGACCGCTCAATCGCCTTCTACACCGAAATCCTCGGCATGCAGCTGCTGCGCCGCAACGACTACCCGGAAGGCCGATTCACGCTGGCCTTCGTCGGCTACGGGAGCGAGGACAGCGAAGCCGTGCTCGAACTGACGCACAACTGGGACACCGAGAGTTACGAGCTGGGCAACGCCTACGGCCACATTGCCCTGGCCGTTCCCGACGCCGCTGCCGCCTGCGCCGCGATCAAGGCGCGCGGCGGCAAGGTGGTGCGCGAAGCCGGGCCGATGAAGCACGGCAAGACGGTCATCGCTTTCGTCGAGGACCCGGACGGCTACAAGGTCGAGCTCATCGAACGCGACTGAGCCCGACAGCCCGGCTTTTGATACACTGCAGATCGCTTGTGTATTACAAAGGTGATAAAAGTGAAAGCGATCCCGCCCATCCTGTTCGCCGCCGCGCTACTGCTCGGCGCCGTACCGGCGCACGCGCAACAAGCCGGTGTCCTTGAGCGTATCGCCGCCACGTCGACGGTACGCGTCTGCATCTGGCCGGATTATTTCGGTATCAGCTATCGCGACCCGAAAACCCGCCAGCTCTCCGGCATCGACATCGACATGGCCAAGGCCCTGGGGCGCGACCTGCGCGCCGATGTCGAGTTTGTCGACAGTTCCTTCGCCCGCCTGATCGACGATGTGACCCAGGACCGCTGCGACATCGCCATGTTCGCCATCGGCATCACGCCGCTGCGCCAGGAAAAACTGCGCTTCACCCGGCCGCACATGGCCAGCGACATCTACGCCATCACCACCAAGAGCAACCGGCGCATCCGCCAGTGGAACGACATCGACCAGCCCGGCGTCGTCGTCGCCGTGGCCAAGGGCACCCTGCACGAACCGGTGATGAAGGCCCGCCTCAAGTCGGCGACGCTGAAGGTGCTCGACACCCCGCAGGCGCGCGAACGCGAAGTCGAATCCGGACGCGCCGACGTGTTCATGACCGATTTCCCGTTCACCCTGCGCATGCTGCGCACCACCGACTGGGCGCGCCTGATCAAGCCGGACAGCACCTATCACATCACGCCCTACGCCTGGGCCATGCGCCCGGGTGACGACCGCTGGCACGCGCGGGTCGAGGACTTCCTGGTGCGCGCCAAGCGCAGCGGGGAACTGAAGGCCTTCGCCGAACGTCACGGCCTGTTGCCAATTGCCGTTCTCGACTGACGCTCCGCTACCGCCCGGCAGCCGCACCGGCGTCATCACCCGCCTGCTGATCGGTCTGCAGGTGGTGTTGATCGTCGCCGTCCTGCTCGGCAGCCTGTCGCACGTCCTGCGCCTGCGTCAGGACGCCCTGGACAGCCATCTGGAGGACGCCCGCGCCCACGCCCGGGTGTTCGAGGAACAACTCACGCAGACGCTGTCCCTGGCCGACCTCAGCCTGCAGGCCATGCCCGAACTGATCGACGGCGGGCAGATCGACAAGAGGGCGACGGCCCGGCAACTGGAAGGCATGCTGCGCCGACTCCTGTTCATCCGCTCGCTGTCGATTGCCGACGAGCATGGTCGCATCCTGGTCAGTTCCAACCCGGAAAACGTCGGCCGGCAGATCGACAGCAGCGATTTCCAGCCGGCGCGCGAAGGCGGTGAAATCGCCAGTTTCCCGCGCATCGGTGTGCCCTGGCTCGGCCGCGACCTGGCCGATGGTTCGCCCAGCACCACCCGCAGCCCGATCCCGCCGGACAGCCCGAGCTTCTTTCCGGTCGTTCGCGAGGCGCAGGTCGGCGAGCGCCGCCTGCAGATGATCGCCGCCTTCAATCCCGACTATTTCATCAACCACTTCTCGCACCACATCGATCCGCAACTGACACTGGTCGAGATCCTCGACTATCGCGGCATCGTCATGCTTTCGTCGCGCGACGACCTGATGCCGGGCAGCCTACACCTGAGCGGTCCGCCGCTGACCGAGATGCACGACAGCGAAATCGGCAGCCGCGCCGAAGACATCGACGGCGACCGGCAGATGCTCAGCGCCTACCGCGCTTCGCGCAACTACCCCCTGTTCGTGCTCGTGCATGTGGACCGCGAACATGCGTTGCAGCAGTGGTACACCGAAGCGAAGATCACCCTGGGGATCACCGGCATCGCGCTGCTGGTCATCATCACCCTGAGCCTGCTGCTGATCGGCCGCGTCCGCCGCGGCCTGATCAACGAGGCCCGCCTGCATCACGAACGGCAACTGGCGGCCCAGGTATTCGAGAACAGCACCAGCGGCATCCTGGTGACCGACGCCGAGCGCCGCATCCTCGCCGTCAACCCGCAACTGGAGAAGGTTTCCGGCTTCAGTGCCGGCGAACTGGTCGGCCAGACCCCGAGTATCTTCAGCTCCGGCAGGCACGATGCCGGGTTCTACCGGCAGATGTGGGAGGCCATCAACGAACGCGACATCTGGCGCGGCGAAATCATCAACCAGCGCAAGGACGGCCGCCTGATCGAGGAATGGCTGACCATTTCCGTCGTCCGCGACAGCCACGGACAGCTGGTCAATTACCTGGGCGTTTTCGAGGACATCACCGAACAGCGCCTGCAGGCACTGCGCCTCAAGCGCCAGCTGGCCGCCCTGCAGGCGCTCAACGAAATCGCCACGATCAAGGGTCTCGACCCGCGGGAAATCCTGCGCCAGGGGCTGCGTCTGGCCAGCGAGCACCTGCACCTCGAATACGCCATCATCAGCCACATCGACCCGGCGGCCGACCGCTACCGGATCGAAGTCCAGGTCTGTCCTGACGGCCTGCTCGCCGACAATCAGGAATTCACGCTCGGCGACACCTTCTGCGCCGAAATCATCCGCCAGGACAAACTGTTCCAGCTGGTCAACGTCGCCGAATCCGACTACTGCGATCATCCGAGTTTCCGCGAGTTCAAGCTGGCCTGCTTCCTGGGCACGCCGATCCGGGTCGACGGCGCGCTGTACGGGACGATCAATTTCTCGTCGCGCCAGCATCGCGACCACGACTTCGACCCTTCGGACCTCGAATTCATCCAGTTGCTGGCCCGTTGGGCCGGCGGCCTGATCGAGCGCATGCGCGCCCACGAACAACTCGACAATGCCCGCGCCGCGGCGGAAGCCGCCAGCATCGCCAAGGGCAGCTTCCTGGCCAACATGAGCCACGAAATCCGCACCCCGATGAACGGCGTGATCGGCATGGCCGACCTCCTGCTGGCCACGCCGCTGAACGCCGAGCAGCGCGATTACGCGGAAACCATCCGCCACAGCGCCGACGGCCTGCTCGGGCTGATCAACGACGTGCTCGACTTTTCCAAGGTCGAAGCCGGCAAGCTGGAAGTCGAACACATTCCCTTCGCCCCGGCCGAAGTCCTGCACGACACCCTGGCACTGCTCGGCCACTCGGCCGTCACCAAGGAAATCGCACTCACCGGCAACATCGACCCGACCGTTCCCGCACGCCTGATCGGCGACCCCGGCCGCCTGCGCCAGACCCTGATCAACCTGGTCGGCAATGCCGTCAAATTCACCTCGGTCGGCAGCGTCTGCGTCCATTTCACCGGCTGGCCCCTGGACGACGACAAACAGTGCCTGCAGATTTCGGTCAGCGACACCGGCATCGGCATGTCGCCGACCGTGATCGCCGGCCTGTTCTCGCCCTTCTTCCAGGGTGACGCCTCGACCACCCGCCAGTTTGGCGGCACCGGCCTCGGCCTGTCGATCTGCAAGCGCCTGATCGAACTGATGGGCGGCAGCATCGCCGTCGAATCGACGCCGGGAGAAGGCAGCACCTTCCGCATCGAACTGCCCTTCGTCATCGACCGCAGCAGTGCGCCGGCCTGCCCGGCCGGCGAACCGGACACGCAGCTGCGCGACGGCCTGCGGGTACTGCTGGTCGAGGACAATCTGATCAACCAGAAGGTCGCCGGCGCCCTGCTCGGCAAGCTCGCCTGCCGGCATGTCGCCGTGAACAATGGTGAAGAGGCCCTGGCCCGGCTGCGCGATGAAGACATCGACGTGGTCCTGATGGATTGCCAGATGCCGGTCATGGACGGTTTCGAGGCCACCCGCCGCCTGCGTGCCGGCGAAGCCGGCGAGGCCATGCGGACCGTACCGGTCATCGCCATGACCGCCAATGCCATGCAGGGCGACCGCGAAGCCTGCCTGGCGGCCGGCATGGACGATTACCTGGCCAAGCCGGTCAGCCATGTGGCCCTGAAACAGGCCCTGATCCGCTGGAGTAGCGGCCGGGTTTAATTGCCGCCGGCGATGGCCTCGCGAGCAACCTGTTCGAAGGCGGACACCACGCCGGGCCAGTTGCGCACCAGCATGTCGTCGCGTGCCCGGTGCCCCATCGCGGCAAGCCGTTCGGGCATTTCGACGCACCACAGTGCAGCATCGACGTAAGCCTTCTCGTCGCCGGGCGCGACAGCCACACTGTTGACGCGGTCGGCCACCAGTTCAGCCGCCGCCGCGCTGCGGTAAGCCACGACCGGCACACCGCTGGCCATGGCCTCGGCCACGACGTTGCCGTAGGTTTCGCTGAGGCTGGGAAAAAGGAAGATGTCGGCGCTCGCATAATGGCGGGCCAGATCCTCGCCATGGCGCATGCCGGCAAAATGATGATCCGGGTGTTCCTGCCGCAGCTGGCGTGCCGACGGTCCATCGCCGACCCAGACCATGCGGGCACCGGGATGCCAGACCTGAATAGCGGCAAAGCATTTCTCGATCAGCGCCAGGTTCTTTTCCGGCGCCAGGCGGCCGACATAGAGGCACACCGGCCCTTCGCCGACCGCCCCCCAACCGGCGCGCAGCAGCGGATCGCGCCGTTGCGGATCGAACAACACGGTATCGACACCGCGCCCAACTACACGCACGCCGGGCACGCCTGCACCGGCCAGATCGGCAGCCAGCGCCGCCGTCGGCACCATGGTCGCCAAGGTGCGCCGATGCAGGATGCGCAGGTAGGCCGCCACGGCCGGACGCAACCAGCCCATGCCGTAATGCACGCTGTAGCGGTCGAAATTGGTATGAAACCCCGAAGTCACCGGGATGCCCAGCCGCCGCGCCACGGCCACCGCCGACCAGCCGAGCGGCCCCTCGGTGACCACGTGCACCAGGTCCGGCCGCCGGCCGCGCCAGCGCCGGGCCAGCATCCGCCCGGCCGGCAGGCCGAAACGCAGCCCCGGATAGCCGGGCAAGGGCACGCCCGGCAGGGGAACATCCAGTTCGCTGCCGGCGTCTTCCGCGCCCTGACGCGGACGCAGCACCTCGACCCGGTGCCCGAGATCGCGCAGACCGCCGACCAGCCGGCCAACGGTCATCGCCACCCCGTTCACCTCGGGCGGATAGGTTTCGGTGACAAAGGCGATATCGAGCATCACAGCTTCTCCGGCGGCTGAAACGGCAATGCCGGTTTTGCCCATGCCGGGCAATGGCTCAGGGTATGGCGCATTCATGAATCCTCCTTGGCTGAATGCACCTTAAACACCCATTGCTAAGCTTTCATGACAAGCCGGTCACGGCCGTTCGCCATGAGCAAGCCGGTTCTCGATGTCGGCAAGGACCGCGCGTAGATCGGCGATCGTGTCGATCACGTAATGCGCGCCGGCGCCGGTGAACTCGCGGCCGATGCGGGCGCGCAGCGCGACCAGCGTATCCTCGTCGGCCGCCTCGAACTCGGCCTGCGTCAGCCCGGCCGGACTGCCGGAGAGCATCAGCCCGACCGTCCACATGCCGGCGTTGCGCCCTTCGAGGATGCCCGGCAGGGTGTCGTCAACCTTGACGCAATGCGCCACGTTGCCGACCTTCAGGTCGAGCACGCACTGCAGTGCCATCCACGGGCCGGGGCGGGCGCCGGCGGCGAGATCATCGGCGCAGACGGTGCAGTCCGGCGCGTAGCCATTGGCGGCGGCAGCGACCATCAGTTTTTCCATGACCTGGCGCGGGTAGCCGGTGGTCGAACCAATCTTCAGGCCACGCTCGCGCAAGGCGGCAACCGTCTCCAGGGTGCCGGGAATCAGCGCCGCGTGTGCGCCGACGCGTTCGACCTGCAGCGGCAGGAAGGTGCGGTAGAGGTGGTCGATGTCGTCGTTGTTCATCGGCCGCCCGAATTTTGCCCGCCAGCGGGCGTCGACCGCCGGATCGCGGCCGAGCGCCTCGATGTGCTGCCACTTGCCCAGACCCATCGGGCCGCGGGCTTCGGCCAGCGTCAGGTCGAAGTTGTAGGCGGCGCGGAAGGCGTCGACGAAAATCTGGGTCGGCGCGAAGGAGCCGAAATCGACCGTGGTCCCGGCCCAGTCGAAAATGACTGCTTCAAGTTGCTGTTGCATGGAGTGTCTCCGTAAGGTGGCGGCGGTTCAGCCGGATGTTTTTCCGGCCCGCGCGGCGGCGCAGGCGGCGAGGAAGTCGGGGGCGTAGGGGTCGAAATCGCCGCGCCGGCCCGGGGCGCTGGGCTGCGGATCGACGAAGGGCGCGGCACCGCGGATCAGTTCGCCGATCAGCCGACCGACGCCGCCGGCGAAGCTGATCCCCGAGCCGTTGCAGCCGCTGGCGACGTACAACCCGGCGATCTTCGGCGCGGCGCCGACGACCAGCTGCCGGTCGGGCGTGTAGTTGCTCGGCCCGGTCAGGTAATGGGCGATGCCCAGCGTGTTCAGTGCCGGGAAGCAGGGCGCCAGTTCGTCGGCGCCTTCGGCCAGGTTGGCCCAGCCGTCGGCGTCGTCGGGGTCGAAGACGAAACCGGCGAGGTCGGCCGGCAGCGAGCGCGCGTCGGCAACCGCCGGCTGGCGCTCGCGGATGCCGAACAGCAGGGCCCCGACCTCGGGCCGGGCGTAGGCGCGGATCGCCGGCAGCAGGACGATGGCGCCGTCGCGCGGAAAGATCGGCGCCGGCTCGCTGATCCAGTACTGGCTGCGTACCGGCGCCATCGGCAGCGGCAGGCCGAGATCGACGCTGAGCCGATTGGCCCAGGCGCCGGCGGCATTGACGACAAGGCCGGCGGCCAGCGTGCTGCCGTCGGCCAGCTCGACGCCGCGCACTGTGCCGGCGTCGGCGACGATGCGCGTCACTTCCGCGCTGGTGCAGCGCACGCCGCCCGCGATGGCAGCGCGCAGCAGGGCGGTGGCGAACAGATAGGGTTCGACGTAGCACTCGTCGGGGAAGAAGACCGCGTGATCGAAGGATTCCGGCGCCAGCCAGGGGGCGCGGGCGAGCGCCTCGGCTTTGTCCAGCCAAGTGCTGGCGATGCCGTGCGCGGCGGCGCCTGCGGCACGCGCCTGCAACACTGCCAGGTGGCTGGCTGGCGCCGCGTGCAGTGCGCCGACCGTGCGCCGGCCGATGTCCTCGCCGAATTCCTGTTCGAGTTCGGCCATCGTGCGGAAGGTCTGGCGGGCCAGCGCGATCTGCCCGGGATCGTCGCGCACCATGGTCACCAGCGCCGCCGCCCGGCTGGTCGCGCCGGCCGCCGGCTGCAGGCGTTCGAGGACGAGGACGCGCTCGCCGAGCCCGTGGCGGGCGAGTTCGTAGGCGACGGCGGCGCCGAAGATGCCGCCGCCAACGATCAGGATGTCACGTTCGTTCATTCAGCTACCGCAACTTGCATGTCGCGCAGCGTCGCAGCCACGGCATCGACGACCTTGGCGATGTCCTGAACGGTCAGCGCGCCGATGCAGCCGACACGGAAGGTTTCAACTTGGGTCAGCTTGCCCGGGTAGAGGATGAAACCCTTGTCGCGCACCGCCGCGTAGAAGGCCTTGAAGTCGTAGTTCGGGCTGGCCGGCGCGTGGAAGGTGACGATGATCGGCGCCTGATGCTCGGGCGCCAGGAAAGGCTTGAGGCCGAGCCCGGCCATGCCGTCGACCAGCGCCGCGCAGTTGGCGGCGTAGCGGGCCTGGCGGGCAGCCAGTCCGCCTTCCTCGGCGTACTGTGCAAGCGCTTCGTGCAGCGCGACGACGACGTGGGTCGGCGGCGTGAACCGCCATTGCGTGGTCTTCTGCATGTAGGTCCACTGGTCGTGCAGGTCCATCGCCAGCGAATGGCAGTTGCCGGCGGCGGCTTCCAGCGCGCTGCGGCGGACGATGACGAAGCCCATCCCGGGCACGCCTTCGAGGCACTTGCCGGAAGCGGCGACCAGCGCCGCGATCGGCGTCGTGCGCAGGTCGATGTCGAGGGCGGCGAAGGAACTCATCGCGTCGACGATCAGCTCGCGGCCCTGGCGAGCGACGGCGGCGGCGATCTCGGCGAGCGGGTTGAGGATGCCGGTGCCGGTTTCGCAATGGACCTGGGCGACGTGGGTGATCGCCGGGTCGGCGGCGAGCGCCGCCTCGATCGCCGCCGGGTCGGCCGGCTGGTCTTCGGCGAAGCGCAGTTCGACGGCCTCGCGCCCGAGGTAGCTGAGGATCTTCAGGATGCGCGCGCAGTAGGCGCCGTTGTTCGGCACCAGCACCTTGCCCTGGCGCGGCACCAGGGTGCCCAGCGCGGCTTCGACCGAGAAGGTGCCGGAACCCTGCAGCGGCACGCAGACGTGGCTGTCCTCGCCGTGGGCGATGGCGACCAGCTGCCGGCAGACGTCGGCGGTGATGCGGTTGAAGGCGGCGTCCCAGGAACCCCAGTCGTGCAGCATCGCCTGCTTGGTGCGCAGCGAGGTGGTCAGGGGGCCGGGGGTGAGCAGCAGCGGGTCGCGGTCGACGGCGTACATGGATGGGTTCTCCGGAAATTTCATCGTTGGAAATGGCGCCAGGCCTGGTGGCGGCGCAACAGCAAATGGGTGAGCAGGGAATAGACGAGACTGATCAGCGCCGAGGTAAGCACGATCAGCGTCGCCATCGCCGCCGCCGGACCGAGTTCACCGGCCTCGTCGAGGTTGAGGATGGCGACTGCCGCCGGCAGGGTGTCGCTGGCGTAGAGGAAGACCAGTGCCGACACCGTGGTCATCGCGTTGATGAACAGGTAACGGGCGATTTCCAGCACCGCCGGCAGGCAGACCGGCAGCGTCACCCGCCACAGGGTGACGAAGCGCGACACCTTGAGCGAGGCCGACACTGCCTCGAATTCGCGGTCCAGGCTCTTCAGCGCGGTCACCGCAGTCAGGTGGCAGGGTGTGTAGAAATGGACGACGGTGGCAACGACCATGATCGCCAGGGTGTGGTAAAGGCCGTTCAGCGGGTTATCCGGCGAATTGAAGAAGAGGATGTAGCCAATGCCCAGCACCAAGCCGGGCACGCCCATCGGCAGCGCCGCCATCGCCCGCACCGCTGTGCTCAATGCGGCCGGCCGCGCCGACGTGCGCTCGAGCAACCAGGCGGTGAGGAAGACCAGCGGCGTGCCGAACAGTGCGGTCAGCGCGGCAATCTTCAGGCTGTTCTGCCAGGCGGCCAGGACACCGGCTTCGGCCAGGCCGTAGATGTAGTGGTCGAGCGTCAGTTCAAGGTTGTACGGCCAGAAGCGGACCAGCGAGGTGTACATGGCCATGCCGAGCACGCCGAGCATCGCCGTCGCCAGCAGCAGGCAGTAGAGCAGCAAGGGCAGGTCGCGGCGGCGGCCGGGGCGCGGCTGATAAGGCACGGCGCGAGCGGTCAGGCTGGCCTGCTGGCGGCGCTGCACCCAGGTATCGACGGCGAAGGCGAACAGCACCGGCAGCAGGAGCAGCAGGGCGACGATGGCGCCGCGGCCGAAGTTGTGCTGGCCGACAACCTGGACATAGACCTCGACCGCCAGCACCGGGAAATTGCCGCCGATCACCTTGGGGATGCCGAACTCGCTGACCGAATAGGCGAACACCACCAGCGCCGCGCTGATCAGCCCGTACTTGGCGGCCGGCAGCGTCACCGTGCGGAAACGCCGCCAGCGCGAGGCACCGAGCGCATCGGCGGCTTCGTAGAGACGGCCGTCGGCGGTGGCCAGGGCGACGACGAGGATCATCAGGGCGTGCGGGAAAGCCGCGTAGACCGTGGCCATGACGATGCCGATCGGACCATACACCGAGGCGCCGCCCAGCCAGGCCTTGAGCACGCCCTGGGTGCCGAACCACTGGATGAAGGCAATCGCCCCGACCAGCGACGGCCCGAGCAATGCCGACAGGCCGATCAGCCGCCACAGGCCGCGCAGCGGCAGACAGGCGCGCTGGATGGCGTAAGCGTAAAGAAAGGCCAGCGGCACCGTGAGCGCCGTCACCAGCGCCGCCACCCACAGCGTGTTCCAGGCCGCCGTCGCCATTCCCGGCGTGGCGGCGAATTCGGCAAAGCGGAGAAGGCTGAAAGCGCCGTCGTCGTCGCGCACGCTGCCGACCAGCAGGGCCAGCAGCGGCAGGACCAGGAACAAGGCCAGGGCGACGGCGGCGCCGAGCAGCAGGACGCCCGGCAGACGCTCTGCGCCGGAGCGGAAAACAAGCGGCCGGCGCAGGATCATGCCGCCTCCGGCAAGGGCTGCAGATGCTCGGCGGGAATGCCCAGGCGCAACATCGCCCCCGGGCGGATTTCGCGACCGCACAGGTAGTTGCTGGAAAACTGGGCGACCAGCGGCCGACCGTCGGCCGTGTGCGCGCGCAGCGTGACCAGCGAATACGGACCGAGGAACTCGCACTTGAGCACATGGCCGTAGAAGGTGTTCTCGCCCTGGTCGAGGGTATCGTGCAGACGGATGTCCTCGGGACGGACGTAGAAGCGGGCAGTTGCAGCGGGCGGCAGTTCGGCGGCGGTGCGCAGCAGCAGGTCGCCGCTGCGGGCGTGGTGCGGCCCGACGCGTTCGGCCGTGAGCAGGTTGCCCCGGCCGATGAAATCGGCGACGAAATCGTTGCCGGGCTGGCGGTAAATGTCGCGCGGTTCGCCGATCTGCTGGATGCGCCCCTGCTGCATGACGACGATGCGATCGGCCATGGCCAGGGCTTCTTCCTGATCGTGCGTGACCATGATCGTGGTCACCCCGAGACGGGTCTGCAGGGCGCGGATTTCGCCGCGCAGGCGGACGCGCTCGATGGCATCGAGCGCCGACAGGGGTTCGTCGAGCAGCAACATGTCGGGCGCCGTCGCCAGTGCCCGGGCCAGCGCGATGCGCTGCTGCTGGCCGCCGGACAACTGCGCCGGATACTTGGCCTGGGTGCCCGGCAGGCCGACCAGTTCGAGCATTTCCTCGACCCTTTGCTTGGCCAGACGGCGTTCGTTGCGGCTCGAGTTCAGACCGTAGGCGACGTTGTCGGCAACGGAAAGGTTGGGGAAGAGCGCATACGACTGGAAGACGATGCCGTAATCGCGCTGCCCCGGCGGCAGCCGGGAAATGTCGCGACCGGCATGGACGATCTCGCCTTCGTCCTGCATTTCCAGGCCGGCAATGGCGCGCAGCAGGGTCGTCTTGCCGCAGCCGGACGCGCCAATGGCGCCCACGAAGTCGCCCGAGCGCATCGACAGATCGATCGGTGCCAGCGCCAGGGTGTGGCCGCCCCCCGCGCCAGCGTAGGCCACGGTCACGCCGCGCAGGTCGAGCGTATGCATGGCTTCGCAGGCCCCGGCGCCGCGCGCATGGCGGGTTCGTCCGCCATGCGTCGCAGACGGCCGTTGCGAGACTACTTC